>NZ_CP128477.1:2370000-2670000 GCF_030369675.1 Peteryoungia algae | reverse complement strand
GGCGCGGCGGCGGATTGGTACCTATTCCAAAGGCATGCGCCAGCGCGTGGGCCTTGCCCAGACCCTGATTGGCCGACCCCGCCTTATGGTGTTGGACGAGCCGACCTCGGGCCTCGACCCCGTCTCGCGACGAGATTTCTACGACCTGCTTGATGGTCTCTCGGCGGATGGCACCACGATCCTTTTGTCCTCGCACGCGCTTACCGAGGTCGAGGCGCGTACCGACAGCATCCTCATCCTGTCGGGCGGACAACTGGTGGCCGAGGGCAGCCTTGCCGACATTCGCGCGCAGGCCGTCTTGCCAATCACGCTCCTCGTTCGTCCGGTTGAGGGCCATGCAGCATCGCTTGCCGCAGCCTTGCCGGAAGCATCCCTCGGCATCGACGGAGTGCTGCGCATCACCTGCGCGCAGACCGAAAAGCTGCCGCTTCTCGCTCGCATCACGTCGCGAAGTGCCGAGGTCGCCGATCTCGATGTGAACCCGCCGAGCCTTGAGGATATCTACAGCCATTTCAGCCGGAGGGACGGGCAATGAGGCGCATTCTCGCCACCGCGACTTGCGAGTTCCGCATCGCCTTCCGGAACCGCTGGGTGCTGATCGCCACCGGCATGATGATGCTATTTGCGCTCGTGCTTGCCGCCGCAGGTTCCGCGCCGACCGGCGATGTCGGCGTCGACCGGCTGTCGGTCATTGTTGCCTCACTCACTTCGCTTGCCGTTTATCTCGTGCCGCTGCTTGCGCTTTTGATGAGCTTTGATGCCGTGGCGGGCGAAGTGGAGCGCGGCACGCTGCCGCTGCTTCTCACCTATCCGGTCTCGCGCCTTGAGATCCTGCTCGGCAAGCTTCTGGCGCATCTTGCGATCCTGGCGCTTGCTGTAACCCTGGGCTATGGCGCAGCACTGGTGGTGGCCGTGTGGTCCGATCCGGCGGCGATCAAGGGGATCGGTTCCCTGGTCCGGTTGATCTGGTCCTCGGTTCTCCTGGGTGCCACTTTCCTCGGCGCCGGCTATGCGCTCTCGGCACTGGCGCGCCGTCCCTCCGGTGCTGCGGGACTTGCGATTGCGGTGTGGCTGGTCGCCGTCGTGCTCTACGACCTGGCGCTTCTGGCGCTGATCGTCACCGATGGCGGTGGTGCCTTAACCACGCAAGCCTTGCCCGTCGCCTTGCTTGCCAACCCCGCCGATGCCTTCCGCGTCTTCAACCTGTCCGCCGCTCACGCGGTCGCGGCCGCCGGCGGCATCGGTGGCGCAGCGGGGGCAATCCCGCTCTGGCAGTTGGCAGCTTCGCTGTTCCTCTGGCCATTGCTGGCGATCGCGCTTGCGCTTACCGCTTTTCGAAAGGTGACCCCATGAATTGGCCCATGCGACTTCCGCTTCACGCGCTGCTGATCGCCGGTTTACTGGCATTGCTCGCCGGGTGCCAGGAGAAGGTCACGCAGGACACGACGCCCAAGGACATGACGGCCGAGACGCTTGGCCACTATTGCCAGATGAACCTGCTCGAACATGCTGGACCCAAGGGGCAGGTGTTTCTCGAGGGCATGCCAGCCCCCCTGTTCTTCAGCCAGGTCCGTGATGCCATTGCCTATCTGCGTGGACCTGAGCAGATGGCGCCAATCCTTGCCGTCTATGTGAACGATATGGGGGCGACAGGGGCCACCTGGGATCAACCGGGCTATGGCAACTGGATTGCCATAGACAAGGCGCTGTTCGTCGTGGGATCGGCGCGCCAGGGGGGCATGGGGGCGCCGGAGACGGTTCCGTTTTCGAGCCGTCAACAGGCCGAGGAATTTGCCCGCGTCGAGGGCGGTCGTGTCTTGTCCCTGGCCGAAATTACCGACGACATGGTTCTGGCCCCGGTTGAGGACTTTGTCGACCCGAACCCGCAGGACGACAATACCGATTTCCAAAACCGTCTGCGTGCCCTGTCCAACAAAGCTGGAGGCTGAACCATGCCCATTACACGCCGCCGACTGATCACGATTTCCGCTGCCTTGGCTCTTCTGCCAGCCGTGACACGCGCCGCACCGCAAGTCTCGAAATTCTGGACCGGGCAAGCGCTTGGTGCGCGCGCTTCTATCCGGATCGACCATCCCGACGCGGAGGCGATCACCGTCCGCGTATTGGCCGAAATCGATCGGTTGGAAGACATTCTGAGCCTCTACCGTGCGCATAGTGCGCTCGCGCGGCTCAACCGGGAGGGCCATCTGGCCGAGCCGCCTTTCGAACTGCTGGAATGCCTGTCGCTCGCCGCCGCCGTGAACCATGCCAGCGGCGGGAGGTTTGATCCGACCGTGCAGCCGCTCTGGGCGCTCTGGGCCGAAGCCGCCGCGCGCGGCGGGCAGCCGGATGCGCCGGCAATCGCCGTGGCCAAGGCGCTTGTTGGCTGGGACAAGGTGGAGATGGATGCGGCGAAAATCAGCTTGCGACCGGGCATGGCGCTGACCTTGAATGGGATCGGCCAAGGCTATGTCGCCGATCGGGTAGCTGCATTGCTGGAGGCAGAAGGCGTGACGAACGTTCTGATCGACACGGGAGAATTCCGTGCCGTTGGCAGCACTCCGACTGGTGGCGACTGGCCTGTTCGAACCGAAGCCGGCGGTTTAGTCGGTTTGCGGCAACGCGCTTTCGCCACATCGTCTTCTCTCGGTACGACATTCGATGCTGCGGGACGGCAGGGGCATATTCTCGACCCCGTCAGCGGAATGCCTGCACCGGCGGTGTGGCGCGCCGTGTCGATCTCGGCACCCACTGCGGCCGTTGCGGACGCGCTTTCAACGACTGCTTGCCTTCTGAACGAGGTAAGCGAAGTGGAGCAGCTGTTGCAAGGCTTCCCAGGTTCTCAACTCGAGATTGCGGGATGATGGCCGGTTCAGGTCCATACGTCAGTCTACCGCCCCATTCACCGCTTCAGTGGATCAGGCGATTGATTCAAGTAGTCCGGAGGACTGAATCAAACTCAACGCGGAGGCTGGCCGTTCCATGTTGGTCGGTGAGGGAAAATGGGATTTCTTCAGAAAGCAGATATTAGCCTAGCCGGTGTAGCTGCGATCAAGATCGCCGTTTGCATTTGCAGCTCTTGAATCAAGCTGTTAAACTTTGCTTGAAGCGCAATTCCATCGACAAAGTACAGGGCGGTTGACGAGCTATACGAGTTCTAAACGGGCGAGCGCCACCTCGACCATCGCCCGATCGCCCGCCGTTACCCGCCCGACACTTTGCGGGAACCGGCCAAATCGAATCATCTCGCCCTCGCTGAGGCACCGCGGCGGGCCGAGTTCTTGCCTGAGGATCGTGGCTCTTATAGCCTGCCGGGTTTTGACATAGCCACACTAGCGCGCTGCGCTACACGTCCTAGCTGCTAATCAGTCGAGGTCCGGCAACAGAGCCGTCAAGAAGCCAAGACACAGCAACAAGGGAAGGTATTCAAACACTTGCGCCATTCCAATGTGATCAGCCAGAGCACCAAGCGCCGCTGCACCAAGTGCCCCGGCGCCGAAGGCAAAGCCGAACACGAATCCCGATACCATGCCGATTTTTTGCGGCAAAAGCTCTTGTGCAAAAACAACGATGGCCGAGAAGGCAGAAGACAAGACCAGTCCAACCACGATGCTGAGGGCAAGCGCAATCCACATTGGCACATGCGGCAGGGCTACGGCAAACGGAAGCGCCCCAGCAATTGATCCCCAGATGACTTTTTTACGTCCGATGCGGTCGCCGATCGGACCGCCGAAAAATGTCCCAAACACAACGGCGGCAAGAAAGACGAAAAGAAACCCCTGAGCGTAGACAATTTTCAATCCGTATTTCTCCATTAGAAAAAATGCATAGTAGCTCTTGAAGGTTTCGATGTAGACAAACTTACTAAGCAGTAGCGCGCCCAAGACTGCGAAGGCGGCCGCAAGCCTTTCGCGCGAAAGATCAGGCCCGCCTGGTTGTAGCCGTACTCCTGCACTCTGCATCGTACGTTGATGATGCGTGAACCACCGTGCAATCCAGAGCGATATCATGACCGCTCCTACCGCAATCAGTCCAAACCAAGCAGTCGTCGCCTGCCCTAATGGCAGCACGATTAAAGCTGCAGCCAGCGGTCCCAATGCGGTTCCAGCATTCCCGCCAACCTGAAAGCTGGACTGGGCAAATCCAAAACGCCCCCCCGAGGCCATACGGCACACGCGTGAGGCTTCGGGATGAAACAGAGCCGACCCCAGACCAAGGATAGCAGACGCTAGCAACAATGCTTCAAAAGTTCCTGCTGTCGCCAGCAACACGACGCCGAAAGCGACAACGCTCATGGACACTGCGAGGAAATAGGGGCGTGGATGCATATCACCGTAAAGTCCCAGAACGGGCTGAAGGATGCAGGCTGTGATCTGCTGAGCGAGCGTCAGCAGCCCGAGCTGAAAGTAGCTCAGCCCGTATTGTCCTTTCAAAATCGGATACAATGCAGGCAAAAGAAACTGAACCAGATCGTTGATCAGATGCGTGCAACTCACAGCAAGGATCACCGCATAAGAGATGGCGGTTGTAGGAGAGCGCTGCGCTGTCATTGTATCCTCAATACACTAGGGGACCGGGTAAAAATCGATGATCTCGTTGCGGCGCAATATGCATTTTTTGTGTGGTATTTCGCGCTAGATCGAAACATACTAGAGGTTAGAAAAACTATAGGCTCCAGATGCCAAAAACGCCTCAAGATCTGCCGCCGATGAATGCTTTGCGCACATTTTCGGTCGCTGGCCGTCGCCTGAATTTCAGAGCTGCTGCCGAGGAGCTCGGTGTTACGCAGGGCGCAGTTGCCCAGCAAATAAAGCTTCTAGAAGGGCATATCGGCCTTTCCCTATTCACTCGCTTGCCACGAGGGGTGGCTTTGACACCCGATGGTTCCGCATATTATGCGGAAATCCAGAGAGCCTTTATGATCATGCACGAGGCGACAGAGCAGATCCGCGAGGGCGGCAAGTTTCTGACCATCAGCGTGACCCCAACTTTTGCAACGAAACTGCTAATTCCCAATCTACAATCGCTCAACTCCGCGCTCCCTGGAATTGAAATCCGTACCATCGCGACTGTTGCCGTCACAGATTTTGACCGCGATCAGGTCGATATTGTTATCCGGGAAACGCGACCACCATTTCCGGCGAACCAGGAAGCAAAATTACTGTTCAATCAAGATTTGATACTTGTCGGAGGGCCGAATGTCATAAAAGGATTGACGTTACCTTTAGCGCCTGAGCTCATTCGTACACTGCCTTTGTTGCACGATTCCTATACTCATTGGAATGCATACTTCAGAACAGACGCTAAATTGCCCGGGCCACGTTTTAATCAAATATCTCTAGCGCTTGATGCGGCTTCGGCGGGCCAAGGTTTAGCGATTGTCAGCAGATCTTTCGTTCAAAGTGAGCTGACGGATGGTCGCCTCATTGAGGTTGGACCGGCAGGATACGAGCCTGACGCAGGCTACTATCTAATTAGAAAGAAGAGATGGCATATGCCCCGCAGCATCGACGCATTTTGGTACTGGTGCTTGGATACGTTCACGGCGCGGTAGGCCCCAGACTCAATGATTCTCAGAACCAGAAGCTGACGGTTGCGGCGAGCGCAAGAGCCTTTCGGAAGCGTTTCTGGCATGGGTTGTTGCGGGTTGCGCCTCATCTGATGACCGATTATGCGGCATGCCTTGAGCCTGATGCGGTTCCGAGGTTGCTTGCGTGGTCAGCGTCTAGGTCAGGCAGTTTCTTCTGCAGCGCAAGTACCCTGCGACTGAAGTTTCACCCAGCGAAAATTAGAGCCTCGGCGGTTTTGATACGCCAAATGGCGCGCTGGGAGCGACCGGGGGAAGCGCGTAGGTTTCACATTGCGCAGCGTTGGAGCCGGTTGCGGCGATTGTCCGAGCATAGGCTGCCGGGGTCTGGTATCCGAGCAACAAGTGCGGCAGGAAGGTGCTCTAGCCGTTGGCCAATTAGGCGATGGCGTTGCGGGCGTGATCAGAACCGATGAACACGCTTTAATTGAGTAGCTCATCACGCACGCGGCCGCTGAAGCTTTCGTTCAGTATCGGTTTGCGTGTCTCGATGTTCACTTTGAAAAGTACGGACATGAGATTGTCCCTAATATAGCGCTGGCCGCAGCAAGTCACACTTCGATGATGGAAAACTTTATACGCCGCGAATTTACATCGCGGTAGTATTTTTCAACACGATCTGAGGCAGCCAATTGTACACCCCGTCTCAAGGTGACGGAATTAATTTTATGTGCTCTCTGTGTTGCGCAGTTGGAAATTAGGAGGGAAATACAATGCCCAAGAATGCAAACCAGTCCCAAGTGCGCGCCGTGAATGCGAACGACTTCTCTATTCTATCGGTGCTATTCGCTAACACATTTTTAAAGCGCCAGTCGGACGACAGTCACACGCGGCTGCCGCTCGGCGCATCTGCCGACATCATGCGGAGCGCAGGTGTTGCGGTTCAGCACGTCCACATGCTCGACTATACCATTCCGCCAGGGGTACAGTCCGATGTGACGGAACATGGCTGGGATCGCGACGACTGTCCTGAACTCTGGGCCAAGGTCAAGGTCGGGACATCCTGGTTGTAGGCACGCCGCTTTGCTGGGAAGAAAGCTCGGTCTGCCGTGTACCGATCGAGCGGCTCTATGGCATGTCAGGCCTGCTCAACACTAAGGGACAGTCGATCTACTATCGCAAGGTGGCAGGCAGCGTCATCACCGGGAATGAAGACGGAATCAAGCACGCCGCCATGGCCATTAGCTACGCGCTGTCGCATCTTGGCTTCACCATTCCCCCTCAGGCCGATTGCGGTTGGATCGGCGAGGCCGGCCCCGCGTTGATGAGAAGTAGTGGTTTCTCGGGATTATCTTCCAGATGCATCTCATCAGCCGCGCAAGAGAAGACGCGCTTCGTCTCGATCGAGGTCTCATCCCCGCTCTGCGAAGGCTGATCGATCCCGAAAGGGATAAGCCAGTCCTCGCAATCGACATCATGAGTGTCAAAGTCCCTCGCGCTATTGCGACCACACCGCTCGGAGCGTTGTTGCCGTTGATGGGTGATACAGATGTTGAGGCCGTGCCCATTCTGGAAAACGGCAAACTCATCGGTATCGTCATCAGAACCGACCTCATCGCCGCGATGGCCCGCGGGCTCGCTCGAGAAAGCGTTTAATCGAGGCTGGAATTTCTCCAAAAAAGCCAGAGACGTCCACCGTTCAATTAAGCATATATTAGAAATGTTCATGGTTTATCCAACTGTCTGATTGCATGCCGGGCGTGTGGCTTTCGCTGGAGCCTTCGCCCGGCGAACATCCATAGGCCCATGAAGTTCCTTATTTCCGCAGTCTACTTCTCGCTGGCGGTCGCCGTCGTCGCTGTCATTGCGGCAAGGCCGTCCGGCCCCTTCGTGCTCGTCGTAACCTCACCCACTGCGCAAGCGGCTGGTTCAATGGCCGTCATCGACCGGGCAGACGGCGCTTTTGTTTGGGCCGGAAGCGTCCCCTGGATGTCGGTCGCCTACTCGCAGGCTCCCGATTTCGCGGAGCGGCTACTCGACGCGGGCGCGTTGCTCGTCATCAACCATGATCTGGCACTTGGTTGCCTGCAAGGAATGAACACATGAACGAACTTGAGAAGCTCAGAGACAGGGTCTCTTGCGGCATCGTCGGACTGCTCTGGACCAACTTTGCCCTGATCGTGATCCGCAACCTCTTTCGCGAGGAAGGTGCCGACTGGACGATGATCCTCGGCACCGTCATGCTGTTGCTGCCGGCCACCTTGCTGTGGAGCCGGGATCGCACTGGCGCGACCACCCGTATGGTAACCTCGATGGCCAATGCAGCAACCGTTGCCATCCTCGTTTTCGCGTTCCAGGGATCGCCGCTGCAGATCGACCTGCACATGTATTTCTTCGCAAGCCTGGCAATCTGCGCAGCCTGGATCGATTGGCGGGCCATCATCGGCTATGCCGCCCTCGTCGCGGTCCACCATCTCCTGCTTTATGTCGCTATGCCCTTGGCCGTGTTCCCGGGCGATTCCGATTTCTCACGCGTCATTCTGCATGCCGTCGTGCTGATCGTGCAGAGCGTGGTTCTGATCGCCCTGACATCGGCCGTCGTCAAAGCCTTCGATGTCTCGGACAAGGCGGTTGCCGAGGCGGTTGCCGCCGAGCGCGAGGCGGTTGAGATGGCCGATCGTGCCCGACGCACGGATGCGGCTGCCGAGGCTGAACGCTCCAAACGGGAAGCGGAGAAGGCGCGGGAAGCCGAAGCAATCGACTACGCCGTGGCCGAACTGGCGAAATCATTGCAGAAGCTGGCAGATGGCGATCTGTCGTGCCGTATCGACGGCAATTTCTCCGGCCCGCTCGATGAACTGCGGACCTCCTTCAACGCTTCTGTCCAGAAACTCGAAGTCGTCGTGTCCCAGGTTGGCCAGGTCGCCACTGTGCTGCGGAATGGTGCCGGTCAGATCGACCACGCCAACAACGACCTGTCAGCGCGCAGCGAACGCCAGGCGGTTTCCGTCGAAGAGACCGCAAGCGCATTGTCCAGCGTGATGTCGACCGTCAAGGAGACGGCATCCGTTGCCGATTCGGTCGGCAAGCTGGTCAACCAGGCAAGAACGGGTGCAGAGCGCTCCGGAACCATCGTTACTGATGCCGTCTCCGCCATGAGCCGCATCGAGCAGTCGTCGCAGTCGATCTCCAACATCATCGGCGTCATCGACGAAATCGCCTTCCAGACGAACCTGCTCGCGCTCAACGCCGGCGTCGAAGCAGCCCGCGCCGGTGAAGCCGGCAAGGGTTTCGCAGTCGTCGCCCAGGAAGTCCGCGAGCTCGCGCAGCGCTCGGCCAATGCCGCCAAGGAGATCAAGGCCCTGATCAACACCTCGGGCGAGGAAGTCCGCCACGGTGTGTCGCTGGTCGACCAGGCGGGCGAGGCGCTGAGCACGATTTCGACGGAGGTTCAGGCGATCAGCCGGGAGATCTGCAAGATCATCGATGGTGCGAAGAGCCAGGCACAGGGGCTGGCCGAAATCGACTCAGCCATTGGCCACATTGACAGGAACACCCAGCAGAATGCGGCAATGGTTGAAGAATCGAGCGCGGCAATCCAGCAATTCGTCCAGGAGGCAACGACCCTCGATCAGCTGATGGCTCAGTTCCAAGTGGGCGCAGGTCATCGAGGACGCAGTCTACATGCGGCTTGACGTCCAAGTTACCTATTGATTTCATTGAGAAAAAGAACGCGTATTGTTTATTGAGGCACCGGCTCACAAGCGAGAATGCATTCTAACGACGAGGTGATCGATATTGATCGTGATCGGATGGAAGACGTATCGCGGCTCTCGGTGATCTCCAGATCTTGGGAATACCAAAGACTGCGGCATTTTATGACATCGTGGAAGCAGCAGCATCTATCTTTAAATGTCCAACTTCTCTGGTCCCACTCATGGATGAAGATCGCCAGTGGTTTAAGCCAATGCGGCATTTACGTTGATGGGACAAAGCGGAGCATCGTCTTCTGTGAATATACGATAAATTTCAGGGTGGCGGTCATCGCGCTTAATGCGCTCAAGCTAACAAGATGGCGCGCATTATATGGGCGATGATGACAAGGGAGCAGAATTACAGGATGGCGTGATCCGCTACCTGCCTTGGGCGGCAATGCGGAAATGCCTGGGGTGATGAGCCCCGGTGAGAAGATCGAATGACGGAACGATGCGGAAAGGACTTCAATGTTCAGAATGGGGTAAGCCAGTCCCGGGGCTCGAGCCAATCAAGCTCTCTGAACCGATGTGGACCCTGTTCTTCGGACTGCATCCCGGCCCGTGGCTACTTCAGGCCACATTATGAGGCCTGACACACGACCGATAGAATTCCTCGTCCGCAGACAGGCGTCAGAAAATTCTTCTTGCCAAACCGGGGGCATCCACACCCGCACCGCCGCGATCCGTCCCACAGACCTGGAAGCTCCGCTTTGCAAGGTCGATCGCAAGGATATGCACCTGTGTCATCTGCCTTTCCTCCATGAGCGCCACCATGGCGCTGGGCAGGCATCATACTCCGATGCCGGCCGGAGGGGGCATCCACCCCATCAGTTCAGACACGATCGTGACCAGCATTCTAACAAATATCGCAGCAATGGCTGCACTTCAGACCCTGCGCTCGATCGACACGAATATGGAGGACACCCATGCCCGTGTGTCTTCCGGTTCAACCCGTACGTAGCGGGCGGGAACGATGAGCTCGGCAGGCCCGCAACCGCATAGACCTTGATGAGGTACTTTCCGATGTGGATGCCGGAAACGCGTGCGGCTTGGGGGGGGGGCGATCGCACTTATCCCCCAGTGCAGATTTCTCGAGCCAGCTCTATCCGGTTGGTGAGCTAAACAACTCTGTAATGAAATCAGAGCACTGCTGCACAATCTGGTCTCGGTCGTTGTCAAGGGTCGCCACGTGATAAGATTGGTCGAGCCACTGCAAACGAACGTCCGACGAGCCAACATCCCGGACGATACGGGCTCCGTTCTCGGGCGCTACGACGTGATCTTCCCGGGACTGAAACACAAGTATAGGCTGTTTCAGTTCAGGCAGTATGATGCCGGTGGCACAAGTTAGAACAAACCGCTCGCGCATTGTTGCCAGCGGGATTTTATCATAGCAGGTTTCGCGTCGTGTCGGGTGCTTTATGTCGGAGCCTATGCCCCGGTGAAATCCGTCGACCCCTGGGTTGAACAGTCCGACTACCTGATCCGGTCTGTATAGGCCGGTCGATCCGTTGATGCTAATAACCCGGTCAACAAGATCGGGGAAGCGAATAGACAGGTTGAGTGCAATTGTTCCTCCAAGCGATAACCCCGCAATGACGATCAAATCACATTCTGCCCGTATACGATCGAGTTCCTTCTTCGCCGAGCCGAGCCAGTCATGATAGCTCGTCAATGCCAATGCCTCTGGGGTCTCTCCGTGCCCCGCAAGCAGAGGGACACTGACCGTGGCTCCGGTAGCCGCATGGATCTGTCGGCCTACGTAGGCAACGCTTTGCGGTGTGCTTGTGAAGCCATGCAGCAAGATTAGGCCGATGCTAGATCCGTGAATAAAATACGGGTTCGGATCGTTATCGCAGTCCATCACACACTCGTATCAATTGATCTTCCAGTTTGCGGCATAAAGCTGAAGATTGGGAGGAAGCTCAAATAGGGTTGTGCGATCAGTTGATACCAAAATTGGATCACGCATTTAGGCCTATTGGATATAACTCTCCCGAAAGGCGCGCAGCAGTCTGGTATCCACAAGATTGCTCCATGCCATTGCAATGGTCAGTTTAGGAGCCCACTCAGCCACCGGCAGGATTTTGAGCGCCGCAGGTAGGCTGTCCGCTGCACTGATCGGGAAAAATGATAGCCCACGGCCCTCTGCCACACGTTGAAATATGACTTGAACATCCCAGGCCTCGTCAACAATGGTTGGCCTCAGCCCAGGTGCAACGAAAGCTTCATCGAGAAGCGCGCGAAACGAACGCCAGTTTTCCCTGACGCCAAGGACAAAATTTGCCATGCGGAGGCTTTTCAGGGATACTTCGGCAACTGAACGCGGCACGACTGCCCCGATCTGCGTCGACCAGACTGGTATCTGAGTCACCTCTGGATCGTGCACGCTGCCATGAGACAAAAGAAAGCCGATGTCGATCTCACCGGTTTTCAAATTGCGCATCATGGTATCTGTCGACATGACGTGCATCTCAACCTGGCATCCAGGACAGCGTTTGTGAAACTTGTCCAATCCGGCCGAGATCTGCGACGACGTTGCTAGTGCAGAGTATCCGACAATGATGTGGCCGCGCGCACCGAGATCATTTTGGCGGGATGCACGGATAGTTCGCTCAAAGGTCGCGAGTGTCAGTCGTGCATCATCGAGAAAAACCCGTCCGGCTTCGGTGATTTCAAAAACACTGCCTCCGCGTTGAAAGATCTCAAAGCCGAGGTCATGTTCAGTATCCTGTACGGTCTTGCTGACAGCAGGCTGCGCAATGTTCAGAACTTCTGCCGCAGCGCGGAAGCCCCCTGCATCTGCCACTGCAATCGTGTAGCGCAAGTGACGGATCCCTATGCGGGTTGGCCCCATTGCCATCTCCTCTCAAAGTCAAATGCTGATAACGAAGCGCGATCACCCGATCAAGCTTTACGATTTGAAGTGAGGTGATCTGTGCGAAATATTTTGGACGCGTGCGGACGTTCAGGAGTGGGTTCTGCGCAGGGAGGGATTATGGATCGTGCATTTCGCAAACTGACCCAAGGGCTTATGCTCGTGGGTGGCCTGGGGGTCATCTTGATGATGCTCAACATCACGCTGGACGTTGTCCTGAAGGTGTTCTGGAATGCTCCTATCCAAGGCACGGTCGAGATCTCATCCTACTACTATATGGTCGCTATCGTCCTGTTGCCGATGGCTTTGGTCGAATACGACGATGAGCAGATCAGCGTAGATCTATTGTTCAATCATTTTCCGAACTGGCTGAAGCGGGTCAGCTTAATGATCACGTTTGTCGCTACAGCGGGGATGCTGTCGATCATGACATGGCGGACGGGACTGGACGCTGTTCGTGCCTTCAAAGTCGGCGAAGTCGTCATGGGCAGCCGCGAGATCATCGTCTGGCCAGCCCGCTGCCTGTTGCCTCTGGGTTTTGGGTTGGCCGCCGTCGCTGCGGTCATGCGGGCCGTTATGCTTTTGCGCGGCCGTCCTGTCACCAAACTGCATGAAATGGATTCCGCCGTATGAGCACATTAGCTATTGGCTGGATCGGGGTCGTCTGTCTCTTCGGTATGCTTATGTTGCGCATGTCGATTGGCGTCGCGTTGATGATTGTTTCCTTTGTTGGCATCTCGGTCATGCTGAACATGACAGCCGCATTCGGAATCATCAGTGCACTGCCCTTCACTTTCATTGGCGACTGGTCACTTACGGCTATTCCGATGTTCCTTTTGATGGGCTTCGTCGCCGCAAATACGGGCCTGACTACAGGCGCCTTCGATCTTCTAAAGCTGATGCTCGCGCGCGTTCCGGGAGGCCTTGCTTCGGCCAGTGTGGGGGCCTGTGGTTTGTTTGCTGCGGCCTCTGGCTCCAGCATTGCAACGACGGCGGCAATGTCGCGTATCGCCGTTCCGGAAATGTTGCGTGCAAATTACCACCCGTCGCTGGCGACCGGCGTCGTGGCCGCCTCGGGCACTCTTGGGTCGCTTATTCCGCCATCAATCCTTATGGTACTTTATGGAATCTTTACCGAGCAATCGATTGGGCAACTGTTCATTGCAGGTGTGATTCCGGGCATAGTTTCTGCCTTGATATATATGGGCATGATCACAGTTCGGTGCAGCATTTCGCCTCGTCTGGCGCCGGCCAGTATTGAAGTCCTTGACGTATCACGCATCTGGACCCTTGTCTGGTCAGTCTGGCCTTTCCCTGTGCTGATCATGGGCGTGCTGGGCGGGATCTTTGGCGGGTTCTTTACCCCGACAGAGGCGGGCGCCGTTGGTGCCTCATTGGCGATCCTGATCGCTGTTTTCCGGCGCAGTCTGACTTGGGAAGCTATGCTTTCTGCTATCCGCCAAACTGTGGTGGCTACGTCATCCATCTTTTTCCTGTCGATTGGCGCGATCATGTTTACCCGTTTCATGGGTTTGTCAGGAGTTCCGGGCTCGCTGACCGACGCTATGTTGTCGGTTTCGGACAATCAAATCATAATCATTGTCATGGTGGCCTTGCTGTTCATTATTTTGGGTATGGTTATCGACTCGATTGGCCTGATGCTTTTGACTCTGCCCGTTTTGTTGCCCGTGCTGGAAAGCGCGAACATCAATCTGGTCTGGTTCGGCATTATCACGATCAAACTGCTTGAAATCGGGCTGGTCACACCGCCGGTCGGGCTCAACCTTTACGTCTTGCACAGTGCGCTGTCGGGCAGGGTGAAATTGGGTGACATAATTTCAGGGACAACTTGGTTCATCGCGATGGACGTTCTGACCCTGATCCTTCTTATCGCTTTTCCGGCGCTGAGCCTCTTCCTGCCGTCGCTGATGGCAGGCTGAACACAAGACTATCTGCACATTCCAAGGGAGGAAGACCATGAAGACCACGTTTATTCTGAAATCTACCGCCATCGTATTCATCACGATGACATCGACGGCGTCGGCCGAAAATTACAATGCGAACCATTTCTTTGCCGAGCGCCATTCAATGGTTCGCGGCCCTTATGTGGACTTTGCGAAACGGGTTGCCGAAGAGACGAACGGCGAAGTTAACTTCACAGTATTCTCCGCAGGTTCTCTCTTGCCGCCTGCCGCTTCTCTGCAAGGAGTTCGCGACGGCGTGGCCCAAGTGACCTACCATGCTGGCACCTATACCCCGTCTGAGCTGCCGATCGCCAATCTGGTCGGCGATATGGCATTCTACAACACCGACCCGCTAGTCATGGCCTTTGCCTCGACAGAGTTTGGACTGACCAACCCCGAACAATTGGCCGAATGGAAGGCAAACGGCGTGGTTTACGGCGGCGGCTATTCCACCTCGGAATATTTTATGCAGTGCAACACATCGATCCAGACCATTGAAGACATCAAGGGGAAACGTCTGAGGATGGCGGGAGGCGCATGGTCGCGGTTCGCGGAGTATGTCCAAGCCGTGCCGCTCTCCATCCCTTCCAGCGAAATGTACACGGGCCTTGATGCGGGGTCCCTTGATTGCGCTGTAGCAGCAGCGGATGCCCTTGACAGCTTCAGCTTGAAGGATGTTGTCACCCACATGAACACGCTGGCGATTGGTAACTATTACGCCGGGTTCGAGTGGGGGTATAACGCCGCGTTCTGGCAATCTCTCTCGCCTGAAAACCGGCGCGTGCTGTTCAACCAGATGGCATATTATCTGGGGCAGCACAGGGTTGAGTTCGATAAGGACGTTGAGGCTGCGGTTCAGTCTGCGAAGGAAGGTGGCATGATCGTTGTCGAAGCTGATGACACGCTGAAGAATGCACTGGCTGCATTTGTCGCTGCTGATGAGGCAGTGTTGATTGCGAACGCCAAGGAGCGAGGCGTCACAGACCCGGCAGCAATTATCGCATCCTTCAAGGCTCTGGTCGATAAATGGGATGTCCTGCTTGCCAAGGTTGACACCAAGGACGTGGAAGCTCTCGCCGCACTCGCTCGATCAGAAATTTACGACAAGATTGACGAGGCCACTTACGGGCTGGATTGATGAAAACTGATCTGGAGACCATTCTCGGAGGCGGCCCGGATTTCGGGCCGCCGTCCCCCAAATTAAAACAACTTCCCCTGACCGACGGCCAGGTCCGTTCTCGAAGATGCGGACTTCGTCGGCGAGAGAGTGGACCTCAACCATGCGACTGCGTGTGGCATCCGGAACGCTGTAGGTAATGCCGCCGACGCTGACCATGCCTTCCCGCGATATGCGGCGCTCCAGCTTCAGAACGGATTTGAACGGTGCCAGGGGTAGCGGCCGCAGATACGGCCGCTCCTCGGCAAAGGCCTCGTTAACAACACGCTGGGTCGTCGCGTGCTTCCTTGGATTGGCGACGGTGTCGAGCCAATGCCGGAGCTGAGCGTTCATGTCGCAGAGATTGCGGAACGAACGAGCGAGGAAGAAGTCTTCGCGGATGTACCGAAACGGCCGCTCGACCTTGCCTTTTGTCTTGGCTCGATAGGCTTTGCACACCTTAGGATGGAATCCGTAGTGGCGGGCGAGGTCGATGAGAGCACGGTTGTAGATGATGCCTTCCGTTCCTCATGCTCGATGAGCCGACTTCCGCGCTCGATGTTTGCGTACAGGCGAAAATCCTAAACCTGCTCAATTGGTTGCGACGGGCACTGGACCTTACCATCGGTATCGTCAGCCACGATCTCGCGGTAATTTCCTATCTGTGCGACCGGCTGATTGTAATGCAGAACGCCTCGTCCGTGGAAACACTGACCCGCGAACAGTTGCGCGCCGGAGACATGCAAGCCGACTATACGAGTACCGCTCTTCCTGGCGAGCCATCGCCGATTGAAGGTCGCTCAATTGGGCGATGAGTTCTGAACCCCAAGCTCAAGTGTCGGACGCTGAAGTGTCTGAGCCGTGATCACGATGACTGGCTGGTTCCGCGCCTCGATCGTCTCACGGCCATCAGCACTAGCGGATTGCACTCAAACGTATAGCCTACTTTAGCTCCGTTCTATCTCTCGCCGTAGTACAATCAAGCTCGTCAAGTCATCTACACTATCCATCGCTGAGACTTCGTTCCGCAGTTCGTTCAGCGCGTTGATAGATCTGACCTCAACCTCCACGACGAGGTCGAGCTGGCCGCTTACCGAAGACACCTTGCGCACAGCGGCGAAGCCGGCCAGCCGGTCCAGCACGCCGAGCGAAGGCGTGCGCTTCAGCGTCACCAGCAGGAAGGCCTGGATCTGGCCGTCGTCGAGCTGGCCGATATCAGCGCGGTAGCCCCGAATGATACCCGCCTTTTCCAGTCGCGTGACGCGCTCCGTCGTCGCACTGCGGGACAGCCCTATGCGCCCGGCAAGCGACTTCATGGGGATGCGGGCTTCCTTGGTGAGGATGCTGAGGATCATCCGGTCGATGCTGTCCGTGCCCTGCATAATGTTCCTCTCCGCCACGCCGACAAGATGACGGTTATTACATACACAGTGCTGGCACAACCGGCATAATGCCGGGTGCGTCAAAGGGCCGTCCATGCAAATCTTCGTATCGAGAAGAGGATTGCCATGAACGACATACTAAAGACGAGCCCGAATTTTACCCTCGAAGCCGCAGTCGACCTGCTTAAGGAACATTATGGTCTTGCTGGCAAGGTCTCGCCGCTCGCTAGCGAACGAGACCAGAATTTCAAGGTGGAATCGGCCGAGGGGACCTTCATCCTCAAGATCGTCAATGCAGCCGAGCCGGCGGTGGAAAGCGATTTCCAGACTGCACTCCTCGCCCATCTCGCCACCCATGCCGGCGATCTGCCGGTGCCGCATATCCGCCCAACGCTGTCAGGCGAAAGCTTGGTCAGCATCACCAATACTCACGGCGCCGCGCACCGCATCCGCCTTGTCAGCTGGGTCAAGGGCGAGCCGCTCGCCAAGACGGACCGCAGTGAAGCCGCGCTCGAATCCCTCGGCCGCATGCTCGGTCGCTTCGACGCCGCCCTGAAGGGCTTCATGCATCCCGGCGCGCTGCGCGATCTCGACTGGGACATCCGCACTGCTGCCCGCTCGGCGGGCCGCCTTTCGCATGTAGCAAATGCCGAAGACCGCGCCCTCGTCGAACGCTTCCTCAAGCGCTTCACCACCGTCGCGTCGCGCCTTCCGACGTTGCGTGCCGCCGTCATCCACAATGACGCCAACGATTGGAACGTGCTGGTTGATGACGCCGACCACGACCGCATCTGCGGCCTGATCGATTTCGGCGATGCGCTGCACACGCCGGTTATCGCGGAGGTGGCGATCGCCGCCGCTTATGCCGGTCTCAATCATGCCGACCCGATCGGCGCCACCGCTGCCATCATCAGGGGCTTCCACGCCGAGTATCCGCTGCTTGAAGAGGAAGTCGATCTCCTCTTCGACCTCATCTCGATGCGCCTCATCACATCGGTGACCATCTCCGCCTCGCGCCGTGTCAACGCTGAGGACAATCCGTATCTCACGATCAGCGAGCGCCCGGCCTGGACGCTGCTGCGCAAGCTCGACCGCATGAACCCGCGCTTCGCTACCGCCATCCTGCGCAAGGCCTGCGGCTTCGAGGCCGTGCCCGGCGCCCGCGCGGTCATCGACTGGATCGAGACAAACCGCAAGTCGCTCGCGCCCCTCCTCGAAAAGCCCGCGGCGACCTATCCCGCCGCGCTCGTGCCTTTTGCGGACCCCGTCCATCCGATGACGATCGCCTCCGCCGCCGAGCGGCCGGACGAGGCGCAAGCAATCTGGGAGGCCTATTGCCGCGAGACCGGCGTCGAGCTCGGCATCGGCCCCTTCGCCGAGGAACGTACCGTCTATGCCGGCGAGATGTTCGTCTCCCGCTTCATCGAAGGCGCGCGCCGCACGCACCATCTCGGCTTCGATCTCTTCCAAGCCGCCGGCACTAGGGTCTTCACGCCGCTTGCCGCGACTGTCGTCAGCGTCGAGGTCGAGAGGGATCCACTCGGTTATGGCTGCCTGATCGCACTGCGCCACGAGCCCGAGGGCTGCCCGCCCTTCATCTCGCTGTGGGGCCATCTCGCCCATGAAGCCGTCAACCGCCTGAAGGCCGGCGACCGGTTGGAAGCTGGCGCGCTGGTCGGCGAAATGGGCGCGCCGAAGGAAAACGGCGGTTGGGCGCCTCATCTCCACCTACAGATCTCCACCGACACTACGCTTTCTGCCACCGAAATCCTTGGCGTCGGCGAGCCGCGCTATCTCGACGTCTGGGCGGAACTCTTTCCCGATGCCCGCACCTTCGCCGGCATCACTAAGGAGTTTTACAAACGCCAGGGTCGCTCGCATGAGGAGATCGTCAAGATGCGGCGCGAGCTGCTCCTGCCGAACCTCTCGATCTCCTACGACAAGCCGATCAAGTTCGTCCGCGGCGAAGGCGTCTGGCTGATCGATGACAGCGGCCGGGCCTATCTCGACTGCTTCAACAATGTCTGCCACATCGGCCATGCCCATCCCGCCGTAGTAGAGGCGATGGCCCGGCAGGCGGCGACGCTCAACACCAACACGCGCTACCTGCACGATAACATCGTCGCCTATGCCGAGCGACTCACGGCGACGCTGCCGAAGGAGCTGACGGTCGCCGGCTTCGTTAACAGCGGCTCGGAAGCCAACAGCCTGGCGTTGCGCATGATGCGCGCCCATACCGGCCGCGAAAACGCCATTACGCTCGACTGGTCTTATCACGGCACGACGCAGGAGCTGATCGACATCAGCCCCTACAAGTTCCGCCGCAAGGGCGGCAAGGGCCCCAAGCCGCATGTCTATATCGCTGCCGTGCCGGACAGTTATCGTGCTCCGTCGGACTGGCCGATCGAGGAGCACGGCAAGCGATTTGCCGAAAGCGTCGCCGAACAAATTGCCGCCATGAAGGCCAAGGGCGAAGGTCCGGGCTTCTTCATCGCCGAATCCATCGCGAGCGTCGCGGGCCAGGTCTTCCTGCCGGAGGGCTATCTCAAAGAGGTTTACCGGATGGTGCGCGAAGCGGGCGGCGTCTGCATCGCCGATGAGGTTCAGGTCGGCTTCGGCCGCGTCGGCAGCCATTGGTGGGCTTTCGAAACGCAGGGCGTCGTGCCCGACATCGTCACCATGGGCAAACCGATCGGCGACGGCCATCCGCTCGCCGCCGTCGTTACGACCCGCGAAGTCACCGACAGCTTCAACAACGGCATGGAATATTTCAATACCTTCGGCGGCAACCCGGTCTCCTGCGCCGTCGGCCTTGCCGTGCTCGACGTCATAGAGGGCCAGGACCTGCGCGGCAATGCGCTTGCCGTCGGCAATTACCTGATGGACGCCTTCCGCGACATGCAGAAGCGCTACCAGGCAATCGGTGACGTGCGCGGCCTCGGCCTCTTCATCGGCATCGAGCTTGTCACGGACCGCAAGTCCAAGGCGCCCGCCACCGAATTCGCCCGCGCCGTCTCCAACGGTGCGCGCTGCCGCGGCGTCTTGATGGGCACCGAAGGCCCGCATGACAACGTGCTGAAGATGCGCCCGCCGATGATCTTCTCCAGGCGCGACGCCGATCATCTGATCGCCGTGCTTGAGGAAACCTTCGCCGGCGTAGAGAAGACGCTCGGCTAAGGCCCAGACATCATTCTTTCAAACCCAGTCAGCTGGGGCGCTATCCCCCGGCCGGGAAGAAGCATGCCAAAAGGATCAATCAAGGAGGAGAACACCATGAAGACTACCATAATGGCCCTCGCGGCCGCAGCCTTTGCCGCCGGCACGGCCTATGCCGGCACTTTCGATGTCATCAAGGAGCGCGGCGAGGTTCGCTGCGGCGTCAGCCAGGGCGTGCTCGGCTTTTCCGGGCCGGACAAGAACGGCGTCTGGGGCGGTTTCGACGTCGATTTCTGCCGGGCGGTCGCTGCGGTCACACTCGGTAACCCGGACAAGGTGGCCTATGTGCCGCTTTCCACCAAGGACCGCTTCACGGCGCTGCAATCGGGCGAAGTCGACCTTCTCTCTCGTCAGACGACCTGGACGCTCTCGCGCGACACCGATCTCGGCATGAGCTTCGTTGGCGTCAACTACTATGACGGTCAGGCCTTCATGGTGAACAAGGAGGTCGGCGTGAAGAGCGTCAAGGAGCTCTCCGGCGCCTCCATCTGCACAGAAACCGGCACGACGACCGAGCAGAACATGGCCGACTATTTCAGCGCCAACAAGATGGAGTACGAGGTCATCGCCTTCGAAAAGCCGGACCAGACGATCCAGGCCTTCAACACCGGCCGATGCGACGTCTACTCGACAGATGCTTCCGCGCTCTACGCCCAGCGCCTGACGCTCAACGATCCTGACCGTTTCGTGGTGTTGCCCGAGATCATCTCCAAGGAGCCGCTCGGCCCGGCCGTGCGCCAGGGCGACGACCAGTGGTTCAAGATCGTACGGTGGACGCTGTTTGCGCTGATCGAAGCCGAGGAAATGGGCATCACCAAGGAGAATGCGGCTTCCCTCGCCGAGAGCGGGACAGTCGCGCAGAAGCGTTTCCTCGGCATCGAGAGCGAGGCCGGCAAGACGTTGGGGCTCGCTTCGAAATGGGCCTATGAGGCGATTTCTGCCGTCGGCAACTACGGCGAAATCTTCGAACGTCACCTCGGCAAGGACAGCCCGCTTAAGATTGATCGCGGCCTCAATCGCCTGTGGAATGAGGGCGGCCTGATGTACGCCCCGCCCGCTCGCTGACGTAGACTGGGCAGCTACCGCGGGATGTTTACCGCGGTAGCTGGCTATGTCTCGCACGAGACCTTGCAGGTTCAAAATCACTGTTTGGAGTTTCCGACCCCACACCCGTCGAAGACACGAGTGGGCTCGGGAATGATTGTGAGGGAGTGACCCCGCTGAGGCAGCGCATCGACGAGCGCGCGACCGCGCCACCGGTCTGATACCAACCGTCATTGATCAGAACCCTTGCGCCCATTTGCGTCGGCCGATCGACATTATCTGCCACGGTCGATCCTGTAAGGTTCGCCAAGCTTAGCAGCAGTGGTCGACGATATCCTCGTAGGACGTGAAGACGCGGTTTGAGAGCCAATTGTCCCTCCGAACTGCCAGATTTTTTTGACCGGGTTCAGCTCGGGTGATTTGGGCGGCGGTGGTACTATGGTGATGTTTTCTGGGACCACGAGATTGTTGGACAGATGCCCGTCTGGTTCATGATGAGGACGGCGTAGGCATTTTCCGCGACGTGGCGGGAGATCTTGATCATGTGCTGGTTCATGGCATGGGTGGCGCACCACAGCATGAACTCATTACGCCAGTAGTGGCAGTTTCAGCTACTTCGGGGGGCGGGTAGACAGGACGTGGGTTCGACTCCTTTCAAGAGCATTTATTCGTTAGACTTGGTGCATTCAGCTCCGCCAAACTTGCCAAAGTCAAGAAACCATTGTCGGCATCGGTTTTACCATTCAGGCGCCGGCACGGCCCGTGGCCAACGCGGTACGGTCGAATGTGTCGGAAGTGACACCTTGAGACCGCAAAATGTGCTTTTGCACTTTACCGGAGGCCGTCTTCGGCAGTTCGCCGAGAATGCGTACAAAGCGTGGCACCATGAAGTGTGGTAGCGATTTTGTCAGTTCATTGGTCACCTCGACTGGGTCGATGGTGGCCCCTTCGACGGGTGTCACGATGATCAGTACATCGTCCTCGCTGAACTCGGAGGGTACCGCGACAGCCGCACATTCGCGGATCGCGGGGATGTTCAGCACTTCGCTCTCCAGCGCGAAAGAAGAAATATTCTCGCCGCGTCGACGGATGACATCCTTCAGCCGGTCAACAAAATAATAGGTTCCGTCGCTCTGGCGGCGGAAGCCGTCGCCTGTGTGGAACCAGCCGTTGCGCATTGCTTCTGCTGTTGCGGCAGGATTGTTATAGTAGCCGCGCATCAGCGCCCAAGGCCGGTGGGTGCGCACGACGAGCTCGCCGACCTCTCCGTCCGCAACTTCGATGTCGTTTGCGTCGACCAAACGCAATTCGTACCAGGGACGAGGCTTGCCCGTGACGCCCTTGTTCGTGATGCCGGGGCCTGCCACCAGGGGGCTCGAGATTTCAGTCATATTGTAGATCGTCCACGCGTCTACGCCAAATCTGCTGGCAAAGAGCGGGCCATCCTCACCAAACGGCGTGATGAATGCGCGACGAAGCGGATGGTTCTTGTCATTTGCTGACGGCGGCTGCTTCAGAAGGAAGCTCGCCATGACGCCGAGCAGCAGGCAATAGGTCGAGCCGGTGTCGCGGACTGCCTGCCAAAACGTACCGGTCTTGAACTCGCGCATCATGCCGATTGAAAGGCCGCGTGCCAGCATCGCGTAGACATAAAGCGTAGAGCCGCAGTGGAAGATCGGGCCGCAGATCATGCAGCGATCGTCATCGTCGACGCAGTCGAACGCATCTGGGCCCATCGTATAGAGTTGCGTGTAGCTGCTCATCACGCCCTTGGCGTTTCCGGTCGTTCCGGACGTGTACATGATAGCGTAGAGGTCCCATGGCTCGATCGGGTGGGAAAGCTCGAGCAGTGCTGCATCTTCCGTTTCCGGATCGACAAGCGGGCGAACATCCAGCCCGGCAATCGCCTGCGGCTCGCCATCCACCACCAACACCGTCTTCACCTTGCCTGGCGACACGTCGCCAAGGCGTTCGACAAATGGGGCGCTGGCGACGAGCAGAGGCGCGTCGGCATCGGCGAGAATGTGCTCCAGCATCTTGCCACGTGCGCCCGTATTGATAGGCACATAGACCGCACCAAGATAGTTGATGGCGAACCAGGTACAAAGAAGGTCGGGTCCATTGCCCATCAGGCAGAGTACGTGGTCGCCACGCTTGACGCCTGTTTCGGCGAGGGTCGTGGCGCGGAGGCGCACGCGCTGCAGCGTCTCACCATAGCTCCATTCGTCACCCGGCCAGAAATGCACGAATGGGGCCTGCGGGCGCTCTGACCCATAGAAGTCCAGAATATAGCGAAGCACCGCTCTGTCGCGATCGAGGGCTGCGTCCAATGCGCAAGCCTTGCCAATAGTCATGTCCGCGTCTCCTCCCTCAGGGTGTTTTCACAAGCGGTGGGCTCCTCCCCAGTCGCTATGTGCCCGACAAAAAAATGCCTTGCAATGTTGAAATCAGATATGCAACATACTCGGTAGTATGTCAAAGCAGTTTCTGAGATGTGCTGCGTGTTTAAAAGGCCGGGGAGGGCTTATGGCGGGAGTGGCGACAGCAGTAGCGGACGCGATTGCGACGGTTCGTTTTGATCGGGAAGGAAAGGCGAACGCCCTCAATGCCGAACTCATCCGGGGCCTTGAGGCGGCGGCTGTCGAAGTGAGCCGGCGCGCCGATATCGCAGTCGCGATCCTGACGGGCGCGCCTAAGATCTTCGCAGCTGGCGTGGATCTCAAGGACGAAGCGCTCTGGAAGCCAGGTTCCGGCGATGTCGAACGCTCGCAGGCCATGAATGCCGGTGGTCGCATGACGGGCGCCTGGCTGCAGGTGTCGCAGCCGGTCATCGCAGCCATCGAAGGACCCGCAATTGGTGGTGGCGCAATTCTCGCTTTGACCGCGGACTTTCGCGTGATGGCAGCCTCTTCCTATCTTCGCTTCCCGGAAGTGCGCCTCGGCATGACCCTTGGTTGGGGCGGCCTGCCGCTGCTAGTCGAGCGCGTCGGCTCGACGCGAGCCAAGCGCATCCTGTTCTGTGACGAGAAAATCGAGGCGCAGGAAGCCCTGGCGCTTGGCCTTTGCGACCGCGTAGTCGAGGACGGAACAGCAGAAGCCGCAGCTCGCCGCTGGGCGGCGGAGCTGGCCGACGTGCCTCAGCTGGCGCTTCGCGTCACGAAATCGGCCATCGACGGCCATGCCCGCCAGAATTGGGCGGCAGCCAGCGAGGGTCATCTATTCTACCTGGCGCAGCGCATCGTCGAGGGTGCTAGCCGATAACGAAACGGAGCCGGGCGGGGGAGCGCGGCATCCGCACATCAGGCACATTCGTGCCACAAGGAGGAGAATGATCATGAACAAGCTGAAGACTATCATCCTATCGGCGGTGTGCACGCTGTCGGCAACGACTGCCTTCGCGGACCCTTACCGCATCGGTGTTCTGACGGACATGTCCGGCATGAACTACGACCTCGCAGGTCAAGGTTCGGTCATCGCGGCGCAGATGGCGGTCGAGGATTTCGGCGGCAAGCTGCTGGGGGAGAATATCGAGGTCATCGTAGGCGATCATCAGAATAAGCCGGACGTCGGTTCAACGCTGGCACGCACCTGGATTGATGCTCAGAACGTCGTCGCTGTCGTCGACGTCCCAACATCCTCCGTCGCCATGGCTGTTCAGGAAATCACCCGTCAGACAGACACCGCCTTCCTAATCTCCACTGCCGGTTCCTCTGCGCTGACCGCCGAGGCCTGTTCGCCCTCCACTGCCCAGTGGACTTGGGACACCTATGCCTTGGCCAATGGTACGGGCCGCGCCCTGACGCTCGACGGCGCCAAGAAGTGGTACTTTATCACCGTGGACTACACCTTTGGGCATGCGCTCGAGGCTGACACGACCCGGGCCGTCGTTGAAGCCGGCGGTGAGGTCGTCGGCTCGGTCCGCCATCCCCGCGAGACCACCGACTTCTCGTCATACATCCTTCAGGCTCAGGCTTCGGGTGCAGATGTAATTGCGCTTGCGAACTCATCAGGTGACACCATGACGGCCCTGAAGCAGATGCAGGAATTCGGTGTCCCCGGTGCTGGACAGAAGGTCGCGGGCATGCTGCTGTTCCTGACCGACGTTCAAGGCGTTGGCCTCGACATCGCGCAGGATTTGACCCTGACCACCGCCTTCTACTGGGATATGGACGATGCGACCCGAGAGTGGTCGGCACGCTACAGCGATCGCATGGAAGGTAAGAAGCCGACCATGGTTCACGCCGGCGTCTACTCGGCCGTCATGAACTACCTGAAGGCGGCAGAAGCGTCCGGCCAGGCAAAGAGCGGCTCGAAGGTGATGGACGCGATGCGCGACATGGACATCAACGACTTCTTCAACCGCAACGCTTCCTTGCGTGAAGACGGTCGCGTCATCCATGACATGTTCCTCGTCCGGGTGAAGAAGCCGTCGGAGTCGACCTCCGAAGGTGACCTCTACGAGGTGCTTGCCACGATCCCAGGCAAGGACGCGTTTGCCTCGCTTGACAACAGCACCTGCCCACTCGTCAAGAAGTGATGCCGCAATCATGACCACCCAACCTGCTGCGGCCCCTGCCGATGGCGGTGACCCACGTGCCGTTCTTTCGGCACGGGGGCTGACCAAGAGTTTTGGGGCCTTTCTCGCCGTTAGCAATGTCGACATTGACGTCTTTCACGGCCGGATCCATGCGCTGATCGGCCCCAACGGCGCCGGCAAGAGCACCGTGTTCAACCTGCTGACGAAATTCCACAGGCCTACTGCCGGTCATATCCTGTTCGACGGGGCCGACATTACGGCAATGGATCCGGCGAGCGTCGCTCGCATGGGGATGGTTCGGTCGTTCCAGATCTCGGCCACCTTCGGCGACATGACGCTACTGGATAACGTTCGTGTTGCCATGCAGCGTCCCAACCATCTTTCGCGACAGTTCTGGCGTTCGCTCTCCAGCCTCGACTGCCTCAACCGACAGGCTCTGGAGCTTCTTGACCGCGTCGGCCTCGCCGACATGGCGCATCTGAACGCCAACAATCTATCCTATGGGCGCAAGCGCGCTCTGGAAATCGCGACGACGCTGGCGCTCCAGCCGCGTGTCCTCCTCCTCGACGAACCGCTGGCCGGCATGGGGCAAGAGGACGTGGAGCAAATGGCGAACTTGATCAAAGCCGTTTCGTGCGACTGCGCCTTGCTGATGGTCGAGCACAATCTCAAGGTGGTCGGCGACATCGGTGATGAGATCACCGTGCTGCAGCGAGGGGAGGTGCTCGCGCGTGGCGACTATGCGACCGTCAGCGCCGATCCGCGCGTGCGCGAAGCTTACATGGGATCCGAAAATGACAGCCACTGAAACGCCGACTGTGTCGGTCCGGCCCGCGCGAAACTCCACTTCGCCACAGCTCAAGGTGCGCGATCTTGAGGCCTGGTACGGAGAAAGCCATGCGCTTCATGGTGTCGATCTCGACGTCTATCCCGGTGAGACCGTGACCCTTCTTGGCCGTAACGGCGTGGGTAAAACCACCACGCTTCGCGCCATCATGGGCATCATCCGCAAGCGCAAGGGCATTGTCGAGTTTGAGCAGAACTCGATCATGCGCGTACCGCTCCACAAGATCGCCCATAGGGGCATTGGCTTCGTGCCGGAGGAACGTGGCATCTTCGCCAGCCTCACGGTCAACGAAAACCTCACTCTGCCGCCGGTGGTAGCAAAGGGCGGAATGAGCATCGAGACGATCTACGAGATCTTCCCGAACCTGCTTGAACGGCGCATGAGCCCGGGCACGAAGCTGTCTGGCGGTGAACAGCAGATGTTGGCGATCGCACGCATCCTGCGCACCGGTGTACGGCTGATCCTGCTCGACGAGCCGACCGAGGGACTGGCCCCGGTGATCGTCGAGCGTATCGGCGAAGTGCTGAAGGTGCTCAAGTCGCATGGGGTCAGCGTACTTCTCGTTGAACAGAACTTCCGCTTCGCCTCTCGCATCGCCGACCATTTCTACGTGATGGACCACGGGCAGGTGATCGACAATTTCTCTGTCTCGGAACTGACGTCCCGTACCGAGACGCTCAATTCAGTCTTAGGGGTGTGACGCCATGACGACTATCTTCGGAGTGGCGCTGCCCGTCCTTTCCGGACAACTCTTGATCGGGCTGATCAATGGCTCATTCTATGCGCTTCTGTCGCTCGGTCTCGCCGTCATTTTCGGTCTGCTGCGCATTGTCAATTTTGCCCATGGCGCCTTCTATATGCTGGGTGCGTTCGTAGCCTGGATGCTGCTCACCTATGGCGGCATCGGCTACTGGGGTGCGCTTTTCCTCGCGCCGCTCATCGTCGCTGCGGTTGGCATGGCCATCGAGCGCACAATGCTGCGGGCGCTCTATGGCCTTGACCACCTTTACGGCCTTCTCTTCACGTTCGGGCTTGCGCTCCTTCTCGAAGGCGGTTTCCGCCATTATTTCGGCACTTCGGGACAGCCTTTCGCTGCACCAGAGGCTCTTCGAGGCGCGACCAACCTTGGTTTCATGGTACTGCCAAACTACCGAGCCTGGGTCGTCGCCGCCTCGCTGGTCGTGTGCTTCGGCACTTGGGCGATCATCGAGAAGACTAAGATCGGCGCGTATCTGCGCGCCGCCACGGAGAACGCCACGCTTGTTCAGGCATTCGGCGTCAATGTGCCGTTGCTGTTGACGCTTACCTACGGCTTCGGCTGCGCCCTGGCGGGGGTTGCTGGCGTCCTTGCTGCGCCGCTGTTCCAGGTGAGTCCGCTCATGGGTTCGAACCTTATCATCATCGTCTTCGCGGTGGTCGTGATTGGCGGCATGGGTTCAATCCTAGGCGCGATCCTAACGGGCTACATGCTTGGCATAATTGAGGGCCTGTCGAAGGTATTCTATCCCGAGGCCGCCAACATCGTCGTTTTCGTCATCATGGCGGTCGTACTCCTGCTGCGCCCGGCCGGTCTTTTCGGAAAGGAGAGCTGACATGTCGGCGACCCAGATTGACACCGTCATTATACCAACTCGGCGAAGCGCAGTACCTGCGATCACTTTTACGCTTCTGCTTGTTGCACTGGCGGTTCTGCCAACCTTCCTCTACTCGGTCTTCCTGATGAAGCTACTTTGCTTCGTTCTTTTTGCCGCAGCATTCAACCTGCTGCTCGGCTACACCGGTCTGCTATCCTTTGGCCACGCCGCTTTTTTCGGGGGAAGTGCCTATGTAACGGCGCATGCGATGAAGGTCTGGCAAGTGACGCCGGAACTTGCAATCCTCGCGGGCGTCGCTTCGGCAGCCGTGCTCGGCGTCATCATCGGCGCTGTCGCCATCCGGCGTCAGGGCATCTACTTTGCCATGATCACTCTGGCCATGTCGCAGATGTTCTATTTCTTCTGCTTGCAGGCGCCTTTCACCAATGGCGAGGACGGCATTCAGGGCTTCTCGCGCGGCTATCTGTTCGGCGTCGTAAACCTCGACGATACCATGAACCTCTACTACGTCATCGCGGGGGTCACCGTGCTGAGCCTGGCGCTGATCTGGCGCATCGTCCACTCCCCGTTTGGCCAGATTCTCAGTGCCATCCGGCAAAACGAGGCACGAAGCATTTCGCTTGGCTATTCGGTTCAACTCTACAAACTTGCCGCGTTCATCATGTCGGCCGCACTGACGGGTCTGGCAGGCGCGCTGAAGGCGTTACTATTCCAGTTTGCGACGCTTGCCGACGTTGCCTGGCAGATGTCGGGTGAGGTCATCCTGATGGCACTGCTCGGCGGCATCGGCACGATGGCAGGTCCGGTTGTCGGATCGGGCATTCTCGTCGGCATGCAGAACTTCCTCGCCACGTCCGGCATGCCGGTGACGATGGTGTTGGGCGGAACCTTCATGGTGTGCGTGCTCCTCTTCCGCCGCGGCGTCGTCGGCGAAATCCTGCATCTGATGGAGCGCCGTAAGAAATGAGCAATCGTCGTGCAACTGCAACCTTTTCCCGGGCCGACAGTGTCCATCCGCAGTGGGTGGACTATAACGGCCACATGGCCGATTTCGCCTATGCGATTGCGTTTTCGCAGACAGTGACCGCCTTCATGGACGCGATCGGCCTCGACGAGCACTACCGGGCTGCAACGGCGGCCACACTTTACACGCTCGACATGCGCATTGGTTACCAGCGCGAATGTCATCAAGGGGAAGCCCTCGAACTGACCCTGCATGTCCTGGCGGCGGATACAAAGCGCATGCATCTTTATCTCGAAATGCATGACAGTGCCGGCAATCAGTTGGCTTGGAACGAGCAGGTGCTGTTGCACGTCACGCGCGCTTCAGGCGAGCCCAAGGCTGCCGCTTTTCTCGATGAGACCAGTATCCGTCTTGAACAGGTGACAAGGTTTGGCGCGTCTCTCTTGCCCTTGCCGCACATCGAACGGCGCATTGGCCTGGCAAAGTAATTCCACCTCTGGCGAAGCTGAAAGGCCGATGGATCGCTCCACCGGCCTTTCAGCTTCCGGCAGTTTGGGTCAGAGAACCTCGAAGAGGCCGGCAGCGCCCATACCACCCCCGACGCACATGGTGACGACGACGTAACGTGCGCCGCGGCGCTTGCCCTCGATGAGGGCGTGGCCAACCATCCGTGCACCCGACATGCCGTAGGGATGGCCGACGGAGATCGCTCCGCCGTCAACGTTCAGCAACTCATTCGGAATGCCGAGCTGGTCGCGCGAAGGGATCACCTGCGCCGCGAAGGCCTCGTTAAGCTCCCAAAGACCGATGTCTTTGACCTCGAGACCACGCTGTGCAAGGAGCTTGCGCACCGCTGGAACTGGCCCGATCCCCATCTCCTCTGGGCCGACGCCTGCAACGGCGATCCCACGATAGATACCGAGTGGGGAAAGACCGCGCCGTTCGGCCTCGCTGCGCTCCATCAGAACCGAGGCGGACGCACCATCTGACAGCTGCGAGGCATTGCCCGCAGTAATGAAGCGGCCTTCCGCCACTCGCTGGCCGTCGCGGAAGACGGGCTTGAGGCTGCTGAGACTTGCGAGCGTCGTCTCGGGGCGGTTGCTCTCATCCTTGGTGATCGTGACGTCTTTCGTCGATACGGCGCCCGTCTCCTTGTCGGTGACATGCATCACCGTGGTGAGCGGCACAATTTCGGCGTCGAAACGCCCTGCCACCTGCGCTGCTGCTGTGCGTGCCTGCGATTGCAGCGCATACTCGTCCTGCGCCTCGCGGCTGACGCCATAGCGATCGGCAACGATCTCTGCTGTCTCCAGCATCGACATGTATGTCTGCGGCAGTCGGGCATCGATCCATGGATCGCGCCAAAGTGTTACGTTCATCTGCGCGTTCTGAACAAGCGAGATTTGCTCGACGCCCCCCCCGATCGTGACTTTCATGTCGTCGACGATGATTTGTTTGGCGGCGATCGCGATCGCCATCAAGCCGGACGCACATTGTCGATCGACGCTCTGGCCGGGCACCCCGACCGGCAGGCCGGCGCGGAGAAGTCCTGTGCGAGCGATGTTCATATGCGTCGTGCCCTGCTGCAAGGCAGCACCGACGACGACGTCCTCGACCTCTTCTGGATCGACACCAGCGCGTTTGAGCGCATGTTCGATCGCATGTCCAATCAGGCGAGGCGCTGTGGTGGCGTTGAAGGCACCGCGATAGGCCTTGCCGATCGGCGTGCGCGCTGTGGAAATGATGACGGCTTCTTTCATTTCGTTGCTCCAGAAATCAGTTGTCGCCAGGCGCCGCCAGCGCGTTGGCGCAGGCAAGAAGCTTGTCGGTCAGTTCGATCGGCCGGCGCGTCTGCCGGTCAACATAAACGTGCACATAAGTACCGCGCGCGGCGCAAAGGTCTTGATCGGCGGCGAAAAGCCCGAAACCCCAGGTGAGGCTTGTCCGGCCCACCTTCTCGACACGAGCGCCGACCCAAAGACGGGTCGGAAACGTGATCTCGCTAAAGAATTCTGCGCCATTCTTGACGACGAGGCCGATCGGATCGGTCGCGCACCGCGACGGGTCCAGAGCGCCGTGGTCGATCAGCGCCATGTTAAGCGCCGTATCGAAGTATTTCAGGTAGGCCACGTTGTTGAGGTGGCCGTAGATGTCGGAATCTTCCCATTGCAGAACCGCTTCCTGGGACCAGGGAAAGGCGCGACGAGGCAGGGCAGACAAGCGTTCACTCATGGATCAGGCCTTACCGTTAGCTCTTCGTGCGTTCTCGATAATGCGGTCGACGTGGCGCAGGCCCTCCGTCGGTTCGATCAATGCGGAGATGTCAGCGATACGGTCGAAGTTGGCCGCGATATCATCCGGGCTCAGCGATTTGCCGGCGAAGCAAACGCCTTCACTCTCGACAATGGCAAGGCGGGCAACGGTCCCAGCACCCGCAAGCAGCGCGGTTCGAGACGGCGCGTCGCGGCTCACGAGCCATATCGCCGCTGGCGACACCAGCTCCGGCGCCAGTATCTGGAGCATTTCATCGGTCATCATATCTCCGGTCATGCGAGTGGCGGCGGTGGGCACGATCGCGTTCACGTGGATCCCGTATTTCGAGCCTTCCAGGTGCAGCGTGTTCATCAGACCAAGCAGCGCCATCTTCGCCGCCCCATAGTTGGCTTGCCCGAAGTTGCCGTAGGTACCCGACGTCGATGACGTGACGAGAATGCGACCATAGTTCTGCTCGCGCATCACGCCCCAGACCGCCTTTGAGGCGATTGTGGTGCCCATCAGGTGGACATCTACCACCGCGCGGAAATCTTCCATCGTGACTTTGGCGAAGGTCTTGTCGCGCAGGATGCCCGCATTATTGATCAGGACGTCAATCCGGCCAAATTCCTCCAGCGTACGGTCGACCATCGCCTGCATGTCGGCCTCGGATGTCACGTTTCCACCGTCGGCAATCGCACGGCCGCCCGCGCTGGTGATCTCGCGCACGACCGCCGTTGCGGCTGCGGTCGATCCACCGGAGCCGTCACGCGCGCCCCCGAAATCGTTGATGACCACCGCCGCGCCGTGCGCGGCCAGCATCAGCGCGTGCGAGCGCCCGAGCCCACCGCCAGCTCCTGTGACGATTGCAACCTGATCCTTGAAGCTGATTGTCATCGGTTCTCTCCTTGCAAAACCAGCACCAGCCACTCCGCAGCAACGGCTGGCTTCCTGTTTCCTTCAATTTCGACTTCAACGGCAAACCGCCGCAGTGTGCCATCGCCCTTGGCCTCAGCAGCGATGAGCGTGAACTTGCCACGCAGACGCGACCCGACCGGCACGGGCGCGAGAAAGCGGATCTTGTCGAAGCCATAATTGACCTCGACCACGCCGGTCGGGGGCGGCGTCATCGCGCTGTGGGTGAAATGGGTTAGCAGCGACAGCGAAAGGAAGCCGTGTGCAATCGTGCCGTCATACGGCCCCTCGGACTTGGCGCGTTCCGGGTCAACATGAATGAATTGGTGATCCAGGACTGCATCGGCAAAGCGGTTCACGAATGGCTGATCCACCGTGATCCAGTCCGAGATCAATGATGCGTCGTTGCTCGTTGGTGCATTCATCCAGTTTTTTCCCTCCTTGAACATTTCGCTAGGCAGTCAGTGATTGCAACATACTCCGTAGTATGTTTAAAGGCGGACGTCTAGCGTGTCGCTCGGGAAGTCAGGCCGACGCGATTGCACAGCCGGCCCAAATCCGCTGATATGCAGGCGGAGTGAACATTGGAGAAGTTTGATGCCTAACGCACGGATCGAAGAGGGGGGTAAGGGCGGACTTAGCGATGAAGAAGCTCTTGTCGAAGCCGGGCGACCAAGGCGGCCGATCCGAGCACGCCGCAAGAATGTCGATGGTGAAAGCGCCGACAACAATGTCGATATTCTCGACGTCGCGGCGCAGTGCTTCATGGAGATGGGCTTCCAGGGCACCAGCATCGACGACGTTGCGCGCAGGCTGGGTGCCACCAAAGGCCGTATTTATCACTACTACAGGTCAAAGACCGACCTCTTCTTCGACGTCCACCGCGAGGGCATGCACCGCCTTAACGAGGCCGTGTGTGCGGCGATGGAGACGGGCGGAACGGGCAGAGAGACGCTACGAGCGATGTTGGAAGCGCACGCCATCACCATGCTGCAGAACATCGCCTATCTTGCTGTTGTGGTGCAGGGCGTGCACATGCATCGACTTGGCGCAACCACGCTCTCTCAGCGCCAGGTACTCGACGAAATCATGTCGATCCGCCGCGACTTCGAGCGCTTATTTATGACTGTCTTCCAGCGCGGTCAGGCGGATAACAGCATTCGTGCCGAAAACGCATCCATAGCCGTTAAAGGCATGCTGGGCGCGGTGAACTGGACAGCTGTCTGGTATCGCCCTCGTCCAGGTGAGACCCTTTTGGATAAGCAGAAGCTCGCGAGCGAGCTCGCGACCCGCCAGGTCGAAGGTGTGATCTGACGCCGACGCCTAGTAGAGGTTTCCCTGCGGCAGCAGCCGGCAGTTCTCGAGGAATACAGTTCATGAGTTCTACCCCGTTTTCCTTCACCACAGTTGGGCAAGTTCATGTCGGATGGGGCGAGGCCGCAAATCTAGGCAAGCTGCTGGGGAGCTGGTTCCAAGCACGCAGACTGCTGATTGTCACGGATAGCGGCCTGCACAAGGGTGGCGTGCTGGAGCCTGCAAAGGCGTCCCTCCTTGCGTCGGGCTTCGCCTTCACGATTTATGATGCGGTCGTTGCCGATCCGCCAGAGCAAGTGCTGCTCGAGTGTGTGGCAAAGGGGCGGGACGCGAAGGCGGAGATCGTGCTCGGAATTGGTGGCGGCTCGTCCATGGACGTCGCGAAAATCGCCGCTGTGATGCTCGTGAGCGAGCAGCCGCTTTCGGACCTCTACGGCATCGGAAAGGTTAAGGGCTCTCGCCTTCCTTTGGTGCAGGTTCCGACGACTGCAGGCACTGGGTCGGAAGTCACCAACATCACAATCCTGACCCGCCCCGATCATTCGAAGATGGGCGTGGTCGCTGACCAGCTCTACGCGGATCGTGTGCTGCTCGATGCCGAGCTCACGCTCGGTCTGCCGGCGCTCCACACTGCCGCGACTGGTATTGATGCTATGGTTCATGCGATTGAGGCTTATACCAGCCGACAGAGAAAGAACCCCTTGTCAGATGCCGCTGCCCGCGAAGCGCTCCGCCTGCTGTCTGGCAATCTTGTTGCCGCCTGCATTGACGGGTCGAACCGAGGCGCGCGCGAAGCCATGCTAGTTGGTGCGATGCTTGCCGGGCAGGCCTTCGCCAATGCGCCGGTAGCTGCGGTCCACGCGCTCGCCTATCCACTCGGCGGCCGCTATCACATCCCACACGGGCTCTCGAACGCGCTTATGCTGCAGCCCGTGCTTGAGTACAACATGAAGGCGGCGGCGCCTCTGTATGCGCAGCTTGCAGACGCTGTCGGCGCGGATGTTCCGAAGGATGCCAGTTATGAGACAAAGGCGGAGGCGTTCGTGCGGCGGCTAATCGAACTGATGGATGCTTCAGGTGCTCCGCGCCGCCTTCGCGATGCTGGCGTAGCTTCGAACATGCTCCCGCAGCTCGCGCGCGATGCTATGCTGCAAACTCGTCTTCTTGGGAACAATCCGGTTCCAGTTACGGAGGCCGATGCGCTTGCCCTTTACTTGGCAGCGTACTGATGGGCGCCAGCTCAAGGGCACGGCATCGTGCGGTTTGGCGGGTCAATGGGGCGAGTGAGCTCGAAACGGCCGCATTGGGCCGGTGAACCTGACTGTCCGAAGCCGGCCTCCAACTAGGCACTCTTTACTAGAGGCAGCCCGCGGGCGATAAGCAAGATCACCTCGTGTATTCGCCCCGAACATTTCCGGTCCGCCGGCGAGGAGGGCGCAACGGTTGCGCTCGGTCATGCGCGGATCACCGACAGCGCCTTCTTCGGAGGGCATCATCGATGCCACCTTCTGGTCTGCCCCCTGAAAAGTGATCCTTCTTGAAGTATGGCTATTGAGCCGAGGAAGGACATTGAAATGGCAGGGAAAAGACACAAGGCAGAAGAGATCGTCACGAAGCTCCGTCAGGTTGACGTGTTGAATGCGCAGGGAAAATCGATTGCGGAGGCGATCCGGTCGATAGGCGTGACGGAAGTTACATACTACCGGTGGCGGTCTGAATACGGCGGCTTGAAGGGAGACCAGGTGAAGCGGTTGAGAGAGCTGGAGGCCGAGAATGCCCGGCTCCGGCGTGCCGTTTCCGATCTCACGCTGGACAAGATGATCCTTGCCGAGGCCGCCAAGGGAAACTTCTAAGCCCCGCCCGCCGCCGCGCCTGCGTGGATCATGTCATCGAGGAACTGGGCGTGTCCGAGAGACGGGCCTGCCGGGTTCTCGGTCAGCATCGTTCGACGCAGCGCAAGATCGCCAAGACCCCGGATGACGAAGCAGCGTTGACCGCCGACATCACGGCGCTCGCTCTCCAGTATGGCCGCTATGGCTATCGTCGCATCACTGCGATGCTGCACCAGGCTGGCTGGATCGTGAACGTCAAGCGGGTCGAACGCATCTGGCGGCGGGAGGGGCTGAAGGTGCCGCACAGGCAACCCAAACGCGGTCGGCTGTGGTTGAACGACAGCTCGTGTGTCCGGCTTCGGCCGGAATATCCAAACCATGTCTGGTCCTACGACTTCGTCGAGGATCGCACACACAATGGCAGGAAAATCCGCATGCTCAATGTGATCGACGAGTTCACGCGCGAATGCATTGCCATCAGGGTCGAGAGAAAGCTGAAGGCCGTCGATGTCATCGACGTGCTTTCCGACCTGTTCATCCTGCGCGGCGTCCCGACGCATATTCGGTCCGACAACGGGCCGGAGTTCATCGCCAAGGCATTGCGGGAATGGATCGCGGCGGTGGGTGCCAAGACCGCCTACATCATGCCGGGCAGTCCGTGGGAAAACGGCTATTGCGAGAGCTTCAATTCGAAGCTCCGTGACGAACTGCTCAACGGTGAAATCTTCTACACGCTCAAGGAGGCAAAGATCGTCATCGAAAACTGGCGACGTCACTACAACACCGTGCGGCCGCACTCATCGCTGGGCTACAGGCCACCGTCTCCCGAAGCCTCTGTTTGGCCTCGCCAAAACGGACCGGCATCAACGCCAGCGGTGGCCAGCAGGCCAAGCATGCACTAACATTCCAACCGGATCACCCCATGGGGGCAGGCCAATCCGTAGTGCCTTTGACCTGGCGGGTGAGAAGATGAGAGTGATGCCGGTCATTGGTTGCCGTTCAATGTTGGTTCCATAATTATGCATACGCCGCAAATGTTCTGGTTCACCGCTCTAAACTCGGGCTTTATGCAAGTCTCTGCGCGATAAGCCCCCGCAACCAATGAGACTTGTAGCGGACGCCATTCAAATGCTGGCGTTGAAGCTCTTGACAGTTACGGTTGAGGGGCTTTTTGCGTTCGGACTCACAATCACCCTCCCTCCTCTAATAGGGTACAAAGTCCCTAACGTTGTTCGGACCATGAGGGAGATTTTTGTTCGACCAAGCGACATGGTTCTGCTCCCTAAACTCTAACAGAGTCCAACCTTGGACACTTCGTGGCCCAGCTTGGGCTGGCAGTGTTGATCAACAAGAGGGGCGGGGAAACCCGGTTGCATCATGGTACAGCTTAACAAAAACGACCTGGATTTCATTCTGCGTCAGATCAAGATCGCCGAAGCCCATGTCGCTGCGATCGATGCCGGCACGGATCCGCGGGTGGCGCTGGAGCAGCTCGTGTCGAGCCCGCTTTTGCCTTACGGCCTGCGCACCGTAGACGGCTCCTTCAACAATTTTCAGCCGGGCATGACCCATTTCGGCTCAGCCGATCAGCCGATGGTCCGGCTGCTCGATGCACAGTTCGCGTCCGCCGAAGCCAATCCGCGTTCAGGGGCTCCGACGAGCTACGCCAGCACTTCGGGCAGCGTTTACGACAGCCAGCCGCGCATCATCTCCAACCTTGTCGCCGACCAGTCTTTGAACAATCCGGCCGCTATTTCAGCAGCTCTCGCGTCAGTCGGTATTGTCGGTGCCGACGCGTTGGCAATCGTGGGCGAGATCATGCAGCTTCAGGCGGCCGCCAAGGCTGCCCATGACGCAGTGGAGGACGCCGCCGAAGCCGCGCAGGAGCAAGCCGAGGCAGCTGATGCCGTCGTAACTGCCGCCGCAGAAGCCGTTCAGGATGCACAAGACGCATTGGCAGCCGCCAATGGCGTGCTTCAAGCGGCGCTCGCCACTCAGGCCACAGCCTCGGGTGTACTTGCCGACGCCAATACGGCACTGGCGGGTCATGCGTCCGTGCTGTCTGCCGCCCAGTCGGCGGCAGCGGCAGCACAGGCCGCCGTCATCGGCGCGCAGGCGATCGTCGATGCGGCGACCGCCACGCGCAACACGACTTTTGCCGAGATGGGACTTGCCGAGCAGGCCAAGGAGGCGGCGCTTGCGGCCTTCCAGGCGAATGCGTCGGCGGAGAATGCCGCCGCCTACTTTGCAGCTTCTGATGCCTATGACGATGCCTCTCTTGCCTATGAGAACGCCGCCGAAGACCTGGAAGACGCACAGGAGGCTCTCGTTGCTGCCCAAGCGGCCCAGTCAGCGGCTGTCGCTGATCTTCAGTCGGCCGTCGAACAGCAGCAGTCCCTGGCAGGAGCGGTGAGCGACGCGCAGGCGGATCTGACTGTTGCCAATCTGGACGTGGCGACGGCAAACGTGTCCGTCGACGTCGCGGAGACGACTCTTGACGCAGCCAATAACGCCCTTGCTGCGGCTGAAGACATCCGTGAGGCCATCCTGACCGGCGAAGGTGCTACGGCGGCGGCCGAAGTTGCGGCCGCCGCCGCCGACGCCGCCGTGCTGGCGGAGTTAACCTCGCATGGCGTCGAAATGGACGGCAACAACGTTTTCATCAAGAACATTGCGGCTGACTTGGGGGACACCGCGTCCTTCAATGGGTTCATGACCATTTTCGGCCAGTTCTTCGACCATGGCCTCGATCTGACGACCAAGGGCGGAGCAGGTTCGGTCTATATCCCCTTGCAGCCAGATGATCCCCTCTATGACCCGAACAGCTTCACAAACTTCATGGTACTTACCCGCGCGACGAACAGCCCGGGTGCCGACGGTGAGTTGGGCACCGCCGACGACGTGCGCGATCACACTAACGAGACCACGCCATGGATCGATCTGAACCAGGTCTACACGTCGAACCCATCGCATCAGGTCTTTCTGCGGGAATATGTTCTGGTGGGTGGCAAGCCCGTTGCCACCGGTCACATGCTCGAAAGCGCAACCGGCGGTCCGCCGACCTGGAAGGATATCAAGGTTCAGGCTGAAACCATCCTTGGCATCAAGCTGCATGATATGAACGTTCACGCGGTGCCGGCCATTGTGACGGATCTGTATGGCGAATTCGTTCGCGGCGAAAATGGCTTTCCGCTGCTTTTGACACCAGAAGGCCCCGTCGAAGGGGACCCGGAGAACCTGGCAGATGCCATGCAGGCTGTGCCCGCCGGCCGCGCCTTCCTCAACGACATTGCGCATGAGGCTGCCCCTGGGACATACGATCTGGATGGAAACCCTAACAACGGGTTCAGCGGCCTGCTGAGGCCTGACTCGGACACGACACTGGGTATTGATGATGTGGACTCGATGATCCCCGGCGCCTACCCCGGCCAGTTTGTCCGAACTGTGTACGACAACGAACTTCTCGACCGTCACTTCATCGTCGGTGACGGACGTGGAAACGAGAACATTGCGCTGACTGCAACGCATGCCATGTTCCATGGCGAGCACAATCGTCAGGTGGAGGAGATCAAGGCAAGTCTGCTCGCCGGAGGCGATGTCGCGTTTCTCAACGAGTGGCTGCTCACCGATGTCTCGACGATGCCGACCAGCGGTGCCGGCCTTGTCTGGGATGGCGAACGCCTGTTTCAGGCGGCTCGCTTCTCGACCGAAATGGTTTACCAGCACCTCGTCTTCGAGGAGTTCGTCCGTGCGATTGCGCCGCAGATCGATCCCTTTGTCTTCTCGAATTCCGTCGAGATCGATGGGGCGATCTTCGAAGAGTTTGCACAGGTCGTCTACCGGTTCGGTCACTCGATGCTCAACGAGAATGTCGATATCCTGAAGTTCGCCGGTGGTCAGGTCAAAGCAGAAGAGAAGGGCCTGATCGATGCATTCCTCGACCCCGTGATGTTCGACGCCCAAGGCGTTGATGCGCATGCTGCAGCTGGGGCCATCCTACGCGGCATGACCCGTCAGGCCGGCAACGAAATCGACGAATTCATGACCAGCGCGCTGCGCGACAATCTGGTCGGCCTGCCGCTCGATCTGGCGGCACTCAATATTGCCCGCGCACGGGAGACCGGTGTTCCCTCGCTCAACGACGCGCGCCGGCAGATCTACGATCAGACACAGGACACCTATCTGAAGCCCTATGAGAGCTGGGTGGATTTCGCCCAAAATCTCAAGAACCCGCTGTCGATCGTCAACTTCATCGCAGCCTACGGCACCCATTCCACGATCCTTTCTGCGACCACAGCCGAGGCAAAGCGGGACGCGGCTTGGGATCTGGTCTTCGGAAAGGCAGGTGAAACGTCCACAGAACGCGAGGCTCGCCTCGACTTCCTGAACTCATCGGGTTCCTGGGCTAATACTGAAACAGGGCTCAACAAGGTCGACTTCTGGATCGGCGGTCTCGCCGAGGCCTTGATGCCCTTCGGCGGCATGCTGGGCTCGACCTTCACTTTCGTGTTCGAACTGCAGATCGAGAAGCTCCAGAATGGTGATCGCTTCTACTATCTCAGCCGCACTCAGGGTCTCAATCTGCTGACGGAACTGGAAAGTGACAGTTTCGCCGACCTGATCCGTCGCAATACGGATACCGAGGAGGTAGGCCTCCATATCAATGGTGCGGCGTTCCAGACCGCCGACTACGTCATCGAGATGGACCAGTCGCGCCAGTATAATGAGGGCCTCGGTTCAGCCGATCCCACTCGTGCACCCGATGTGATCTCGGCGATTACCGGAACCGACAGTCTCGTGACCCGCGGTGAGGACTACATCAAGTACAATGGCGGCGAGCACGTGGTGCTCGGCGGCACCAACAGATCTGAAACGATCATCGGTGGTGCCGGTGACGACACGATCTGGGGCGAGGGCGGCGACGACCGCATCGAAGGCGGCTTCGGCGTCGATCACATCCATGGCGGCGACGGCTCTGACATCATCACCGACAGTGGCACCGATATCGGCGCTGCGGACGTGCTGAAGGGCGAAGCCGGCGACGATCTCATCAACGGTGGCATGGGCCTCGACCTCATCTTCGGCGGCGATGGGTCCGACATTCTCTCCGGCGGTTCGGAGGCGAAGAGCATCTTCGGCGGCGAAGGCGACGACTATATCCGCGCGGCCTCCGGTGGCGGCGGCGTCGTCTACGGCAACGAAGGCAATGACTGGATGGAAGGCCAGGGGAACATGAATACCCTGACGGGTGACAACTCGGAATTGTTCTTCAATTCCCGCGTCATCGGTCACGACATCATGATCTCGGGTGAAAACGATACCGATTTCGACGCGGAATCCGGTGACGACATCATGGTCCAGGGAATCGGCATCAACCGCAGTAACGGTATGGCCGGTTTCGATTGGACGACGTTCAAGGGCAATGACTATGACGCCGTTGCCGACATGAATGTCAGCATCTTCGTCAACCAGCAGAACAACATTCTCCGTGACCGCTACGACCTTGTCGAAGGTCTGTCAGGCTGGAAGAACAACGACACACTGACCGGCCGTGACGTCGTCATCGGTGGCTATGATGCGGCCGGCAACGCGGCCCAGGTCACCCCCGACGCTCCGATCGAAAGCTTCTCCAATGCGCTTCTCGAAAAGAACGTCGACAACATAACCGGCTTGCGTGAACTGGTGGCGCATCTCGAGCGCTTCACGCTGACCAATCCGACCAATGCCGATGGCGACAGCCAGATTGCCGTGATGGATACCTCTGATGGTTCTGACATCCTGCTGGGAGGCGGTGGTTCCGACATGATCCGCGGCATGGGCGGCGACGACATCATCGATGGCGACAAGTGGCTCAACGTCCGTATCCGCATCGATGCCCCCGGAGGTCCTTACACGGCCGATAGCCTGGCTGGCCCGGTTTATCTGGAATCGGATCTCGTCAACGGGATGCTGAAAACCGGCGCTGTGGCACAGAAGGGCGGCGCAACCCTCGACAGCCTGCTCTTCAGCCGTATGTTCGCGCCGAACCAGTTGTCGATGGTTCGCGAAATCGTCGATGGAGGCGCTGAGGATGATGTCGATACCGCCGTCTATTACGACAATTTCGAAAACTATGAGGTGACCTACAACGAAGACGGCAGCGTCACTGTTACCCATGTCAATCCGACTGTCGGCGTCATCGATCCGGTATCGGGTCGCAATCTCGAAGCTGAAGGTACCGATCGCCTCTTCAACATCGAGAAGATCCAGTTTGCCGATCAGGTCCTGGATTTGCGCAACATCGCGCCCGAGATTTCGCTCGATGGCTTCGATACCGTCACCCGCAGTTTTGCGGACAACTTCAACGCCGCAAATGGTGGCAACAACAACATTGGAACCGACAATTTTGCCGGTGCGTGGGTCAAGGCCGGTGATGTCAGCACCTCTGTGACTGCCGGCAACGTCCAGATCGACGGAGCAAACAGCAACCAGTTGCGCTTCAATCCAAATGCAGCTGACGGTGCGACGATCACCCGATCTCTCGATCTCTCGGGCATGCAGTCCGCGACGGTGAGCTTCAGCATTGCGGATGACGCCATTTCTCCCGGGTCAGATCTTGTACTTGGCTTCATTCAGCTTGGAAACGACAACGAGCGCCTTCACTTCGAATTCGCGGCAGACGGCGTGAACTTCGTGACTCTGGCGACATACGATGGCAGCAATGGAGGCAATCAGACGGTCGCGTTGCCAACGGACGCCATATCTGGTCCGAATTCAGCTATTCGCTTCCGACTTGAGGGTACGCTTGATCAGGATGGCCTCTTCAGCGCCAATACCGAGCGTTTCATTGTCGACAATCTGGTGATCAATGCGAGCGGCACGCAGCCGGTCACACCGCCCAACCGGGATATCACGAGCACCTTCATCGAAGACCAGGACCCGATCTCGATTGGATCCGAACCTCTGATCACGGACAATGGACAAACCCTCGCATCCGCGCGGGTGGTGCTGACCAACGCGCAATCGGGCGATAACCTCGCGGTAGCAAACCTGCCGAGCGGGATCACGTCCTCAATCTCGCAAGTGGGCGGCGCAATCGTGGTAACACTCGCCGGCGAGGCGACGCTTGCAACCTATCAGGCGGCGATCCAGGCAGTGACCTTCTCTAATGGCTCCGACAACCCGTCGATCATCCCACGCGTGATTGAAGTCACCGTGAATGACGGGCGTCTCGAGAGCACGCCTGCCACCCATACGGTGACGATCACGCCCGTCGATGACCCGACGGTGGCAAACAACGACACCGTCATTACCAATATCAGTCGGGGCACGGCGATTGTCATTCCGGAATGGGCACTGCTCTATAACGACAGCGATCCGGACAATACGCTCGATGTCACGGCGGTATCGGGACCAAACGGATTGAGCAACCTCAGCCTTAACACCAATCCGGGATCGGTCGCCTTCATCGATCCGACCAACGGTGGTGCAGGTGGATCGTTTGGCTACACGGCAAGAGGGAGCAACAACGACACCGCGACGGTGGCGCTGTCCTACGACACGAACGGACAATTGAGCGGAAGCAATGGTGGCGACATCATGGTCGGCAGCAATGGTACAAACACCATCGATGGCGGCGCTGGCAATGACGTCATTCTCGCTGGTGGCGGCGATGATACGATCAACCAGACCAGCAACCAGGGCCGCGATATTGTAGATGGTGGGCAGGGCAACGACACCTATCGTCTGTCTGGTGTGCAGGGTGCCGAGCGGTTCCGCATCTATGCTGTCACCAACAACCAGAATGCGTCGCTTGCCGTAGCGCTGGGTACGGTCTTCCTGCCGACAACGGAGATCGTTATCACCCGTGCTCTGGCGAACGGCTCCGAAACGGTCGTTGCAGAACTCGCCAGCATCGAGGAAATCGTCATAGATCAGTTGCCGGTGACGGCGGACAATAACAATGGCGGTCTTGATGGCGGTCCGACCCAGAGTGGCGATATCATCGAAGTCATCGGCAACTTCGACAGCACCAGCCTGAACTACTCGACGATCACCATCGACGGCTCGTCCGGCGATGACGTCGTCGATATCTCGGCCCTCAGCTCAGCCCACCGCATCGTCTTCCGATCGAATGGCGGCAATGACACTATCGTCGGCGCAATGCGTCCGCAGGACGTCGTCGAAGTCGCACCCGACACCAACCCGGAAGACTTTAGCGAAATCGACAATGCTGACGGCACGACCACGCTGTCGAACGGCAGTCACTCGCTGACTTTCACGGGTGAGGCACCGATCCTCGTCGATGCCGGTACGGAACATGATCACGATGATGACGAGGTCGAGGAGGAGGATGCCGATAACGACGGCGATGTCGTCACGCCTCCAACCACGGGTCCGACGCCAACCGTGCTCATCGGCACGTCTTCTGCGGATGCGTTGCTTGGCGCTGGTGGAGATGACACGATCCTGGGTGGTGCTGGTACGGATGTTCTGGTTGGTCAGGGCGGCTCGGACATTCTGCGTGGCGAGGACGGCGATGACGTTGTGTCGGGCGGTGATGGCAATGACGTGATCAATGCCGGGCTCGGAGATGACGAGGTGCATGCCGGCGGTGGCAACGACATCGTCTTCGGCGGTGCCGGTTCCGACCTGATCTTCGGCGATGCCGGCCACGACGTGATCGAGGGTGGAGCAGCCGACGACCATGTCTGGGCGGGTGACGGCGACGACACTGTCATTGCGACGCTGAATGACGGCAACGACGTCTACTACGGCGAAGATGGCATCGACACGCTGGACTATGCAGCGACCAGCGCCAACCTGACGGTCGATCTCGGCAATGGCTTCAACAGCCGCGGCTCGGTTTCCGGCGGGACGACGGGCTCGGATAGCTTCTACGGCTTCGAGAACTTCATCGCCGGTTCCGGCCACGACACGATCACAGCCTCGTCTGCGGTCAACATCATCGATGGCGGGCTTGGCGACGATGTCTTCAAGTTCACATCGGCAGCCAATGCGGATGGCGACACGATCTACGGCTTCCAGACCGGCGACCGGATCGACTTTACCGGCATGGGGGCCATGAATCTCGAGGCAGGCCAGACCATCGATGCAATCGGCGACGTGACCATCACGCACGAGATGCGCGACGGCGAGGAGTTCACGGTGATCCGGGGCAATACGCAAGGGGACAATGCAGCCGACTTCGAACTCTCGCTGCATGGCCGCCACAACCTGACGATCAACGACTTCCTCGGCGTATCCTGAGGACGACATGGCAGAACTGCCGGCCTGGCGGGGCCGGCAGACAGACAGACGTTGAGTGGGGGAAGCCATGAACAAGCAGTCAAGCTACAAACTGTCCGGTATAGGCCTGGTGACAGGCTTCGTCTTCGGACTTTCGGGCATCATCAACATCCTGGCGCTGACCGGCGCCTTCTACATGCTGCAGATCTATGACCGGGCGCTGACCAGCGGCAGTGTGCCGACCCTGATCTGGCTCTCGGTGATCGCGGTCGGTCTCTACCTGTTCCAGGGTATGTTCGACATCTTGAGGTCGCAGATGCTGGTGCGCTTCGGTTCCAATGTCGATCGCCAGATCGCGCCGCTCGTGCACCGGGTGGTGATCGACATGCCGCGCTTCGGCTATTCCGCGGCGGAAGCCTCCGAGCGCGGCCGCGACGTCGATACGGTGCGCTCCTTCCTGTCGGGTGCGGGGCCGGTCGCTCTCTTCGACCTGCCCTGGATCCCGGTCTATCTGGTCTTCGTCTGGATGCTGCATCCGGTGCTCGGCATGCTGACGCTCGGGGGGGCTGCCTTCCTCGCCTGTCTGACGATCGCGGCCGAGCTTCTGTCACGCCGGCACGCCAAGGAGATGACGCGGGCCGCCATTCAGCGCAACAACGTCTCGGACAACCATGTCCGCAACGGCGACATCCTCTATTCGATGGGCATGACGGACCGCGCGATCGACCGCTTCGAAAGCGCCAACCGCCGTCATCTCGATACCCAGACTGCCACCTCCGACATCGCCGGCACCTTTGCCGGGATCTCCAAGGTCCTGCGCATGATGCTGCAGTCGGCGACCCTCGGTCTTGGGGCCTATCTGACGATCCAGGGCGAGATGTCGGCGGGTGCGATCATCGCCTCCTCGATCGTCACCGGCCGGGCGCTCGCCCCGGTCGACCAGGCGATCGCCCAGTGGAAGGGCGTCATCGCCGCACGCCGCTCCTGGTCGCGCATCAAGGACACGCTCGCCGTGCTCGACCGTCCGCCGACGCAGTTCGACCTGCCGGCGCCGAGCGAGGATCTTGTCGTCGAGGGCATGACGACGGTGGCACCTACGACCGGCACCGTGCTTCTGAGCGATGTCTCGTTCAAACTCACGGCTGGCCAGGCGCTGGCGCTGATCGGTCCATCCGGCGGCGGCAAGACGACGCTCGCGCGGTCGCTGCTCGGCATCTGGCCACTCCTGCGCGGCTCGGTTCGCGTCGATGGCGCCGATCTCAAGCAGTGGCCGACCAGTTTCTTCACCGAGAATGTCGGCTATCTCCCCCAGGAAGTGGCCCTTCTCGACGGTACGGTCGCCGACAACATCGCCCGTTTCGATCCGGATGCCGATTCCAAGATGATCTTCCGGGCTGCTCGTGCCGCCGGCATCCATGATCTGATCGTACGATTGCCGAACGGTTACCAGACCCAGATCGGCCCGAGCGGCCAGTCGCTCTCGGCCGGCCAGCGGCAGCGCGTGGCGCTGGCGCGCGCGCTTTACGGCGATCCCTTCCTGGTGGTGCTCGACGAGCCGAACTCCAATCTCGATGCCGAGGGCGAAGAGGCGCTGATGAGGGCAATCGTCAAGGTGCGCGAGCGTGGTGGCATCGTCGTCATCGTCGCGCATCGCCCGAGCGCACTTCAGGCCGTCGACATGGTCGGCGTGGTCCAGGGCGGCAAACTCGTCTCCTTCGGGCCGAAGGAGGAGATCATCAAGGTTCCGGCCAACACGCAGGAGAAGCCGCTGCGGCCGACCCGCTTGATGCCGATCGCGGCGGAGTAAGGGATCATGGCAAGCTCCATTACCGATCATGACGAAGCCTTGAAGCTCGGCCACGGCGACGCCCAATCGGCCAAGGCGCCGGCGCGCAAGTTTGCGCTCCCTGACGCTCCGGATCGCACGCTTTGGTCGCCGGGCATCTTCGCCGTGCTCTCCATGGGGCTCGGCGCCTATCTCGGGCGGCTGCGCGAGATCGTCAATCCGGCGCCCAATGCACAAGCCCCGGACGACCGGAAGACCGTGGCGCTCGATGATGGCACGACTGCACCGGTTGAGGATGCGCCCGAGGCCGGGCTGGACATCGCCGCCTTCTGGCAGCAGATCCAGCGGGCCTACGAGGACGTGGTCGAGCAGGTCGAGCCGCCGCGCCGGCTCTACTCCTCGATCCGCTTCAACGCCCAGGATTTTATGCTTGAAGGCGACTATGCCGGACGCCCGTTCCAGGGTGTGTCGATTGATGTCGCAGCCAACGGCTTTCGCTTCGTGGCGCCAAGCGTGGCCAAGCCGAAGCTTGCGACCTTCGGCCTTCCGCGTGCTGCCAACGATGCCCCCGCCGCTGGACAGGCGGCAGACGGCAACAGCGACACGCCTGATGACGGCAGTCTACCGGTCGATGGTTCGTCTGGCGGGGGCTCCTCGAATGGGGGCACTTCCGGGAACCCGCCGGCGCCGGCCAATCGTGCCCCCTTGTCCCGTGGCCCGATCTATCTGGGAACGGGCCTCGTCAACCTGTCGATGCTTCTGATGTGGGCCGACCTTGCGCGCGCAGCCATAGACCCGGACGGCGATCCGCTGACCATCTCCGCCATCCGTGCGACATCGGGCGAGATCCGCGCTTATGGCGACGATGCCTGGATCTATATCCCCGAACGCGACAGCCAAGGGCTGGTGAACCTCACCTTCACGCTGAGCGACGGCAAGGCGTCGGTCCAGGGCCAGGGCTTTCTCGATCTGCGTGCGCATGCCGACACCGAGATCACCGGAACCGATCAAGATGACATTCTCCTCGGCACGCCGGGCAAGGATCTGATCGATGCCGGCGCCGGCAACGACACGGTTTATGGGCGCGAAGCCGACGACCTGATCCTCGGCGGTGCGGGCGACGACGTGCTGATCGGTGGCGAAGGCCGCGATGTCATTCATGGTGGTGACGGCGATGACCGTATCTTCGGGGGCGATGGCGACGATGTCCTGTTCGGCGAGGCCGGCAACGACATGCTGTTCGGCGAGGCCGGACGCGACAGCCTGATGGGCGGCGAAGGGCAGGATATCCTGTCCGGTGGTGACGGCGACGACCGGCTGTTCGGCGAAGCCGGCGACGATGTCCTGTCGGGAGATGCGGGCAATGATGTGCTGGACGGCGGCACGGGCCACGATACGCTGGCCGGCGGTGCCGGCGATGACGTCATGGTCGGCGATGAGGGCGACGACGTGTTCGTCGCAGGTGCCCAGACCGTTCTTGAAGCGCGCAGTCTGACGCAGATGCCGATGGATCATGCGCCGGCACCCGGCATCGATGATGGCGACGACGTCATCCATGGTGGCGAAGGTGCGGACACTTATGATGCATCGTCCGCGACCATGGCCGTCGAGATCGACCTCGAGGCGGGCGTTGCCATGGGCGAAGAGATCGGCCAAGACCGCCTGACCTCGATCGAGAATGCCGTCGGCGGCGAGGGGGACGACACGATCACCGCCAGTTCCGCCGTCAACATTCTGTATGGTCAGGGCGGTCAGGACAACTTCGTCTTCGGCTCGGTCGCTTCCATCCGCAATTACGGGGCCGGCCTCGACCAGATCCGCGACTTCGATGTCGGCGACAAGGTCGATCTGTCGAAGCTCGAGCGGGAACTGGGCCGGCTCTACTTCGATGATGGCGAGAGCACACTCGAGCTCGATCGCCACGACCACAAGACCCTGGTCAAGCTCTACAAGAAAATGATCGACGACGACGATGCCGGCCACCAGGTGCTGCAGCTCGTGACGGATATCGACGGTGATCAGGACTACGAGATCGTCATCATCAGTGCGCACGATCTCGACGAGGACGACCTGATCCTGACGGCCTTCCATCTTCCCGGCCAGACCGAAGGGCTCGTGGCCTGATCCGAACCTCGTGATCGGCACCGCTTCGGGCCGAAACTGTAAACTGCGTAAGGGGACACACCATGACACAGCGCCTTGATGACAAGAACAGCCAAGTCTCGCTCTCCGGCAAGGGGCTGAAGGGACGCATGCTCGCAGCGACCATGCTCGGTCTTGCCCTGACAGTCGGGATCGGCGGATGGGCGGCCCAGGCGAAGCTTGCCGGCGCCGTCATCTCGCAGGGCGAACTCGTCGTCATCGGCGAGACCAAGCAGGTCCAGCATGTCGATGGCGGCACGATCGTCGAGATCCCGGTGAAGGTCGGCTCCGTGGTCGACAAAGGCGACGTCGTCCTGCGCCTCGACGACACGCAGCTGCGCATCGAGTTCGGCATCGTCACATCGCAGGTCGCCCAGCTGAAGGCGATGATGGCCCGGCTTGTGGCCGAGCGTGACGGTCTCGACGTGCTTTCCTTCGAGGGTCTGGAGCTGTCTCCCGAGGTCATGCGCGAGGAAGCCAAGCTCTTCGACGAGAACCGCGTCATGCGGGCAAACCAGAAGCAGCAGATCGAAATGCAGATCTCGCAGCTGGGCAACCAGATCGACGGCCTGAGAGAGCAGGAAAAGGCCAATCTTGCAGAAAACGAGCTGCTGGCAGAAGAGCTCGCCATGCAGGAGGGGCTGGTCCAGAAGGGGCTCGCCAAGGCCGCCGAACTGCGTGGGCTTCGCCGTCAGATGGTTCGCATCGAAGGCACGATCGGTGATCTTCTCGCCCGTGTTGCCGAAGCAGAAGGTCAGATCAGCGAGCTCAAGGTCCGACTGATGTCGGTCGACCAGACCAGCCGTACGGAACTGCAAAAGGAGATCGTCTCGGTCGAGGCAAGGCTCACTGAACTCGAGCAGCGCGCGCTGCAGCTTACCCACCGGCTCGATCGCACGGTGGTCAAGGCGCCGGAAAGCGGCACGATCTACGACCTGCAGGCACATACCGTCGGCGGCGTTGTCGCACCGGGCCAGGTGATCATGGCCATCGTACCTGCCAACAGCGAGCTCAACGTCCATGTCAAGGTCGCCCCAACCGACATCGACCGTGTCTTCGTCGGCCAGACCGCGCGCATGCGCTTCACCGCCTTCAATCGGCAGACCACGCCGGAAATCGTCGGCGCCGTCGATATCATCCCAGGCGCAACTATCATCGACAAGGCAACGAACCTGCCCTTCTACAAAACCAGCGTCACCTTCTCCCCGAACGACCTCGGCGACCTCGCAACCAAGCTCACGCCAGGCATGCCCGTCGAAGTCTATATCGAGACCGAAGAAAGGACTGTCATCTCGTTCCTCGCAAAACCATTCACCGACCAGATCACCAGGGCATTCCGAGAAGAGTAAGCGCGGAGGTGGCGTCGCCTTAACCGCCTGTTTTAGCCGACTTGATATTCGGATTGTCATGACCGAATTCCCTGCCGCCCACTTCAGACGCCACCGCTTTCCTGCCGAGATCATCACCCATGCGGTCTGGCTGTATTTCCGATTTCCGCTCAGTTTACGCGACGTCGAAGATCTGTTGGCCGAGCGCGGCATCAACGTCTCATTCCAGACCGTCTCGGAATGGGCGGCGAAATTTGGCTTGAAGTTCGCCAATCAGCTCCGACGCCGCTCACGAGGCCAGTTTGCCGACAAGTGGCAGCTCGATGAGATGGTGGTGACGATCAAGGGAAAGAAATACTGGCTGTGGCGCGCCGTCGATGCCAACGGCTACGTTCTCGACGCCCTCTTGCAAAGCCGAAGGAACAAGGCAGCAGCCTTGCGTCTGATGCGCAAACTGCTCAAGGGTCAAGGTATCGCCCCGCGCGTGATGCTGACCGACAAGCTGCGTTCCTATTCGGCTGCGAAGGCGGATTTGATGCCGAAGGTCGAACATCGCTCGCACAAGGGATTGAACAACCAGGCTGAAAATTCCCATCTTGCTGTGCGACGACGAGAGCGGCGCATGATGCGCTTCAAGTCCGCGCGGCAATGTCAGCGTTTCGTCTCCACTCACGGCTAGATCGCCAATCTCTTCCTTCTTCACCGCAAAGACTTGACCGCCGCAGACCATCGCCAGCTTCGCACTCACGCCATCTCGACCTGGCGGGAAATCGCTTTGTCGATTGATGCGTGAAGTTCAGGTCGAAGAGACTACCGCATCCCAAACTCGGTTAAGGCGACGCCACCTCTGGAAGGTGTCCCCGTCGGTTGCGCGCCACTCGTCGCCAAGCAGGTCGAGGAACGGCTGATCGACAGCACCCCAGTTTTCGCGGCCGGCACCCAGATTGTTGAAGCTGCCGTCGACGGTGCGCAGACCGTAGGGAACGTGCTCGGCGCTGATGGCGAGCGTCGAGCCGGGCGTGCCTTCCGATACAACATTGCCGAGTTCATCGACCCAGATATTGGTCAAAGCCCTCGCGTTGTTGCCCGAGTGAGCGACCGAGTTCGCCTCTGCGATCTTGATCTGGCGCAAGATGAATTCGAGATCGTGCTGGTTGACCTGGACCATGATTTTATCCGGGGAAGCCCCCGCCTCCGGTGTTCGTCCCTGTACGTCTTGTCAGGGTTTTGTCAGGCAAGCAGAGTCTCACAGCCACGCGGAATGGTAAGGGTACTTGGTCCCGCGAAAACATGGATCAAAGTCCAAATTTAGTTCGGACCTTGGTCTGAACTTCTGTCGAACTTGATCGACAAGAAGACAGAAGCGTGCATCAATCCAAACTCAAGTGTAGGCAGGAAAAGGCATTAGAACGAGTGCGTGTGAAAGCGCGGGGAGGGAGGGGAGCCGATGCTGAAATTCTCGACAGAACTCGGCCCGGTGTGATGAACACCAAGTGGAATGCGTTTTTACCTGAACCTGCGCCGCCATCCCTGGTCGAGAGCGCTTGGCTCAGGCTGAAATCCCTGTCGCTATCGGCACAGTTCCTGATTGCTGCATCGCTGATCGTCTTTGGCCTGATGACGGGCGTGAGCCTGTTTGTCGCCGCGCAGGTCGAGAAGGCGGCTCTGAATGCTGCGGGCTCTGCAGGAGCCGTCAGATTGCAGACCCTCGTCGCCCCCCTGCTGGAGCGCGCTGAGGACGGCGAGTTTCGCTTCGACGAGCAATTTCAGGCCCGTGTTTCCAGCCTGATCGGGACCGGGCCTCCGGGGCAGCGTGTCACCAACATCAAGATCTGGTCTGCCGATGGCCGACAGGTCTATCCCCTTGCGCCCGCGGACGGGCCAGAGCTTTTCGAGGAGCTCGAACGAGCCCTGGCCGGAGAGACGATCGTCTCCCGGACCACGGTTGCCAAGCACAGCTATACGGACGAAGAGGAAGCCCAGTCTCTTCTGGAGGTTTACAGTCCTCTCGTCAGGTCGCCCGAGGGCGAGGTTCTGCTGGCGGGCGAGGTTTACGAAGAATCCGAAGTGCTCGAACGGCAGATTGCCGAGACCCGGCAAACGTCGATGGCTGGCGTCCTTCTGCTGTCTGTGCCGATGCTGTCACTGCTCTATCTTGTGGTCCGGCGAGGCGCGCAGCTTATCGAACAGCAGCGCAGAACTCTGAAGGAAAGTCTCCGCAACGCCATCGAGTTGTCGGTCGAAAACAATCGCCTGCGCCTCCTTGCCGACAATGCGCGGACAGAAGCCGGCAAGCTGAACGAGCGCATCCTGGATCAGATCGGTGCGGACCTGCATGACGGATCGGTGCAGCTTCTCACGCTCCTGAAACTGCGCTTGAGCGATCTGGTCACGCCGAGGCCGGATGTCTCCCCAGAGATGCGGGATGCCCTGACCAAGATCCTGGATCTCGTGGGCAGTGTTCTCGATGAGGTACGTAACCTGTCGGCAGGGTTGGTGCTTCCCGAGCTTGAGGACGCCTCCATCGACGAAGCTCTTCAGTTGGCAACCAAGCGTTATCTCGAGATCACGGGACGTGAAACGGTTTTGACTGGATGCGCCGGCACGGACCTGCGCATTCCCGATCTGTCGATATGCCTTTACCGGTTCGTTCTCGAAGGGCTGATGAACAGCTATCGTCACGCTAACGGCAATTCTCAGATGGTGCGTTGCAGCTACAAAAGCGGACGCCTGTTCGTCGCGGTGGTGGATATTGGTCAGCGCCCGGTTTTCTCGTCAAAACGTGAGGTGCAGCGGGCTCGATTGGGGAAGGTCAGCCAGAAGCGACGCGTTCGCACATTTGGCGGTCGGGTCCGCTACTTCCCCCGCCGAAACGGTTCATTCGTGGTTGCGAGCCTGCCGATTGGAAATGTCGACTGAAGTGTCAGCTTGCGACCCGGTCCCGTGGTGACGTCCGGTTCCTCACGGCGATCACGAGTTCGACGCGATTGCGGACGTTGAGTTTGCTCATCAGTGAAGTCATGTAATGTTTGACCGTCTTTTCGCTGATGTTCAGACTGACGCCGATTTCCCTGTTGGTCATGCCCTTGAGCAGGCCACTGACGATCTGCTCTTCACGATGGTGTAGCCGCTCACGCGGCTGTGCCTTGCGACGCATCTCCGACGTTTTCATCGACACGATCACCTTGGTCGCAAAGCCGGGTGTGATGTAAGTCTCGCCGCTATGCGCGCTGATGATGGCGTGGTGCAAATCCGAAGACGATGCGCCCTTGAGGACATAACCGCTGATACCAGCTTCGATGAGTTCCACGGCAGGCTGGATCGCGCTGGAAGCCGTGAAAACGATCACCTTGGTGGCAGGATAGGACGCGAGCATAACATCGATCGCGGCGAAGGAATCTCCCGGCATGCTCAGATCCATGACGATCACGTCCGGGTGGTGGTCCTCGACGATATTCAAGGCATCCACGGTGGTGTGACCCATGGCCACAACATCTAGATCAGCCTTGGTCCTGTACAGGCTGACCAGGCCCTCCAACAGTATCGGGTGATCGTCTACAAACGCGACACGTACAAGCATAACCCCTACCCCTCTAGGGATAAACTTACCATGGCCAGTACCTTTCAGGAAGGTCTTGTTTAAGATTCGGTTAATACTGGCGTGGCCTTTTCTGGGGGAGTCGGTGGGCTGGCGTCCCGACCGCAGTTGTTGGTCAGCAATGGGCCACGTCGGTGGCGTCGCCTTAACCGCCTGTTTTAGCCGACTTGATATTCGGATTGTCATGACCGAATTCCCTGCCGCCCACTTCAGACGCCACCGCTTTCCTGCCGAGATCATCACCCATGCGGTCTGGCTGTATTTCCGATTTCCGCTCAGTTTACGCGACGTCGAAGATCTGTTGGCCGAGCGCGGCATCAACGTCTCATTCCAGACCGTCTCGGAATGGGCGGCGAAATTTGGCTTGAAGTTCGCCAATCAGCTCCGACGCCGCTCACGAGGCCAGTTTGCCGACAAGTGGCAGCTCGATGAGATGGTGGTGACGATCAAGGGAAAGAAATACTGGCTGTGGCGCGCCGTCGATGCCAACGGCTACGTTCTCGACGCCCTCTTGCAAAGCCGAAGGAACAAGGCAGCAGCCTTGCGTCTGATGCGCAAACTGCTCAAGGGTCAAGGTATCGCCCCGCGCGTGATGCTGACCGACAAGCTGCGTTCCTATTCGGCTGCGAAGGCGGATTTGATGCCGAAGGTCGAACATCGCTCGCACAAGGGATTGAACAACCAGGCTGAAAATTCCCATCTTGCTGTGCGACGACGAGAGCGGCGCATGATGCGCTTCAAGTCCGCGCGGCAATGTCAGCGTTTCGTCTCCACTCACGGCTAGATCGCCAATCTCTTCCTTCTTCACCGCAAAGACTTGACCGCCGCAGACCATCGCCAGCTTCGCACTCACGCCATCTCGACCTGGCGGGAAATCGCTTTGTCGATTGATGCGTGAAGTTCAGGTCGAAGAGACTACCGCATCCCAAACTCGGTTAAGGCGACGCCACCGGCTCACTGAACTCGAGCAGCGCGCGCTGCAGCTTACCCACCGGCTCGATCGCACGGTGGTCAAGGCGCCGGAAAGCGGCACGATCTACGACCTGCAGGCACATACCGTCGGCGGCGTTGTCGCACCGGGCCAGGTGATCATGGCCATCGTACCTGCCAACAGCGAGCTCAACGTCCATGTCAAGGTCGCCCCAACCGACATCGACCGTGTCTTCGTCGGCCAGACCGCGCGCATGCGCTTCACCGCCTTCAATCGGCAGACCACGCCGGAAATCGTCGGCGCCGTCGATATCATCCCAGGCGCAACTATCATCGACAAGGCAACGAACCTGCCCTTCTACAAAACCAGCGTCACCTTCTCCCCGAACGACCTCGGCGACCTCGCAACCAAGCTCACGCCAGGCATGCCCGTCGAAGTCTATATCGAGACCGAAGAAAGGACTGTCATCTCGTTCCTCGCGAAGCCATTCACCGACCAGATCACCAGGGCATTCCGAGAGGAGTGATTGGGAAGGAGCATCAGTTCTCTTCGATCGCGTTTTCGAAATCACGGAACTGCATGGCCGCCTCCGTTCGGTTGACGGCCTTCAACTTTGCGAGAATGCGGGTCATGTGATGCTTTACCGTCTTTTCCTCGATGCCGAGCTGTTCGGCGATCCGACGATTTGACGAGCCTTTGGCAACAAGGGCCATGATCTCCCGCTCGCGTGGGGTCAGAGCCTCCAGACGCTCACGCCGCGCGCGCGCACCTGGTTGCTCAAGGTTGCCCGGCGCGCCGCCCTGTGCAAGTTCTCCCAGCACACGGTTGGCAAGGGACGGGGTGATGTAGTGCTGTCCATCGCGGATGTCGCGGAGAATATTGATCAGCGAGCGGCCGCCGACCCCCTTTACGATGAAGCCACTTGCGCCGGCACTGATGGCTGCCGAAAGATCGACGCTGTCTTCCGATGCGGTCAATACCACCACATGGGTATCAGGCGCTTCTCGGACGATTTGCTCAATGACGGACTGGCCTCCGCCCGGCATGGAGAGGTCGAGCAGGAGAAGGTCGGGTTTCAGTTGCACAGTCGTTCGATAGGCATCTTCTGCCGTAGCAACCTCAGCGCAGAGCCTGAAGTCCTCCGCTTCTGCCAATGTCAGTGCAAGTCCTTGTCGAAAAATCGGATGGTCATCGGCAATCAATATGCTGATCATGCTGCGTCCTTTGCAAACTCTACCGGCAAAAGCATCACGACGCTTGTGCCGGATCCTTTCGCGGTCTTGAGCGAGAAGTCGCCACCGAGCGAATTGATCCGCTCCTTCAAACCTGCAAGGCCGAGCCCGTTCGTCTGGGCCGCCGGGTCGAAACCGATGCCATCATCGGACACGGCCACTCTCAACCGGCGTTCTTCGAGCCCTACCGTCACACTCTGTGCTGAGCAGTGCCCATGATGGCTACCGTTGTTCAAGGTTTCCTGAATGAAGCGGTAGACGGTCGTCTTGGCTGCGAGCGGCAGCGGCGGAAGTTCTGCCGGCACCTCGCGAGCGACGCTGATCCCCGTTCGTTTTTCGTGGCTCTCGATCGCAGTATGCACCACGGTCGCAAGGTTCCACTGGCTGATCTCGGGCAGGGAGAGGCCACGGCAGATCTGTCGAATTTCCCGCATGGCATCATCGACCGTCTGCTTGATGGGCACGAGATCGGGGCTCTCCTTGGCCGGATCGACGGATTCCAGTCGCATCCCGGCAAAGGACAGAAGTTGCAAAGGGCCGTCATGCAGGTCTGCCGAGATCCTGCGTAGGGCATTCTCATTGAGTTCGGCAAGCTTCAGATTCGCCTTGTTTACCCGGCGAGCCAAGCGCTGGTTCTCTGTGAGCAGACCTGACAGCTCGTGAAGCTTCTCGTCGAGCGCATGTCTTTGTCGCGCGATTGTCTCCGCGCCCCTCAATACGACGAGGTAGATGGCCGCGAGCATGGCAAGCGCCACCGAACCGACGATGAGCAAGCCCTCGCGTTTGGTTTTCACGAGTAGTGCCCGCAATGCTGTTCCATCGGCGTAGAATTCGGCCACGCCGATGACGGCCCCGGTTTGGGGCGAAAGGAGAGGCGTATAGATTTCCAGAAGCGGTGCTGTTCTCAATGTTTCCGAGATACTGAGTTCATCAAGGACATTGTCGAAGTCGGCATAAGTCTCGCCTTCCAGCGCGTGCTTCATGCCGTCGGTCTGGTTGAATTTTTCCCCGATGATCTTCGTGTCATTGCTGTAAGCGATCGTGCCGTCGGTTGACCAGATCTGGAAGAGCACAATTTCCGTCTTGAGCAAACCCTGACCGAAGAGGCTGTCGAGCTTGGCCCGGTTTTCCGGTCGAAGAGTAGAGGCGTATTCGAGCTCTTGCGCTAAAGGAGTGATGGCATCTGTTACGAACATCGCCTTGATCGAGATCGCATTTACCTTAACGCCGTTTTCGACCGCTGCGGTCACCCAATAGCCGATAATCAACGTGCCTATGATGAGCACGGCGGCCGCCATGCCGTAGAACTGCCGAATAAGGTTGGTCCTTTGCTCCATGAAGGAGAGAATATCCAGAAGCTGCTGTTTCACAAACGCTTTCGCGCCGGATGGTTGATCAGGGACGATTTCGGATCGGATGCGTTTCGACGTCTACCGCGATCTAGCAAAGTTCAAGGATATGGTTCATCGCCACACCGCGCCTTAAAGCGCCTTGCCCAGCGATGATAACGCATGTGGACTGCGCCATGTATGAGCGAGATTGACGTTTTGGTGTGCCGGCCCTTACGCTGCCACCGGGCAGCTAAGTCCATGTCTCTGCGACTGCCTCAAAGGGCTCGCTGTAACGATCCTCAGGCGGGTTTGTACAAGTCTCTGTGCAATCAGGCCCCCGCAACCAACGTGACTTGTAACCGGCGCCATGAAGCTTCCTCCTCAGCGAGGAGGGCCTCGAACCGGTTGAGGTACGCCATCTTCTCTGCCCTGTCCTTGAACTCACCCGCCCTCACACGGCGGGCGAACTCGTTTGCGTGCTGTTCGCGCAGACCGGTCGTATAATCCTGGAACGCCTGCATTGAAGCCAATACACCGGGGCGCTTCATTCGGCCCTCACCACCCAAACTCATCGGATGCGCGCAATGGCCCATTGGAAGGCCGTAACTGGCACGACTGCCTGACCCGATCGAAAGCGCTTCATCAGGCCTCAGTCAAACAACGTGACATCACCAGATTTTTCGCTGCCTGCTGAACGCGTCATCCGCAGTCTCAACCGGATCATCGATGGGCGCGGCAAACCGTTCGGCATTCGTATGGGGCCTGAGTACGTCAGGGGCTAACTGATGGAATGGACCGAAACGCAAGGAATCGCTTTGAGCCACATCCAGCCCGGAAAGCCGCAACAGAATGTCTATGTCGAGCGCTACAACCGCACTGTCCGCCATGAATGGCTCGACCAGTACATCATCGAAGCATCGAGGAGGCGCAGGAATTCGCCACGCAGTGGCTCTGCACGTATAACAACGAACGGCCCAATATGGGCATCGGCGGCATAACCCCGCACAGACACTGAAAATGGCCGCGTGAATTTTACTGCGGAGCCCCGTTGAAAACGGGGGGATTACCGATATGCGTGCGGTGTGAGGAGTTTACGAGAGCTTTCGGCCCCACAACCCGTTTCCCGTCTTCTCTCCGGCGATCACCACTTCTGAATGCGCCATCATCAGCGGGCCAACACCCTTGGCATCATCGAAAACGACGGGTTCCGTCAAGTAATATCCGGGCGAGCCGTCGCGGTAGCGACCTTCGAAACCGCCCAGACCGGCAACATGGACAATCCCGCCAAGGCGGGCAATGCCGTCTGCCCCTGTTTCAAGCTTGAAGTCACGGATCGCGTCATACGCCCGGCGACCTGCTGCGGCAAGACACACAGTGTCCGAACCGGGTGCAAGGCCCAACCTGGCCGCGCGCAACAGGGCATAGGCGAACATTGCGGATGCCGAGGTTTCCTCGTAATTTCCCTCAAGATCCGGGGCATCGAGGACCTGCATCCAGAGGCCGGTCCCGGTCTGGCGGGCAATGATGGCGTCGAGCAGGCAAGCAAGACGCAAACGCAGTGTCGCATTGCCTTCGTCCATCGGCAAAAGCGCCAGCGCATCGACAAGCGCCATGGCGAGCCAACCCACGGCACGGGCCCAGACAGCTTGCGACTTGCCCGTCAGCGGATCGGCCCAAGTCTGGGCGCGTGCATCGTCATAGCCATGCACAAAAAGACCACCGGGAGCCGATGTCAACGCCAGGGCTGTCGCGAACTGCTGCAATGCATCAACAATCAGACCCGGCTGACCCGTCACCTGCCCGTATTCGATCTGGAACGGCAGGCCCATGTAAAGGCCGTCAAGCCAGACCTGATGCGGGTATCGCTGCTTATGCCAGTAATTGCCGGCGGGGAGGCGTGGATGGGTCTGCAACTGGGAAAAGAGGCGGTCGGCGGCGCGCAGATAGCGATCCTCTCCCGTATCGCGATGCAGCGCGAAAAGCGCGCGCCCGGACAGGATGTGATCGATATTGTATTCGCGCGGTTCATAACCGAGAAGCGCACCGTCCGGACCGATCTGGCGGTCGGCAAGTCGATGCAGATGTGCCATCCAGCGGGCTTCACCGGTCGAAGCCGACAGAAGCTCCAAGCCGCGATAGATGCAACCGTCCTCGTAGCACCAGCTTGCCCCCTTATAGGGCTGATAGCCTTCGGCGAAGCGGTCGAAATAGTCGGAAAGGGTCATCGGTAGCTCTCGTGCGGGGAATTAAGGGAAATGGCGGCATTGCTGATCAGGCCCGGATCGTCGCAGGCGATCTCAGCCCATTCGACGAGAATGGCTTCGTGAAGCATCGGCCGAACATGATCCGCCATGATCGGCGGCGTTGGACGGGCCTGCGGGTCATGGGACTGGATGATCAAGTTTGAAATCCGGACGTTGCGGATCGGCGCCTCGGGCAGGCCGAGGAAGACACCGGCCGCATGGGCGAGACAGCGGATCTCGACGTGATCCACAGTAATGCCGTCGATCAGCGGCGTGCCCGTCCCAAGCGGCTGGCGCGCGCGGCTCTGCACCCAGTCCGCATGCCCATCGGCATCGCAATGATAATGGGCATTGGCGGAGAGTGCTGTCTGGACGCCATCGAGCAGCACGCGGCGCATGGCGATATTGGAGATGAGCCCGCCTCGACCACGCCGGGTCTTCAGCCTCAGGCCGCGGTCGGTGCCGCGCATTTCGCAATCCTCGACGGCAATGTCATGGACGCCGCCCGACATTTCCGAGCCGATGACGAGACCGCCATGGCCCCGTTCCATCAGGCAGTGGCGGACCTGGACGCCCCGCGTTTCTGACAGGTGATCCTCTTCACCCTTGTCACCGCGCTTGCCGGCCTTCACCGCGATGCAATCGTCGCCCACCGAAAATCGGGTTCCGGCGATGAGGACGTCGCGGCAGGATTCCGGGTTGAAACCATCGGTATTCGGGCTGTCATGCGGGGCAAGGATATTTAGGCCGGCGGCTCTCAGCCGCTCGCACCCCTGGGGATGAATGGTCCAGGACGGAGCGTTGCGGATGGTGAAGCCGAGAAGCGTGACATCACTGCTTGAGACGAGATGAAGGCCACGCGGGCGGCGTGCGCCTCCCCGCGTCTCCTTCGGCCAGGTCCACCAATCGCCTTCCGCACCGGATCCGTCGAGAATGCCACGGCCTTCGATGGTGAGATTATCGACATTCACGGCATGGACGGGAGCCGCGAAACAGGCAGCGGGCAGACCTTCCCAACTGCCGAGCATGCGTCCCATGTCGTCACGCGCTGGCAGGATCGGCCAGCCGAGGCGCGTGGATGGAGCGCGCAAGACCGCGCCCTCGGCGAGATGGAGGGTCATGTTACCTTTCAATGCGATGGGATAGGCCGTCCAGATGCCCCGTGGCACGACAAGCGTACCGCCTCGGGGCACGGCTTCGACAGCGCGGGCAAGTGCCTCGGCATTCCGCAAGGCGCCGTTGCCATCGTCCAGTTTGATGTCGGCCAGAAGACCGAAGTCGGCCGCATCGACGAGGCCAGCACAGGGCGGTGTCGAAAAGGTCAGGACCTCGAAACCCTCGGCTTCAAATTGATAGTTGGTTCCGGGGATGAGATCATGCAGGAGAAGAACAGCGGTTTCGGCCAGACCCTCCCTGGTCCATGCATCGCTGCCGCCGTCGAGGGAGGCTAGGCGAAACGCCAGCGGCTCCTCCTGATGATAGCGCGCCCCGGGGAGCGGCAGGCATAGCGCTGCTATTCGCGCGGATAACGCGAGGATGGAAGGTCGGGTCATGATATAGTCTCCGGGCCGGCGCCCGCATGGGATGAAGGGCCCGCCGCTGAAGTCGCGGCGGGCAATGTCATTGTCAGTCGAATTTCTTGAGTACGTCGTTCACCGTGTCGATGATCTGCTGTGCACCATCTTCGGCGCTGATCTGGCCATAGGCATATTCCTCCAGCGTATCGATAAAGGCGGCGCGGATTTCCGGATGCTCGTTGAATGGCGAAACGAGCGGACCGGACGCGGCCATGACGATGGCGTTCGCCGCGCGGACTTCCGCCTCGCCGCTATCACCGAGACGGGCAGCGGCTGCCTTGGATGCGGGGAGGCCGCGCGAGGTGCCGAGCGCATCGACACCTTCCGGCTCGTTCAGCAGGCAGTTGAGGATCTGGGCTGCGGCTTCCGGGTTCTTTGAATTGCGCGAGATGGAGAAGACCATGGAGGGTTTGCGATAGACACCATCCGTGACCGAATCGGCGAATTTCAGCATGGCGGAAGGCGCCAGAACCTGCCCCTCCTTCAGAGGGTCGGCATATTTCGAATAGGTCGAATCCCATTCGTAGGATCCGGCGATCTTGCCCTCCGACCAGGCAGGCTTCTCAAACAGGTTGACGTTGCCGTCTGCAGCCTCTTCCTTCTGCGAGCGGATGGCCTTGGCCTCAACCAGCTTGCCGAGGAAAGATATGCCGGCCGCCAGCTCTTCCGGGGTCCAGGCGACACGGTTGGTCGCGGGATCGACGAGATCCTTCCCGGTCTTCTGCACAACAGCGAGCGTGACGACGAGCTGCGCAGTCTCCTTGACGGCGTTGAAGGTGTAGTAGTCTTCGCCCAGTTTCTGCTTGATCGTGGCGGTCGCCTCGAACAGCTCTTCCCAGGTTTTCGGAATGGCGACACCGGCCTTTTCGAAGGTCGTCTGATTGAAGAAGAAGACGCGGCCGGTGGTGGAGACGGACACGCCCTGAAGGACACCGTTCATCGAACCCGCCTTCAGGTCGGTCTCGGGCCAGTTGGAAAGGTCAAGCGCGGTGAGCTTGGTGAGATCGGCGAACCCTTCGCCACTCCGCGAAAAGAGTGGCAGCCAGGGCCAGTTGACCTGCATGATGTCGGCTTCGGTGCGACCTGCCATCTGGGTGGTCAGCTTTTCGAGATAACCGTCAAAGCCGGTGAACTCGCCCTTCACGGTATGCCCGTGCTTGGCGCCGCAGGCCTCGATTGCCTTCTGGGTGGCGACGTGACGGCTTTCTCCGCCCCACCACGACATGCGCAATTCCGCCGACTGGGCAGGCGTTGCCGCAATGAGCGCGCCATAGGCTACACCGGCCAGAGCCGTCAGGGTCATTTTCAATGTCATTGTCATTCCTCCTTGGGTTATAGCCGCACGCTGCCTCCTCACAGCGAAACGTTGCGGCCGTCGGTTTTGTCGAAAATGTGGATGTGAGCGAAATCGGGGCGCAGCCTCACCGTTGCAGCACCACCGAGCGTCTCGTAATCGGCCGCGCCGACAACAGCGACCAACTTGTGCCCCTCGAGCTCCGCGTGAAGATAGACTTCGTGGCCCATGAACTCGGCATTGGTCAGCCGGGCATCAAACCCCTCCCCATCAGAGACCAATGACAAATGTTGCGGCCGGATGCCGACGACCGCATTTTCCGGTCGGGCCGAGAGCCGGCTGGACAGGCCCTCGCCAAGCGGCATGCTCTGGCTCCCGATGGCAAAGCGGTGACCGTCCAGCGTGGCGTCGACCAAGTTCATTTCGGGACTGCCGATGAAGCCAGCCACGAACAGATTGGCCGGCCGATTGTAGAGCTCCTTAGGGGTCGCGACCTGCATGATGTGGCCAGACTGCATGACGCAGATCCGGTCCCCCATGGTCATCGCCTCGGTCTGATCATGGGTCACGTAGATGACCGTCGACGACAGACCACCGGCCTTCAGCTGCCGATGGAGATCGGTGATGCGTACACGCATCGAGGCCCTGAGTTTGGCGTCGAGATTGGAGAGTGGCTCGTCGAAGAGAAAGACGCCGGGCTGCTTGATCAATGCCCGCCCGAGCGCCACGCGCTGGGCCTGGCCACCCGATAGCTGCTTCGGCAGGCGGTCGAGCAGCGGCTCGATTTCCAGCATCTTGGCCACTCGCTCGATCGCTTTTGCGATCTCCGGCTTCGACTTTCCCGCGATCTTCAGGCCAAAGGCCAGATTGTTGCGCACCTTCATATGCGGATAAAGCGCGTAGTTCTGAAAGACCATGGCGATGGAGCGCTTGCCCGGTGGCAGGTCATTGACGCGACGGTCGCCGATCAGGATCTCTCCGCCGGAGATTTCCTCAAGCCCGGCCACCATGCGCAGCGTCGTGGACTTGGCGCAGCCGGATGGGCCGACCAGCACCATGAACTCGCCGTCCTCGATGTCGAGGTTGATCCCGTGCACGGCCTTGAAGGCGTTGCCATAGGTCTTTTCGAGGTTTTTCAACTGTACTCTTGCCATGCTCAGCCCTTGATCCCGCCGGACGAGATCCCTTCGATGAAGTATCGTTGCGCCGCAAAGAAGACGACCAGCGCGGGGGTAATGGTGAGGACCGACATTGCCAGGATGCGGTTCCATTCGAAGGCCTCGGTCGTGTCGATCGACAGTTTGAGGGCCAGGCTCACCGGGTATTTGTCGACCGATGACAGATAGATCAGCGGCCCCAGGAAGTCGTTCATCGTCCACATGAACTGGAACAGGCAGACCGAAATCAGGGCCGGTGCCAGCATCGGCACCACGATGTAGAGAAGCGTTTGCAGAGAATTCGCTCCGTCGACCCTGGCAGCCTCCTCCATGTCAGGCGGCAGCGAACGCAGGAACTGCACCAGCATGAAGACAAAGAAGGCATCCCCTGCAAAGGCGGAGGGCACCCAGAGCGGCAGAAAGGTGTCGAGCCAGCCGAGATCGCGGAACAGCATGTATTGCGGAATGCGCGTGACGACATTCGGTAGGAGCAGGATCGCAATCACCGAGCCGAAGAACAACTTCTTGAACGGGAAGTCGAAGCGGGCAAAGGCATAGGCTGCAAGCGTGCAGGAGATCGCCGTACCGATTACTTTCGGCATGATGATCAGGAAGGAATTCCAGAAGAAGCGACCGAATGTGTACGGCGTCGAGGTTTCCCAGCCCTTCACGTAACCATCCACAGTCGCCTGTTGCGGCCAGAAGCCTGCACCGGAGAAGATCTCGGAATTTGTCTTGAAGCTCGCACCGACCAGCCAGATCAGCGGATAGAGCATGACGAAGCCGACGAAGAGCAAAAGCGTGTAGCGCAGCATGGTCGATGCAATAGCGAGGCGACGACGGCGCGCGGCCTGTAGATCGTTCAGGGTCGAAAGGTCTGACATGGTTCAGCTCCGCTTGTCGCCGGCGTAATAAACCCACTTCTTCGACGACCAGAAGGCGAGGAGGGTCAATACGGTGATGATCACGAAGAGCACCCAGGCAATCGCGGAGGCATAGCCCATGTTGAACTTCTTGAAGGCCTCGTCATAGATGTAGAGAGGCAGGAGATAGGTGGATTTGAGCGGCCCGCCCTGGGTGATGATGTAGGGGCCGTTGAACTCCTGGAACGCCTGGACCATCTGCATGATCAGGTTGAAGAAGATCACCGGGGTGAGAAGCGGCAGCGTGATAAAGAAGAAGGTACGGATCTTGCCGGCACCATCGATCGCTGCGGCCTCGTAAAGCGACTTGTCGATTGACTGAAGGGCTGCCAGGAAGATCACCATGGCCGAGCCGAACTGCCAGCAGCGCAGGAGCGTGATGGTGAAGAGCGCATTGGTCGGATCGCCGAACCAGTCAACAGGATCAAGCCCGACGGTCACGAGCGCCATGTTGGCCAGGCCTTCGGTTGCGAAGATGTAGCGCCAAAGCACAGCAATCGCGATCGATCCGCCGAGGATCGACGGCACATAGAATGCGGTACGGAAGAAACCGATAAAGCTCAGCCGGTAATTGAGAATCGCTGCAATGAAGAGTGCGAAGGCAAGCTTCAGCGGCACGGTCAGGAATACATAGATCAACGTCACGTTCAGCGACTTCACGAAGGTGCGGTCGCGGGTGAGCAGGCGCTCGTAGTTGGCAAGCCCCGTCCAATGCGCCTCGTTCATCAGGTCGTAGCTGGTGAAGCTCAGATAGAATGAGACCACGAAGGGGATCGCCGTGAACACCATCAGGCCGATGATGTAAGGCGCCAGATAGGCATAGCCCAGAAGCCGGTTACCCTTCATGGCACCATCTCGGATGGCCCTGACGCGATCATTTCTTGAGATACATTTTCGTACAAGTTCGACTCCCATATCGACGCAGATATCCCGACCCATTCGGGCCGCTCTTCCTGCGATCCGATCTCCTCCCTGAAAATCGGCTGGCAAGTTTTGCTTTGCACCGTGACATTCCTCCAAATGCTCATCAGAATACATTGACGAACGTGAGGAAAAAGATGGACAAAATTGAAGGTGGAATTCTGTCCGCCATTCCGCCTGCCGCCCTGTCGCTCACCCTGACGCGCGCGGCGATCCGGATGGAGCATTCTCACACCTGGCAGATCGACAAGACCAACCCCGTTGAGGATCTGGTCATCTGTCTCGAAGGGCGGGGGCATTATCATGTCGCCGGACAGCCGCGCATGATGGAGCCGGGTGACGCGATGCTCATTCGGCGCGACGAGCGCTTCCTGGGATGGAACGAGCAGACGGAAACCTATATCGGCGTGGCGCAGCATTTCAGCCTCGACATTTATGGCCGACACAACCTTCTCGCACAGATGGATCTGAACCCGAAGGTGCGCTTGAGCCGCTGGTCGCTGCTGCAGCCTCTGGTGCGCCACTACCGCCAGAGTGCGCCGCCGTCTTCGGTGACATTGGCCCAGCATCATCTCTTCATGGTGCTGTTGATCGCCTATGTTGAGGACGCGTTTATGGGGTGGCGGGACCAGGCGACCTTCCAGCCGGAAGGATCCGACGCGATCAATCTTGCCGTGATGAAGGCGGCGTCGATGATTTCGGCCCATCCTCTCGACCCCGGGATAGCGGGGAAGGCGGTGGAAAATTCGCCCTACAACCAGGATTATTTCCTGCGGGAATTCCAGAAGAGGATCGGGCGCACGCCGCGGAAGTTTCAGGAGTTCAAGCGGATGGAACGGGCGATGCACTTTCTTGAGGCGGGCCTGCCCGTTGCCTCGGCGGCTGCGGAAGTAGGTTATGCTGATCCCTATTATTTTTCCCGCATGTTCAAGCGCACCATCGGCATCAGCCCGCGTGAACATATCGCCAAGGTGCGCCAAAGCCGGCACGGTGGCTTGATGAAACTCGACGAAGCGGAACAGCAAGTGCATCTGGCAGCCACCGGTCGGGCGTCCTGATTGAGTGTGGCTGTAAAATACCCAAGGCTCAGCGCGCCAGCCACCCGCCATCGACGTTGAGGACTGCGCCATGCACATAGTCGGCAGCAGGAGCCGCAAGAAAGACGGCAGCGCCTGCGATATCCTCCGCCCGTCCCCAGCGCCCCGCTGGAATGCGCTCGAGGATCGACTTATTCCGGTCCGGATCGGCGCGCAGCGCTTCGGTATTGTTCGTCTCAATATAGCCTGGTGCAATCGCATTGACGTTGATACCCCGCGCTGCCCATTCATTGGCAAGCAGCTTGGTCAGCCCGGCAAGGCCGTGCTTCGAGGCCGTGTAGGAGGGGACGCGAATGCCGCCTTGGAAGGAGAGAAGCGAGGCAATATTGATGATCTTTCCCGGCTTGCCCCCGGCAAAAAGTGCGCGGGCAAAAGCCTGACTGGTGAAGAACGCCGCCTTGAGATTGACGTCCATGACATCGTCCCAGTCGGTTTCGGTGAAGTCGGTGGCGTCAGCCCGGCGGATGATGCCGGCATTGTTGACCAGGATGTCGATATCCTGACCCCCGAAAATGTCGCAGGCGACCATGGGATCGCTGAAGTCGACTTGAAGCGCTTGTGCCTTGCCACCGCTGTCCGCGATCATGGCAAGCGTTTCGTCCGGCGCGCGGCGGGCAGCACACACGACCTCTGCACCAGCTGTCGCCAGACCGACGGCGATCGCCTGGCCGAGACCTGTATTGGCGCCGGTTACCAGGGCCTTGCGGCCGTGAAGGGAAAAGGCGCGGCTCATCTGAGTGCCGCCGGCTGGACAAACTCCATGTCCGTATAGTCGACATTGTCACCGGCCATAGCCCAGATGAAGGTGTAGGTGCCGATGCCTGCGCCCGAATGGACGGACCACGGTGGCGAGATCGCACCTTCCTCGTTGGCGATGAACAGATGACGGGTTTCCTGTGGTTCACCCATCAGGTGAAGGACGCGAGAGGTCTCGTCCATGCCGAAATAGAGATAGGCTTCCATGCGCCGGTCATGCACATGCGCCGGCATGGTGTTCCAGACTGAACCGTCTTCAAGCGTCGTGTAACCGAGCACCAGCTGGCAGCTCTCCATGACGAGGGGATGGATGAACTGGTTGATCGTGCGCTTGTTGGACGTCTCGACTGCGCCGAGCTTCACTTCCTTGCTGTCAGCAAGCGTGACGAGGCGCGCGGGCAGGCTGCGATGCGCTGGGCAAGACGTGATGTAGAAGCGGCCGTTTCCGGCGAAAGTGACAGGGCCGGAGCCCGCACCGAGGTAAAGTACGTCGCCACGGCTCAGCGTGTAGGTCTTGTTGCCCGCAGAAACCGTGCCGAGTTCGCCGATATTGACCACGCCCATCTCGCGGCGGTCAAGGAAGGACGGCGTCTTCGTCTCTTCGACCTTGTCGAGCGTAAGCGAACCACCGGCCGGGACGGCGCCGCCCATGACGAAGCGGTCATAATGCGTGTAGATCAGATGGATCTCGCCACTCTTGAACATGTTCTCGGCCAGGAAGTGCCGGCGCAGCCCTTCAGTATCCAGTGCTTTCGCGTGTTCGGGATGGACCGCCTGTCTGGTCTCGACGTTCAGCATCTGACTCCTCCTCATCAACTTGTAATATGAATTATCCTTTATTGTATGACATGTTGGCGAGGTCAAGCCTTCACCTCTGCTGACCGGCGAAAAGCAACAGGCGACCATGCGGCTGGGGCTTGTCAGGGACTTATGCAGAGCGACGAGAAAAACGCGGAGCCAAACAAGTCTCTATGGCCGGCACAGAATGGCTACGGCGCTTTGCGGTGCTGTCGAGACAGACAAGAGAGCGACACTGCAATCAACTTCAGCATGGCCGCCTTGGCCTCGTTGTCGGTCCCGCTTCCGGTCAATTCCTCTGATCCCGTTCATGATGCGAGAGACGGCACCGTCGACGCCTGACCGAAATCCAAGCAATTCCAGCAAAAGTGCGAAGCGGTTTTGCGTGAAAACAAAGAGATAGAGCATTGAGGGCGACTCCGTTTTCGCCGGACATGCTTCTCTTATGAACTTCTTGCTTCTTCGTGAGATAAAGAAGCGCCGGAGAGAACGGCCATCCTCTTCCGGCGATGGGGGACGGATCGTGAAATGCGAGGCCGCCATTCTGACGAATACCGGGCCGAGCCAGAGTTTGATCGCCCCCATCTTTTCCAATCGTCCTGAACGGATACCCGAGCTTCGGGCTCGGATGACAAGCATGGGAGATGAGAAAAGATGACGGATATTACCATCGGCGCGGACATCTCGAAGGACCATATCGATCTGCACAGCCTGCCGGACGGAGGAACCTTAAAGGTTACCAATGACCGCAAGGGATTTGCCGCCATTGTCCGATGGATCGGCACGAAGGGCGTGGAGCGGATTGTCTATGAACCCACAGGGCGCCTATCACAAGGCGCTTCGAGCGCTTCATGATGGTCCAAAGGCTGCCGCTCTCCAAGGTCAATGCGCGCCTTGCCCGACGTTTGCTGAAGCCACGGGCAGACTGGCTCACAAGCTAAGTATTTGCGGTAAGCTCCTCGGCACAAGCCACGAGGAGCTTTTGGCGTTTGACCTCCGTGTCGATCTCAACCGGATGCCATGCGCGCCATCAGATCGTTCTGGGCGGTTATGATGAACTGCTGCTCCATCACGCCGATCCCTCACCTTCTATACTGAACCAAAAGTCGGAAGCGATTCGGAACCGTTGACGTCCGTGTTCCTTCACTCCAGATGCGGTTCCGTGCCAATCGCTCTCAGTGGTCAGAATCTCGGGGCCAGAACTGCTGGGCCGTATAGGGCTGTCATGCCGATCAGCCTTTGGATGGATCGTCGGCAAGGCCAAGCAAGCGCTGTGCTGCCTTCAGATGCGGGGCATCGATCACAGGGGAAACGGCGCCCTTAAAGTTGCGACGATGCTTGGTCAGCCCGACGCTTGAGACTGCTTCTGCAGCAACTGCCTGGCCGCAATCGGCGCCATAAGCAGTATCCCAACCAGTGTTGCGTTCAGATCGGGCGCAACGAGCAAGATGGCCGCCAGAACGAGTGCAACGCGCTCGTACCAACGAAGCGGAGCAAACAACCAGTTGGACACGGCCGCCGCCAAGGCCCAGATGCCGAGGACCGTTCCGCCGAACGCGAGGAAAAACGCGGTCCAGGTAAAATTGTCGGTCACGAGCAGCAAAGCAGGCTGGAACGCAAACACGAAGGGGACCAAAGCCTTGCCCATGCTCAGCCGGAAGGCGGTATTGCCCGCCTTGAAGGCATTGGCGTTGGCTATGCCGGCGCCGGCATAGGCCGCCATCGCAACTGGCGGCGTCACATCGGCCAGGACTCCATAGTAGAAGACGAAGAAATGCGCGACCAGCGGCTGGACCCCCAAGAGGCCAAGGATCGGTGCGGCAACGGCAACCATGATGATGTAGTTGGCGGTTGTTGGAATGCCGCAGCCCATCAGGATACAGACTATGGCCGTCAGGATCAGGGTGAAAAGCAGTGTCAGTGTCGGAACGCCCATCAGTTCGAAGGGCAGAAATGCGAGCAGGTTGTGAACCGAATTTGCCCAGTCCTGCGCAATGCCAGTGACCATATAGGCGACCTTGAACCCGACGCCAGTCAGCGTCACTACCCCGATGACTACTCCAACAAGCGCCGCTGCAGCAGTCACCGAGAGTGATTGCTTGGCTCCGAGGATAAAGCCTTCCCAAACCCCATGGGCTGTACCGCGCAGGCCGTCTGCTACGCCACTTGCACGAATTTGCTGGATAACGAGAACGCCGATACATGCCGTGATCGACCAGAAGGCGGCAGAGAATGGCGTTCGTCCGGACAACAGGATTGCGACCAGAACGACGAGGGGCGCGACCGATAGCCAGCCTTCCTTCAGGACCTTCCAGGCATTTGGCAGTTCAGCAGCCGACAGACCGCGCAGACCAAGCCGACGGGCTTCCAGATGCACTTGCACGAGCACTCCGAAAAAATGCATGAAGGCCGGCACCAGGGCAGCGGTCAGAATGGTGGTCAGCGGAAGGCCGAGATATTCAATCATCAGGAATGCCACGGCTCCCATGACAGGAGGCGTGATTTGACCACCCGTCGAGGCAGCGGCTTCAACGGCTGCGGCAAAGTGGCGGGGATAGCCGATGCGGATCATGGCCGGAATGGTCAACGCGCCTGTTGTCACCGTATTGGCAATCGACGATCCCGAAATCGAACCCAGCAGGGCTGACGACAGAACCGATACTTTCGCCGGGCCGCCGGCATACCGGCCGGCGAGGGCCGATGCCACGTCAATGAACAGCTGTCCGAGCCCGATCCGGGTTGCCATTACGCCGAACAGCACGAAGTGGAAAACATAGGTCGCTATGACACCAAGCGCGGTGCCATAGATCCCCTGAGACGTCAGATAGAGGTGGTTAACGATTCCCGACCAGCTGGCACCCGGATGCACGAAGATGCCGGGCATTGCCCTGCCAAAATAGGCATAGCCAATAAACAGAAGGGCGATCACTGGCAGCGGCCAGCCCATGGAGCGGCGTACCGCTTCCAGAAGCACCACGATCAGGACCGTTCCCATGATGACATCGATGGGCAAGGGATTTCCGACGCGGAAGGCAAGATCGTTGTAAATCCATGGAACATAGAGGGCGGCAATCAGACCGGCAACGCCGAGCACCCAGTCGACGAGCGGTAGGCCGAACGGGGCGAGGGCACCCGACTTCGTCTCTTTCTTGCCGAACGCCGAAAAACTCAGGAAGACGACAAATAGCGTGACACCGAGATGCAGTCCGCGATGGACCGTTGCCTGGGGAATGCCAAAGCCTGCAGTGTAAAAGTGGTAGCACGACAGCAAGAACAGGACCGCCGCCGTGAGAATGGTAAGCGGCCAGGCCAGAACGCGAAAGCGAAGCTCCGGATCATAGGCTTCTTCGATTGCTTGCAGTTCATCCGCTGTCAAATGACGGACAGATTTGCTCGCATCCAGCTCTTGTTTATCCACGCTCATTGTCCCACCAGGATTATCTGAAGCTTGCGAAACAGAGGGCCGCGCATCGACTGCGCGGCCCTTCGATGATCATTCTCGTTTGACAAGCAATCGGTCTTGTCTACTTCAGGAGACCTGCTTCCTTGTAAAACCTTTCTGCACCCGGATGCAGCGGAACACCGACGCCGTTCAGTGCGGATTCCTTGGTGATGGCCTTACCCTTGGCGTGGCCAGCATCGAGCTGCTTGCGGGTGTTGTCGTTCCACAACGCTTTTGTGATTCCATAAATCAGTTCTTCCGGCTGATCCGCACTCGTGATCCATTGTGCACCCACGGCCAAGGTCTTCACGTCGTCGGGATTGCCTTCATAGGTGCCGCCGGGAAGGTTGTCCGCCGCAAAGAACGTGTACTTTTCGCAGATCGACGGCGCATCTTCACATGAGATCGGAACTAGCTTCACGTCGTGCTGGCTTGCAAGCTCGGCAATGGCGCCGGCAGGATAGCCGCCGACAAAGAAAAAGGCATCCATGGCGCCGTCACGCATACGGTCTGCCGCTTGATCAGGTTTCAGGTACTCAGGCGTAATGTCTGCCTCGGACAGGCCATAGCCTTCCAGAATGACCCTTGCATCGACCAAGGTGCCAGAGCCCGGCTCGTCCAGCGAGACGCGCTTGCCCTTGAGGTCGGCAACACTCTTGATGCCGGACTCTGCGCTCGCCACGAGGTGAATGCTCTCCGGGTAAAGATTGGCAATCGCCCGAAGATTTTCAACGGCGGGCTTGCCTTCCCAGATGCCAGTACCGGTATAGGCCCATGTCGCCACATCCGACTGGGCAAAACCCGATTCCAGGGTGCCGCTGGCGATGGCGTTGATATTGGCAACTGATCCGTTCGCCGACAGCGCCGAAGCAACGAGACCGGGAACGCCACACGAGCCGCCCTCCTCGCAGGTGCGCGAACCGGGTGGGTTGGAGATCGCATTCGCGAGCAATCCGCCAATTGGATAATAGGTGCCGGCTGTGCCGCCTGTGCCGATGCGGAAGAAGGACATGTCCTGTGCCACTGCGGATGTTGCCAAACCTATCGCCAGAACAGCGCCAAAGATGGATTTGTAATGTCTCATGGAAACTCCCACTTTCTTCCCTTGTGATTTTCCCCCAGATTATGAGCGTTCACGCATCAGTGCAAGGCACAGTCTCGAACGGCATCAGGATGGCCACAAAAGGCAGCCGACAAGCATCGCATCGATTGCCGCCTCGATGTGGGGGGGCGATGCTTCCGGCTCCTGCAGGCAGCCGACATCGGGAGATGCTTCGAGCCAACGCAGGAGCGTTGCGAGGCGCCTGTTCGTACCTTCACCTTGCAGGTGGCGATCTTGACGGCTCAGCGTCTGTGGTCGCCCTTGTCCCCCGCGCCAGGTTTCGCATCATTCTTCGCATCGTGACGCTTGTCGGCGGACAGGGAGCGTCCGACATCGACGGATTCCTTGAATTTGCCATCCTCGTCACGGCGCACATAGCGTTTGTCGGTTCCGGTATCGATAAGCTCACGCGTCGACATAGTTTTCCTCCTGCTGATGCGTGAGATCGCGGCGGACCGGTTGGGCGCTCGTCTGGCATTTCGTTGCCCACAGCGAGAAAACGGAAAAACCGCTGCGTCCACCATCTCGGTCATGTCCGTTTGACACGCCGCGACCTCGACACTGAAACCTTGAGGCCGCAGGAATGTTCCTGGATTCGGGAGGAGACCGATGAGCGATTATCCTGACACACCTGACGGCAGATATTTCGTGGTCAAAGGGCGGCTCTGGCGCAAGAGCGATCCGCGGCTTCCTGATGATCAGCGGGAGCGCCTCGTCAGCGAACTGATGTCCGCGCGACGGGCGGTCCGGGATGCTAAGGACAAGCCTGAAGAGATGGCAGTGGCGCGACAGCGTGTGGACAAGGCGAAGGTCGAGCTTGGAGAACGCGGACCGGTCTGGTGGGCCGATGGCGAGCCAGACCAGAACCGAAAGCTTGTCAAGAATTCGACCTATGCCACATGGTACCGGGAGACGATTTGAGATGACCATGCAGCACCGAGGATTCTGCCTGTCACGGCGGGATGCGTGCAGCGTCCTGCTCGAATACATGCGGGCCCTCGACCGAAGCTCACTTCAGTAGAGGAAGCTTCATGGGTCATTTCTAGACACCCCGCAGTTGCAAAATTTGTAAAGGGTGCTCGCGTTTCATTCAGAGTGGTCGACCCTTCTTAATCCAGCAGCTCTAAACCGGGAGACTGCGATAAGGAACCAACATCGTCAGGAGGCGTTCTGATGGAGGCAACAGGAAAGGAAAACACATGAATGGTATTATTTACCTCGTCGGTCTGGTCGTCGTCGTTGTCGCTGTCCTGTCGTTTTTTGGTCTAGGCTGAAAAGCGAACAGTGATCGGCAGCCAAACGCGTTCGCGCGAGGTTGGCTCGATCTCTTTGCTTAGGCAAAGCTCGTCGTTTTCAAAGTGCAATCCAAGGCTCGACCTTGGCTTGCAGCCACCCTCTATTAGTCCGCCAGATTCGAATTTCTCGACCAATGCGCCACCTTGGCTTGGCAATGTGAATCCCAGAGTTTGACAGGCATCTTGGGTCAGATTTTTCGCCGCTGGAGGAACTCTACGGCGAAAGCATCGCGCCTTATCGGCTTCGGTGCTGTGTCTGGCGCTCAATGTGCCGAAATTCTTTCCATTCGTACATTTGATGCCGGTGATGCCGGCTGCAACCGAGCCCAAACTCCGCTACCGGGCAGCTCCCTTGCCTACTGCCGGTTTTTCGGACACTGGGTTAAGCAAAATCCACCTTGGTTTCAAAGACATGGGGTTGAGATAGCCCAGTGTCGTGCAGCGCTTCGGATTTAGAAGCGCTCGATTTAATCGAACACATCCGCTCTGGCCTCATTTCTCGAGCGATAAACCTTTCGTGCTTTTCTCTCCGTTTTCAGTGATGAGAAGCTTTCATTGCGGCGTGGTCCAAATTCTTCCAGAGCGGCTCGTTGAGCAGGCGTTGGAACCGCGCGCACGTATATAGGGCAGATCAACCGGTCGCCGCAACACCCCAAACTTGGAGGTGTCTATGGTGACGGGAAGGCGGAAGTTGGAGCTATCAACGCGGCGCAAATTGTCCTCGCCAGGTCGGCCACCGGTGTGGCAGCGTGAGCGCCTGTGCCGGTTCTGGCACGGAGTGTCGGCAGGTCTGTCGAGTGAAGAAGCAGCCGTCGAAGCAGCCATCTCTGGCCCTGTTGGTATCCGGCGGTTGCGGAGTTCAGGTGGCATGCATACTACACATCTTGCGCCTGTAGCGGCACCACTCACGGGTCGCAACCTGACGTTCCGGGAACGTGAGGAAATTGCTTTGGAATGCGCTCGGGGCAATGGAGTGCGTGCTATCGCTCGGAAGCTGGGACGGTCGCCCAGCACGATCTCTCGCGAGATCAGGCGCAACTCGGCGACACGGAGCGGAGACTTCGGCTATCGGGCCACTACTGCACAATGGCATGCTGATCGAGCACGTCGACCGAAGACAGGAACGCTAGCAACGAATGCGGCGCTTGGTGACTACGTGCAAGATCGGCTTGCCGGGCTCATAGCCACGCCCGGCGGCATCGCCTTCGATGGCCCCGTCGTGGTATGGAAAGGAAGGCGTGCTGTTCATCGACAAAGTCGACGCTGGTCCAAAGCCTGGAGCCCTGAACAGATTGCGCGGCGTCTAGTGCTGGATTTCCCTAAGGACCCGACCATGCGCATCAGCCACGAAGCTATCTACCAGGCGCTCTACATTCAGGGCCGGGGTGCCTTGAAGCGGGAACTATCTGCTTGCCTTCGTTCCGGACGAGCGCTGCGGCTGCCTCGCGAACGTGCTCGTAGCCATGGCAAATCCTTCATGACAGATGCGTTGACGATTAGCGATCGTCCGTCCGAGATCGACGAAAGAGCGGTACCCGGCCATTGGGAAGGTGATCTTATTCTTGGGCTCGGCAGCTCAGCAATCGGTACGCTTGTGGAACGGACGACACGGTTCACAATGCTCCTGCACCTCCCACGCATGGAAGGTCATGGGATGGACAAGTCTGTCAAAAACGGTCCAGCGCTTGCCGGCCGTGGGGCCGAAGCCGTCCGCAACGCGATCGCAGGCACCATCATGGTTCTACCCGCACAACTTCGCAGATCACTGACCTGGGACCGGGGAGCGGGAGATGGCTCAGCATGCTCGACTGCGCATCGACACTGGGCTCGATATCTATTTCTGCGACCCTCAAAGCCCATGGCAGCGCGGGAGCAACGAGAACACCAATGGCCTGCTGCGTCAGTACTTTCCAAAAGGGACGGATCCCAGCCACCATAGCGCCGATGAACTAAGCGCCGTAGCCCATGCGCTCAATAGCAGACCACGCAAATCGCTGGGCTGGCGTACACCTACAGAGGCGCTCGACGGTTTGCTCAAATCAGATATGATGGAGGGTGTTGCGGCGACCGGTTGAATCTGCCTTGGCTTCCCTCATCAGAATGATGCAGTAGCGCGTCTGGTTTTCCTCGACGCCAGATCGCCAAGATCAGCGCATCAGTGACAAGCTGGGCCGTCATGTTTCCATTCATCGACCAGTCGATGACACGGCATAATAACAGGTCAATAACGGTCGCGACATACAGCCAGCCTTCTGCTGTCCAGATATAGGTGAAGTCCGCCACTCATTTCTGGTTCGGCCGCTTTGTCATGAACTGACGGTCCAGCACGTTTGGCATGATGACGGCACGGTCACCGGCATCTTTCGGTAAGCCACGCCGTCTCGCCTCGCCCTGAGCGCAGTTAAGCGCATCAGCCGCTCGATACGATGGAGACCACAGGATAACCCTTCTTCCAGCACGTCATTCCATACGCGGCGAGCATCATAAGTGCGGTCGCTGATTTTGAAGCTCTACCTGATCTTGTCCGGCAGAACCGCATCATAGTGAGCGCGTTCACTCGCAGAACGATTGAGCCAGGCATGGAAACCTGAAAAAGAACCCCCTAGCGCTTCGTAGAGCCATGCCACCGGCCAGATCGAACGGTGCTTTGCAGTGAACGCGAGTCTCATATCGCGTCTCTGGCGAAGTAGGCTGCGGTCTTTTTTAGGATGTCGCGCCCGCCTTCAACTTGGCGACTTCACGACGGAGCCGATCAATCTCAAGCTTCCCGGCTTCATCTGGCCTTTTCTAGGAAAGACTGGCTGGGATCGTCGCCGTAATCGCGAACCCATTTGCGCAACACATCCTCGTGGACATCAAGGTCACGAGTGGCCTGGGCAACAGCGACCCCACGCTCCTTGACCAGCTTCACCGCCTTAAGCTTGCACTCGCGGCTGAACTTCCTTGGTTGCATTCATGCTCTTCGGTTTCAGAAGGAACACCTTAACTTAGTGTGCATGAAACCGGCAGCAGGCCAAACTCACGGGCCCAGAGCCTGCGGGCGAACTCGTTCTGACCTTCAAGAAGAGCGGGTCATGCGTTCGCGTCCGGTCAACTGCAGGAATCGGTTCATGCCGTCTTGCCAGCCATGTTGAAAACTGGGCTTGAAATGGACGCAACTGAGGTTGTAGGGTTCCGCTGTTCTCAGGGCGGGGTGCAATTCCCCACCGGCGGTATCCGGCTTGGCCGGGAGCCCGCGAGCGCTTCTGCCTCGGCAGAAGGCAGCAGATCCGGTGCGATGCCGGAGCCGACGGTATAGTCCGGATGGAAGAGGACAAGGTGTGTCGACCCGTCTGCAAGGCCGGGTGCATGCGTTTGTTCGCCCAAGGGAAAATTGCGACCGCAGGGTCGTGTTTTGCCGCGAAAGCGGGATACCCTTGAAAGGCATGGAAATGACAGTCTCGAAAATTGAAGATGCAATCGCGGCGCTCGCTGAGGGCGGCATGATCGTCGTTGTGGACGACGAGGATCGCGAGAACGAAGGCGATATCATCATCGCTTCGGAAAAGATTACCCCGGAAGCCGTTGCCTTCATGATGAAGCATGCCCGCGGTCTGATCTGCATTGCCATGGAGGGTGAACGGCTCGATGCGCTGGACATTCCGCTGATGGTGCCGCGCAACACGGAATATCTAAAGACCGCCTTCACGGTGTCCGTCGACTTTATCCATGGCACGACGACCGGGATTTCGGCGGCGGACCGGGCCGCGACCGTTCGCGCGCTGCTGGACGAGACATCGAAGGCCGAGGATTTCGCCCGTCCTGGTCACATCTTTCCGCTTCGCGCGCATCCTGACGGCGTGCTCGGTCGCCCGGGCCACACGGAAGCGGCGGTGGATCTTGCAAGGCTCGCAGGCCTTCAGGCCTCAGGCGTTATCTGTGAGGTCGCGAACGACGATGGGACCATGTCGCGGCTGCCGGAATTGCGCGAGTTCTGTCTGAAACATCAGCTGCCGCTGATCACGATCGCCGATCTTGCTCTTCATATTTCCGGACAGAAAAGCGGCGAAGCGGTCGCCGCCTGATGCCTTGCCTTGGCCGAAAGAGCTGATCTTTCGGCCACATTCAAACGGCGTTCGAAACAGGTGACTTCACGCGTGTGATCGCCTCGCGCCACCGCGTCAGCAGGTCGGCGCGCGCTTCGGTCTGCATGGTCCCGGGATCGAACCGGCGAGCATGGGAAGGCTCTGGGGGGCTGATCCCCAATGAGTGGAAGGCCATCGCCGCTGCACCGATGGCGCCGACTTCCGGCTGATCGCCGCGCAATACCGGCCGGTCCAGAATGTCCGCCTGCAACTGCATGAGGAAATCATTGGTCGACGCACCGCCATCCGCCATCAGTCCGGACAGAGCAAGCCCGACATCCTGCTGCATGGCCTCGAAGACGTCGGCAATCTGAAGGGCGACTGCCTCCATCGTTGCGCGGGCGACATGGGCCGGCATGGTCGCATGGGTCATCCCGGAAATCGTGCCCGTGGCATTGTCCGTCCAATGTGGCGCACCCAGACCGGCAAGTGCCGGGACGAAAACCACCTTGCCACTGTCGGAGACGGATTGCGCAAGATCGGACAGGGCGGCCGGGCCGTCGAGACCCAGCAGGGTCGCGGCAAAGGCAATGGCCTGTGCCGAAACGGTGATATTCCCCTCAAGAGCATAGGCGACGCCGGAACCATCCGACCAGGCGATCGTGCTCGAGAGACCATGCCCTGACAACACACGCCTGTCAGTCAGGGTCATCAGTGACGAGCCTGTGCCGAAGGTCGCCTTGACCAGGCCCGGGGCGCGGACGCCGTGGCCATAGAGAGCCGCGTGGCTGTCACCCATCATGGCAAGGATCGGCGTGCCTGCTGGCAGCGCAGTTGTCCCTGCCTCGGTATGGCCGAAGCGACTGTTCGAGGGCAGGGCCCGCGGGAGCGCCGAGGCCGGGACGTCGAAGAGGGTGCAGAGTTCAGGGCTCCATTCCAGTTTCGCCGTGTCGAACAACATGGTGCGCGAGGCATTGGAATGGTCGGTTGCAAAGACAGCTCCACCCGTCATCTTGAACAGGAGCCAGCTGTCCACCGTGCCGGCACGCAGACGTCCGCGTTTTGCGAGATCCCGCGCCGACGCCACGTGTTCCATCACCCAGCCGAGCTTCGATGCCGGGAAGAGCGCGTTGATCGACAAACCGGTTAGGCCGACGACGGTCGCATCATGTCCGGTATCGATGAAAGCCTGGCAGGCGGCCGCAGTCCGGCGACACTGCCACAGAATGGCGGGTGCGAGCGGTTCGCCGGTCTCGGAATCCCAGACCACAAGGGTCTCTCTCTGGTTGCTGATGGCGATCCCGGCGATGGAGCCGTGGTTGCCCGCAACGATGTCGGCCATGACGGACTGGACACTCGTCCAGATGGCATCGGCCGACTGCTCGGCCCAGCCTGGTCGCGGATAGTTCGATGCGAGCGGTGCCGAGGCCTTTGCAACGACCTTGCCCAAGGCATCGATGAGCACGGCCTTGGTGTTGGTCGTGCCCTGGTCGACGGCAAGGATGAGCGGCCTGTCTTGCGCCATCGTGCTCACCGCTTGCGCGCGAGCGCCCGGCGGGCTGCCGCGGCGATCCCGTCGGCTGTGATGCCGTAATGCTCGAAGAGGAAGTCCACGGAGCCGGTGACGACAAAACCGGGAAATCCGACCCGCTCCACCGGGACCGGCTGATGTCCGGCCGTGTATTCGGCGACAGCGCCGCCCAGACCGCCGCGGATATTGGCTTCTTCCACGGTGACAATCGCACCGGTATCGCCGGCGGCGGCAGCGAGCGCCTCCTCGTCGAGCGGATTGAGGGTCGCCATGTTGAGGACGCGGGCCGAAATGCCTTCGCCCTGAAGCTTTTCGGCAGCTTGACGCGCCAGGTGCACGGTGGTGCCGCAGCCGATCACGGTCACGTCGCTGCCGTCTCGAACAAGTTCGGCCTTTCCGTGGCGGAAGATACGGTTCTTGATGTCAAGGTCCGGCACCGGCATGCGGCTCAGGCGCAGATAGACAGGACCTTCATGGGCTGCTGCCCACTTGACCGCTTCTGCCGTTTCCCAGGCGTCTGAAGGCACGATGACTGTGACGGCGTCGAGCGGACGAAGCCAGGCAAAGTCCTCGATCGAGTGGTGCGTGGGGCCAAGCTCGCCATAGGCCACGCCGGACGACTGGCCGACGAGCTTCACGTTGAAGCGGGCATAGGCGATGTCTGCCTTGATCTGCTCCAGGGCGCGAGCGGTCAGGAAACACGCGGCGGCCGAGACGAAGGGGATCTTGCCGCCATTGGCAAGGCCGGCGCCGACGCCGACCATGTTCTGCTCGGCGATGCCGACGTTGACCAGACGCTCGGGAAACGCCTTCTGAAAGCCGCCGAGCTTCGACGAGCCGACGGAATCGTTGACGACGGCGACGATCCGCGGATCCCGGGCCGCGAGGTCCTCGAGCGTGCGAGCCCAGGCGTCACGGCAGTCGTGGAAACCTTCCTGTTTCTTGGCGGGAGCGGCCATCAGACGAGTTCCTCCAAAGCAATTCCGTACTGTTCGGCATTAGGCACGCCATGGTGCCAGGATGCCTTGTTTTCCATGAAGGACACACCCTTGCCTTTCACAGTATTGGCAATCACGCAGAGCGGACGGCCCCTGCCCATGCGCGGTGTCGCCAGGACGTCGAGGAGGGCGCCGATATCATGGCCATCCACCATCAATGCCTCCCAGCCAAAGGCCCTGAACTTTTCGTCGAGGGGATCCAGACCATTGGTCTCCTCGGTGCCCATTCCCTGCTGAAGACGGTTGCGGTCAACGATCAGGGTCAGATTTTCGACCTTTCGATGGCCGGCGGTCATTGCCGCCTCCCAGTTGGAGCCTTCCTGCAGTTCCCCGTCGCCAGTCAGTACGAATGTGCGATGAGCCTGCTCCGAGATCTGGGCGGCGATTGCAATGCCGAGCCCGACAGGCAAGCCATGTCCGAGCGGCCCGGTGTTGGTTTCCACGCCTGGCAGGTAATTCCTGTTCGGGTGGCCGTTCAGTCTGGAGTTCGGCTGCATGTATGTATCCAGCCAATCCTCGGGATAGTAGCCCGCTGCACAGAGTGCTGTGTAAAGCGCGCCGGTCGCATGACCCTTGGACATGATGAACCGGTCGCGGCTCTCGAGGGCCGGTTTCGTCGCGTCGTATCGCATCACGCCGAAGTAGAGCGTGGCGATGATATCAATGGCGGAAAAATCCCCGCCCGGATGCCCAAGCTGGGCGTCATAGACCATCTTGAAGGCGCGACGGCGCATCCATAGCGCCTTCTCGCGGATGGTCTGAACGGTATCGTTCTTCAGCATTCAACAAGCCTTTCCGTTGGGGAGGACCCCACTGCAACCTGCGCTCACATGGCGCCGAAGAGAGCCTTCTGGGCGATCCGCAAGGCTGAGATCGCGTCGTGTCGGCTCTGCGCTTCCTTCAGGGCGTCGAGATCAAGTGTCTCAAGACCCTTGTCTGCGGCTTTCAGGAAGTCGATGGCGTGGTTGGCGGTCGCGACACTGTCCTCGCGGAAGGGGAACTGGTCGAGCTGCCAAACACCTTCCCACTTGTTCTTCCTCAGCACGTAGAAGAATTCGAACAACTCGATCGGATGCAGGCTGCCCGCGACAAGGTCATCATCCCAGCTGCGGTAGTTGTCGTTGACGTCCATGCCGAAGAGCCGACCATAGTCGATGGCGAGCTGCGCGCTGTCGGCGGCGCATTCCCCGCCCATGATCGCATGACCGAAATCCAGGAGAATGCCGATGTTCGGCAGGCCGATCTTCTCGATGCCGAGAAGCGTGCGGGCGACAGAGCCGAAGCTCATGCGAACCCGCGGTTCGCGCGGCTTGTACTCGATGACGAATTTCAGATCGGGGTTTTCGCTCGCCAATTGGCCGACACCGTCGAGCGAGTGCTTCCACAACGTGCCGTAGTCGACCTGGAAGGGATAGTCCCAGCCATCCTGGCCTGGCCAGAGTTTTACATAGTCAGCGCCGAAATAGCGAACCTGGTCGCAGGCTTCCGTGACCAGTTCGTGGGTCCGTCTCCTGATGCCGGCATCCGGATTGGTGAAGGAACCCTTGGAAAATTCCCGGGTGTAGATTTCCGGAGTGATGCCGATGACGCCGAGATTGTTGCGGTCGAGAGCGGTCTTGATCTCGGCGTTGGTGAAGTCTCCGCCGAAGAAGGGGTAGTTGATGTCGACAACCGAGAGGTCGCGCACCTGGCCGGCAAGGTCAATCGCGTCGATGACACTGCGTGGAGTGCCGTAGCCGTCGGTCGCGTAGCGATCGACATAGGTTGCGAAATGCCAGATTCCGGCGCCGAAGCGTTGGGTCGTCATAGGGTGCGTCCTCCAGTTAGAGAAATCCGTCCACCTGTTCGCAGGTCTGCTTGCCCCGGGTCGCGATGCTTTCGCGGCGCCTGCGATCTATGTGGAAGGCTTTCGTTTGCTTTTGTTTGATTTCGATATCTTCCATAATTTTAGGTGTGCGACAAGAGCTTTTCCGTGTTCGGATCTAAATTTGCTGCATTGCAGCGTTTATGGAGTCTTATTCGCGCGAAGTCCGTACCCGACGAGTCCAGGAACGTAAGTGCCGAGAGTCAAACAAAAATAGATTGACATCAATCGAAATCATTCGATAGAAAATGCAGTAGGTCACAAGGAGGTGGCTTGGAGTAAGGGAGGTTCTAATGAAAATTTCACGCCGTTTTCTCGTATCTGTTTGCGCATTGACCCTGTCCGGCTTTGTGCCGGGCTTTGCCATGGCGGCCGATACCATCGCGATCATCACACCGAGCCACGACAATCCGTTCTTCAAGGCCGAAGCCGACGGTGCTGCGGCCAAAGCCAAGGAGCTTGGCTATGAAACGATGATCATGGTCCATGACGATGACGCCAACAAACAGAGCGAGTTGTTCGATTCCGCCATCGCGGCCGGCGTCAAGGCAATCATCCTCGACAACGCCGGTGCTGATGCCTCGGTGGCGGCCGTTCAGAAGGCCAAGGACAAGGGCATTCCGTCCTTCCTGATCGACCGCGAGATCACGGCGACGGGTGTTGCCGTCTCGCAGATCGTCTCGAACAACTACCAGGGTGCGCAGCTCGGGGCAGAAGAGTTCGTCAAGCTGATGGGTGAGACAGGCAATTACGCCGAACTCGTCGGCAAGGAATCCGACACGAATGCCGGCATCCGTTCGCAGGGTTACCACGACGTGATCGACCAGTATTCGGACATGAAGATGGTCGCTCGCCAGACTGCGAACTGGTCACAGACCGAAGCCTATACGGTGATGGAATCGATGCTCCAGGCCCATCCCGACATCAAGGGTGTCATCTCGGGTAACGACACCATGGCCATGGGCGCGTACGCCGCTCTCGAGGCTGCCGGTCGCAAGGACGTCATCGTTGTCGGCTTCGACGGCTCAAACGATGTCCGTGATTCCATCCTGAAGGACGGCATCAAGGCGACTGTTCTGCAGCCTGCCTATCAGCAGGCCCAGCTGGCGGTCGAACAGGCAGACAAGTTCATCAAGACCGGTTCGACAGGTTTCGATGAAAAGCAGCTGATGGACTGCATTCTCGTCAACAAGGACAATGCCTCCAAGCTCGAGACATTTGCTATCTCGCAGTGATTTCGTGCCTGAAGACCACCCGGGGCGCTTGCGCGCCGGGTGGTCGTCTCAGTTGAAGAAAATGGTCTTTGATGATGAAACCCATCCTGTTCACAGCCGGCCTCCTGGTCGCGTTGAGCCTTTCGGGCTGCAAGCTTGTGAAAACCGAGAGTGCCGATCAAGCGGCGGTCGATCCGATCGAGGCGCTCGTGTCCGAAACCTTCGAGGCGAAACTCGTTTCGACCCTGTCCGAAACAGCAGTCGATCTTTCCGTCCTGCTCGATGCGGTGACGGCCGGGCTGGATGATGCGGGTGGCAAATATGGCCTGCGCGTCGGTGGTGCCGGCGGTGGCTGGAATTTCGCGGTCAAGGGCAAGGGCAGGGTCGTCGCCGAAGACCGCGCCTCAAAGGCGGCGGTTGCCGAAGTCGATCTCGACGGCGACGGAACGGCTGACGCGATCCTGCAACTCGGCCCCGTCGTGAAGGGTTCGGCGCTTCGCGACGCGACACCACTCTATGATTTCTCTGCGTTTCGCGATCAGATCGAATATGCGCGGCTTGGCCGCGCGCTGAATGATCGTGCCGTGTCGACGATATCAGCCGACAGCGCGCTGAACGGCAAGACGGTCGAGTTTCTCGGCGCCACCGTTCTGCGTTCCGCTGGCGAGAAGCCGCTCGTGACACCTGTCAGCGTGGAGGTCGTGCCATGAGCGAGGCGCATCCCATCGGGCTCACGATCCGCTCCGGGTCGAAGATCTATCCGGGAACGCAAGCCCTCAAGAATGTCGATTTCGATCTGCGCATGGGGGCGGTCAACGTTCTGGTTGGCGAGAACGGTGCCGGCAAGTCGACGTTGATGAAGGTTATCGCGGGGGTCGAGCAGCTGAATGGTGGCACCATTTCACTCGACGGCAAGCCTGTCGTTTTTGCCGACCGCACGGATGCGGCGCGCCATGGCGTGGGTATCGTCTTTCAGGAGCTCAATCTCTTTCCCAACCTGACTGTCGCGGAGAATATCTTCGTCGGCCACGAGAAGACGGTCGGCGGGGTCCACATCGACAGGGCCGCCCAACGGGCCGTCGCGGCTGCGCTCATGAAGCGTCTGGAGCAGGACATTGATCCCGACATGCCGCTCGGCAACTTGCGGATAGGCCAGCAGCAGATCGTCGAGATCGCCAAAGCGCTTGCCGAAGACGCACGTATCCTGATCCTCGATGAGCCGACGTCGGCCCTCTCTGCCGCCGAGGTCGAGGTGCTGTTTCGCGTCATTGGCGACTTGAAGCGCCAGGGTGTGGGCATCGTCTATATTTCCCACCGGCTCGAAGAACTGATCCGGATCGGAGACTATATCACCGTCCTCCGCGACGGGGTGATCACCGGCGCACGCTCCATGGAGGGGGTCGATATTCCCTGGATCGTCTCGAACATGATCGGCAGCGCCTCCAAGGAGTTTCCGAAGACCGAGCACACTTCGCTCGGCGACGAGATTTTCCGCGTCGAAGATGTCTGCTTGCCCAGCCCTGCCGGCGGATATGTGGTCGATCACATGTCGCTTTCGGTGCGATCGGGAGAAATTGTCGGTCTCTACGGATTGATGGGGGCCGGACGGTCGGAACTTCTGGAATGTATCATGGCGCAGCATCCTGCCTCGGCAGGCAGGCTCTTCATTGGCGGAGAGCGCGTCAAGGAGCGTAGTGTGTCCGGGCGGATCAGGCGCGGTCTCGCGCTGATCCCGGAGGACCGCAAGCGCGACGGTCTGGTGCAGATCATGAGTATTCGTGAAAATCTCACGCTCTCGTCGCTCGGCGATTTCACCCGGGTCTTCCACCTGAGTTTGAAGGCGGAAGCGGCCAAGGCCGCAGAATTCGTCAAGCGCATGGCGATCAAGATCGCGAGCCTCGAACATCCCGTGTCGAGCCTTTCGGGCGGCAACCAGCAGAAGGTCGTCATCGGCAAGGCCCTGATGACCAAGCCACGCATCCTGTTGATGGACGAGCCGTCTCGCGGCATCGACATTGGCGCCAAGGCCGAAATCTTCCGCACCATGCGCAAGCTGGCGGCCGATGGTCTCGGCATCCTTTTCGTTACCTCGGATCTGGAGGAGGTTCTCGCTCTCTCCGATCGCATTCTCGTTATGGCGAATGGCAGGCTCACCGGTGACTTTCCGGCCGGTGCCGCCGCCGCGGACGTCATCTCCGCCGCGACGCCCAATCTGAACAAGGTCAAATCTTCATGAGCAGTTCCGTCACCGCCCACGGCAGCAAGGCTGTCGGTCCATCTTCGCAAACCTCCATGCTGCTGCTTCTCCTGAAGATGCGCACCTTCGTCGCCCTGATTCTCGTGTTTGCCTTCTTCGCCGTCGCTGCGCCAAACTTTCTGACGGGGGCGAACATGCTGATCATTTCGAAGCATGTGGCGCTGAATGCGCTGCTTGCCATCGGCATGACCTTCGTCATCGTGTCAGGCGGCATAGACCTCTCCGTTGGCTCGATCGTCGGTCTGTGCGCCATGGTTGCTGGCTGGCTGGTGCTTTACGGCATTGACCTGCAGATCGGCTGGAGCCTGCAGTTCAACACGCTCGAGATCTGCCTGGTCGTCGCTGTCGTCGGGATCCTGATCGGGTTGATCAACGGGTTACTGATCACGAAGCTTAATGTCGCGCCTTTCATCGCGACGCTCGGCATTCTCTATGTTGCCCGAGGTGCTGCCCTTCTTTTCTCCGACGGCCGGACGTTCCCGAACCTTGCCGGCAATGCCGAGTATGGCTCCGACACCTTCAGGCTGATCGGCTCGGGGAGCTTGCTCGGTTTCCCCCTCTCGGTCTGGATCATGGTGGTCGTTGCGCTCGCCGCCGCCTATCTCGCGACACGGACGCCGCTGGGTCGTCACATCTATGCGGTTGGTGGCAATGAGCGCGGGGCTGCCTTGTCCGGCGTCAATGTCGATCGCATCAAGCTCTTCGTCTACATGTTCTCCGGCTTCTGTGCCGCTCTGGTCGGCCTCATCATTGCCTCGCAGCTGCAGGCAAGCCATCCGGCGACGGGCGAGACCTTCGAACTGAATGCGATTGCCGCGGCCGTCCTCGGCGGAACCTCCATGTCCGGTGGCCGCGGTCGCATTGGCGGGACGATCGTCGGCGCATTCGTGATCGGTATCCTGGCCGATGGCCTGATCATGATGGGCGTCTCCTCCTTCTGGCAGACCGTGATCAAGGGACTCGTGATCATCGCTGCCGTCGTGGTCGATCAGGTGCAGCAGAAGCTGCAGGCCCGTGTGGTCCTGCAGAACCAAGCGTGATGAGTATTTCAACTGACGGGCACTTGTTGTAAGGGAGCCGTGGGTTAAGATCGAAACACTGCTGTTTGCTTGCGAAATTCGAGGTTTGTCGAGACATGGACGCGAAGACAGAAAACGATTCTTCCGAATCCATGGTGGGCTTGCTGTCCGAGCCACGGCGTCGGCGTATCCTCGAATGGTTGCAGGAAGAGGGCTCGGCGCGCGTGCGCGAGCTGGCAACTGCATTCCACGTCTCCGAGGCGACGATCCGTCAGGATCTCGAACGGCTGGAAAACGAAGGGTTCATCACGCGCGAGCATGGTGGCGCCTATCTGAATTCCGCCGCGCCCCAGATGGGCACCATGGCCCTGCATCACCAGGAGAACATGGACAAGAAGCGCAAGATCGGCACTCTGGCCGCCAGTCTGGTGAAGGATGGCGAGACGCTGATCCTCGACGCGGGCACGACCACGACCGAGATCGCCATGCGGCTGGCGAATCGCCGCAACCTCACCCTGATCACCAATGCACTCAACATCGCGATCATCTTGGGGGCGGTGCCGACTTTCGCCGTCCATATGCCGGGAGGCCAGTTCAAATCGCCGACGCTGTCCCTGTCGGGTGACAAGTCGGTTGAGTATTTCAGCAATATTTTCGCGGGGAAGCTTTTTCTCGCCACGGCCGGCGTCGATCTGGAGGCCGGGCTGACCTATCCGAGCTTTGCCGATCTGCAGCTCAAGGAAGCGATGATCAAGGCGGCAGCCCATGTCTATCTGGTTGCGGACTCAACAAAGATCGGGCGGTCGTCGTTCACCCGTCTCGGATCGCTGGACGTCATCCAGTCCCTGATTACAGACGACGGCATACCGGACCGTGTCGCCAAGGAATTCGAGCGCCGTGGCGTGGAAGTTCTTGTCGCAACATGATGATCGCGGACATAAGCCGGGCTCGATAATCCCTGCTTCTCCTCTCTTTCCCTGAGCTCTCTTTCCCACTGGGGGAGCGAGCGTGTTTGCGTCCCGGTCGCGCAATCCGGCACGCATTGCTGAAGCGCCAGCATCGAGGCGCTTGGTTGATACCTCGGGCCGCGACAGCCGGCAGTTTCAGGCGGACCACTCGGGGCGATTGCCCAGCCGGTCGGTCACAAAGTCTATGAAAATACGGGTTTTCGGCGTCAGAACATTTGATTTCGGATAGACGAGCCAAAGCACTGTGGGCTCGTTCAGTCGCCAGCCGGGAAGGATCCGAACAAGTCTGCCTGACTTGATCTCGTGGGCGACGCTCCAGAGTGAATTCACCGAGATCCCGGCACCGGCTATGGTCGCCTCACGCTGCGCATCGCCATCATCGACGATGGCACGGCAGGTCATCTGGCCTGGCTCGAGCACCGCGGTCTCTCCCGTCGCGTTTACCAGGCTACGCGGCTCCAGGTTGCTCCAGGCGATATACTGATGACGCGCCAGTTCAAATGGCGAGACAGGCGTCCCACGGCTTTCAAGATAGCCCGGCGATGCGCAAAGGATGCGAGTGTCGTCGGAAAGCTTGCGCCCCTTCAGGCTGCTGTCGGTCAGCGGCGCGCTTCTGAGCGCAAGATCGAAACTGCCTTCGATCAGGTCGAAGCGTGTGTCGGAGAGCCGCAGGTCAAGTGTGAGATTGGGATAGCGCGCGTAAAATTCAGGCAGCAGGGGCATGATGTGGAGCTGTGCGAAACTGCTCGGAGCCGCGAAGCGCAGCGTTCCCTTCAGATCCGTCCCGGCACCACCCAAGGCGGCACGCGCGGCATCCGCCTGCGCCAAGATTTCCCGGGCGTAGGGCAGGAAATCCGATCCGTCGAGCGACAGGGAAACTTTGCGCGTCGTGCGGCGCAAAAGCTCGACGCCTAGCTCGTTTTCAAGTTTTGCAAGACGCGCACTCGCGACCGCCGGAGCCAGACCAAGCGCGCGTCCGGCGTCGCTGATGTTGAGCCGTTCGGCTGCCAAAACAAACAGACGCAAGCAGTCAGTATCCATCACCATTATATCCAAAATCCGAAAACTGAACTCCGGAGGCTGCTGATTTAATTCAAAATTGCAAGTGATATCTGTTGGGCAGCGAAACACAGCACCAATGGAATGAGCCATGAACGCGATCACCAAGATTCTTCCCGACATCCAGGCCCAGATCATCGACGCCTTCAACTTCCGCCATGCCACCAAGGTCTTCGACCCCGAACGCAAGATCGACGAGAGGGCCTTCGAGACGATCCTTGAGGCCGCGCGGCTGTCGCCGACCTCGTTCGGGCACGAGCCCTTCAAGGTGTTGATCATCCAGACCCCGGAAAAGCGGGAATTGTTCCGCGAGTTCTCCTGGGGGGCGAACGGCATCATGAATGGTTCTGCCGGTCAGTTGGGCACGGCGAGCCATTTCGGCATCATACTTGCCAGTACCGCTGAGACGATGACGGCTGGGTCAGACTACCTTGTGGATCACTACCGGACGGTCAAGAAGCTGCCCGAACCGGTGATCGAGATGTTCAACGGCGCCTATGGCAAGTTCCAGACCACCGACCACGGCATCACGACGGATCGTCAGATCACCGATTGGTCGGGCAAGCAGGCCTATATCGTTCTGGCCAACATGATGACCGCGGGCGCCCTGATCGGCATCGATAGCTGCCCGATCGAAGGTTTCGACATGGGGCGTACGACCCAGACGCTGGCGCAGCATTTCGAAATCGACACCGGCAAGTGGAAACCCGCGGTGATGTTCGCCTTCGGCTACCGCGCCAAGGATCCCGAATTTCCCAAGACCCGTCGCAGCATGGCGGAAACGGTCAGCTGGTTCTGACGTTCAGGTTCGACAGCCGCAAGGAAAGGAGCCTTCCAAATGGTTCATACTTCCGTGCTCGACGTTGTGCCGTCCAGCGAGGAATAGAGGCGACGGGAGAGAAGACATGCTGGAGAAGGTCGAGATGAGGAACTTCCAGACCCTGAACCGCGCCTACAACGCGGTCTTTCGGCCCGGGCGCCTGAGCGTCGGGCTGGTCGTGCCGCTGGACCCGCATGGCCACGACCCGGTTCCGGATCTGACGCGACACATCGAACGCGCACAACTGGCCGACAGTTTGGGTTTCTCGGCACTCTGGCTGCGCGATGTGCCGTTCAACGTGCCGTCTTTCGGTGACGCCGGGCAGGTCTTCGATCCCTTTGTCTATCTCGGCGCGCTCTCCATGGCGACGCGCAATATCGCGCTTGGAGTGGCCAGCATGGTGCTGCCGCTGCGCCATCCCGCGCATGTGGCCAAGGCCGCCGCCTCGGCGGATGCGCTGTCTGGCGGGCGGCTTCTGCTCGGCATCGCCTCGGGCGACCGGCCCGACGAATACCCGGCGCTCAACATGTCCTTCCCCGATCGCGGCGCGCGGTTTCGCGACAGCGTGGACTACATCCGCGCGATGGCCGAGAGCTACCCCCGTATAGAGACAGCACAAGGCATCCTGACGGGCGGGATCGACATGCTTCCGAAACCGACCGCCGGTGGCTTGCCGCTGCTGATCACCGGCAGCAGTCAGCAATCGGCCGAGTGGGTGGCCCGGAACGGCGATGGCTGGATGACCTATCCGCGCGATGCTGCCGCGCAGGGCCTAGTGGTTGCGGACTATCGTCGTCGGATTGCCGAGGCTGGACTGCCTGACAAACCGGTGATGCAGTCACTCTATGTAGATCTTGTCGAGCAGCCGGATGCCCCGCCGCGGCCGATCCATCTGGGCTTCCAATCCGGCACGGTATTCCTCAAGCGCTATCTTGCCGAACTGCGCGACCTCGGCATCAACCATGTCGCGCTGAATCTTCGCTTCAGCGGCGCCGATATCGATGACACGATGCATCGCCTTGCCGAGGCGCTGCTACCGGAATTCTCCAATGCTGAGGAACAATCATGACCAGGGCCAAGACCATTCTCATTACCGGCGCGACCGACGGTATCGGACTTCTGACGGCTCGAACGCTGGCTGCAGAGGGACACAATGTCCTTTTGCACGGACGCAGCTCCGACAAATTGGCAGCGGTGGCGCGCGAGCTGGGCGGCACCCCCGAAACCTACCTTGCCGACCTTGCGCGGCTGGATGAGGTGCGTACGCTGGCCAAGACAATTCTTTCGCGCCATGACAGGCTGGATGTCCTCATCAACAATGCGGGCGTCTACAAGACATCGCAGACGCGAACGCCAGAAGGACTGGATGTGCGCTTCGTGGTCAATACCATTGCGCCGTATGTGCTGACGCAGGCCCTGCTTCCGTGCCTTTCGCGGGATGGTCGTGTGGTGAACCTGTCCTCGGCTGCGCAAGCTCCGGTCGATCTGGCCGCGCTGCGGGGCGAGGTCGCGCTCGATCACATGGGTGCCTATGCGCAAAGCAAGCTGGCGATCACGATCTGGACGCAGGAAATGGCGCGGCAGCATCCCGATGGCCCGGTCTTCGTCGCGGTGAACCCCGGCTCGCTGCTGGCGTCGAAGATGGTGAAGGAAGGTTTCGGTGTTGCAGGCAACGACCTGCGCATCGGCGCCGACATCCTGCGCCGCGCCGCGCTGTCGGACGAATTCGCCAAGGCTTCAGGCCAGTATTACGACAATGACGGCGGGCGGTTTGCCAATCCCCATGCCGCGGCAAAAGACACTGATCACGTTGCCGCTGTCATGCAGGCCATCCGCGATCTGGCCGGGGAATGACGCGAGGAGCCGAGGACCTTTGCGAGAACGCCGCGGTACACTCGCATCGAGTCCAACGCGAGCTCCGCTGCAGTTCTATATCCGGCCCATGATCATGTCGGCACAGCGGTCTCCGAGCATCATGGCGGGTGCATTGGTGTTGCCGGCATTGATATCAGGAACCGCAGACATGTCGCAGACCCTGAGTCCCCTTATCCCGCGCACACGCATCCGCGCATCCAGAACCGCGAGCGGGTCCCCATCCGGGCCCATGCGCGCGGTGCCGGCCGGGTGATAGTTGGTCTTGACGAAGGCCTTGCAGTGGGTGTGAAGCCCTTCGTCGGACAGATCAGGACTTTGCGGCAACGCTATCCTGTCTACTCTGGACGCCAGCGGCGACTGGCGGAACGCCTTGAGAAAGAAGCGTTGCGCCGCAATCATCTCGCGCATATCGGCATCATCCTTCAGCAGGTTGGGCGACACCAGGGGCGGGGCTGCGGGATCGGCGGAGGCAAGACGAACTTCGCCGCGTGATCGCGGCTTAACGACCACGGTGGTAATCGTCAGGCCGTAACCATCCTTCACGAGGTCGCGCCGGTCGCGATCGACATAGACGATCGGCACGCAAAAGGCCTGGATGCTCGGTATCCCGTCCGGATCGTGCGGGTTGATGAAAGCGCCAGCCTCAACGCCAGCCGTGGTGATTGGCCCGGTGCCAAAGAGCTTGAATTGCAGGCCATTGCGTAGCATGTGCCAGCCTTCGCCCTGGCGATAATAGCCATAAGCTCCGTTCAGATAGACCGACATCGGGACTTCCGGATGGTCTATCAAGTTCTGCCCGACACCTGGCGCATGGTGCCGGCAGGCAATGCCATGCTCGGCCAGATGATCCGACGGGCCGATGCCCGAGAGCATCAAAAGCTTGGGCGTTACCAGTGCGCCGGCCGACAGAACGATGTCGCCGCTGCAATGGACTTCCTGTCTCGGGCCGCCGTCCTTGTGGAACGCGACACCACAGGCGCGATCACCGTCAAACAGGATCTCGGACACTTCGCAGCGCAACTGCACCGTGAGTTTGGGGTTGTTCTTCTCCGGTTCGATGAACGCATAGGCCGATGAGGACCGTTTGCCGTCGCGATTCATGAATTGATAGAAGCCCACGCCCTTCTGACTGGTTCCGTTGAAATCGGGGTTGAAGGGGACACCCATGTTCTGGACAGCCTGGACGAACCAGCGCGAGGTCTGGTCGATATGCCCGGGATCAGACACGAGCAGCGGACCTTCATTGCCATGCAGGTCGCCTCCGAGCCGATTGTTGCCCTCCATCCGGCGGAAGTGCGGAAGGACATCTTTCCAGCCCCAGCCGACCCCGTCATTGCTGCCCTCCAGCAATGTATCCCACTCGTCGTAGTCGCTTGGCCTGCCACGCATATAGACCTGTGCGTTGACCGACGAACCGCCGCCCAGAACATTTCCCTGCGCGATCTCATGGACGCGACCGTCGAGATGAGGCTGTGCGACAGTGCGGTGATAGCGCATGTAACGCGAGCCGTTGATCATCTTGAAGATGCCCGGCGGCATGTCGAGAAGGGGATGCCGATTGGAATGGCCGGCTTCCAGCAGCAGGACCTTTGCCTTTCCGTCCCGCGCCAGCCGGGCGGCTGCAACACAGCCTGCCGCGCCGCCGCCGATGACGATGTGGTCGTAGCGATCGGTCATCAGTCCTGAACCTCGAAGGTGCCGCGCACATATTCCCACGCAGCCGACAGATGCGTTTCCAGCGCTTTCTCGGCGGCATCGCCATCGCGATCGACGATGGCATCGAAGATCGCCTTGTGGCTGAGATAGTTCATGCGGTTGCGTTCCGGCGAGCGGGGCATGCGCTCCCAGTGGGGTGCCAGCCAGGAGGTGTAGGCCTCGTGGACGGCAGGGAAGATCGGATTGCGCGGAATCCGGTAGAGCACCCCATGGAAGGCGACATCGGTATTGTAGAAGCGAACCGAGTTGTCGATTGCGTCGTGATTGGCCGCCAGCGCCGCGCGCAGATCATTGATGTCGTCACGCGTTGCCAGACGCGCGGCGTCGCGCGACAGGGCGCGTTCCATGAAGACGCGGCTTTCATAAAGCGTTCGGACGCCACTGGGCTCACCGATGAGCAGCTTGACGATGCTGCCGACTGTGGACAAGGCCGTGTCGTAGCCGGGCTTGCGCACGACAGGGCGATAGCGGGGGCGGGCCTCTATCATGCCGCGACTCGAAAGCGTTGTGATTGCTTCGCGCACGACGGTGCGGCTTGTTCCGAACCGTTCCATCAACTCCCGCTCGGCCGGAAGCGGCGCGCCATTCTCAAGCGCGCCGGAGAGGATGTCCTCCTGGATGTTGGCGATGACCCAATCGGCGGCACGTCCGCCTTGTCTGCTGTCTTCCGCGGTTTGGTTGCGCATGATGGCCGCCTTTGGTCTGTCTAAAATCTAGCAGCAATCTACCGTTTTCGATCTGGCAATCAATGGTTTTGCGCTGAAATACCAGTGTTTATGCATGAAATTTAGAATCTTGCCTAAGTCGACTTGACTTTTGGTGCGTCCATTATCTAGGTTCTGCGTAAGTTTGGTACGACGAAAAGGTTTGGCAATGCGGTTCGAGCGAGGCGGCGGGACCCCTATACAGGGGATGATGTATGTGGGGGGGCGCTGGATCGACGGCGCCGGCCGCAACGCCCTGGCGGTGGAAAATCCCGCGGATGAATCCCTCATTGCCACGATCCCGGAAGGCGTCGCCGAGGATGCGGATGTCGCACTGGATGCAGCGAAGGCTGCGCAACCCGCCTGGGCCGCCCTTCCGGCTGTTCAGAGAGCCGACTTCGTCGTGAAGCTGGCTGACCGAGTGGCGATGCGCGCAGAAGAACTCGCACAGATCATCACGATGGAGCAGGGCAAGCCGATTGGCCAGGCCAGGGGTGAAGTTGGCGCTGTGCTCGGTTTCCTGCGTTACCATGCCGGCAATGCCCGGCGGATCGAGGGCGACATAGTTTCGTCCGACAATATCAACGAGGAAATCCAGATTCGCCGTCATCCCTTTGGCGTCGTGGTGGCCCTGACGGCGTGGAATTATCCGGCAGCGCTTGCCGCGCGAAAGCTGGCGCCGGCTCTGGTGGCGGGCAATACGGTGGTCCTCCTGTCCCATGAGGTCACGCCGCTTTCGGGGTTGTTTCTGGCGCTGCTGGCCGACGAGGCGGGTCTTCCAGCGGGTGTGTTCAATGTTGTCACCGGGCGTGGGCCAGTGGTTGGCCGTGCTCTGGTACAAAGTCGGGTGACGTCTCTTGTGACGATGACCGGCAGCACGCGCGCCGGCAAGGAGATCTTCGCCACTGCCGCCGAAACCCTGAAGGTGCTCCGCCTGGAACTTGGCGGCAAGGCGCCGTTCATCGTCATGGACGATGCCGATATCGATGCGGCGGTCGAGGCGGCCGTGGCTGCGCGCTACACCAATTGCGGACAGATCTGCACCTGCAATGAGCGGATGTATCTTCATCGCGCCATTGCCGAGGAGTTTCTCGAGAAGTTCGTGCTGCGCTCCGCGCGGCTCACGATCGGCGATCCGATGACCGATCCGGATCTCGGCCCGAAGGTGAACTCGGCGGAAATCGCCAAGATCAAGGAGATCGTCGATCAGGCGGTCAAGGCAGGGGCCGAAATCCTTCTGCCGGGTGGACCGCTGAAGGACGGCGCTTTTGCCAAGGGACATTGGTATTCGCCGACGGTTCTGTCGGTTGCCGACAATGCCTCGCCGGTGATGCAGACGGAGGTCTTCGGTCCGGTGGTCGCGGCGATGGAAGTCGAGAGCTTCGAACAGGCAGTCGCCCTTGCCAATGATACCGACTACGGCCTCTCGGCCTATGTCTTCACCCGCGATTACAGGCGGTTGATGCGTACACCGGCGGCGCTGAAATTTGGCGAGATCTATTTCAACCGCGCCAATGGCGAACAGTTCCAGGGCTTCCATACGGGCTGGGGTCAATCCGGCCTTGGCGGGGAGGACGGCAAGTATGGGTTTGACGGCTATCTGCGTAAGCAGACGCTCTATCTGAATTGGGGATAGTCCCCGGGTTGAGGTTCCGACGGGCCGCAACGCAACCGCGACGGAGGAGGTCCGTCGCACCAAGTGGAGGAAAACACATGAACAGGACATTGCTTCTGGCATCGGCGGCCATCTTCGGCTTTGCTGCATCCGCCGTCACAGTCTCGGCTGAGCCGCCGCCGCTGGCTCAAAAGGAACGGTACAAAGTTGGCTTTTCCCAGATGGAAAGCAACAATCCGTGGCGCATTGCCGAAACCAAGTCGTTCCATGACACGGCTGAGAAGTGCAACTGGGACCTGATCGCCACGGATGCAGCCGGCTCGGCTGCCAAGCAGGTTGCCGATGTCGATTCCATGATCGCCCAGGGCATCGATGTCCTGTTCCTGCCGCCGCGCGAGGAAAAGCCGCTCATCCCAGCGGTCAAGAAGGCCAAGGCCGCCGGCATCCCGACCTTCCTGGTCGACCGTTCCGTCGATCCGAATTCCGCCAAGGCCGGGGAAGATTTTGTCGCGTTTCTCGGTTCGGATTTCGTCGATCAGGGTCGACGCGTTGCCGAATGGACCATCGAGAATTTCAAGGGGGAAAAGGGCGTGATCGTCGAGCTGGAAGGCACGACCGGCTCGTCTCCGGCCAATGATCGCAAGAAGGGCTTCGATGAGCGGATTGCGAAGGATCCGCGCTTTACGATCGTCGCATCGCAGACCGGCGATTTCGCCCGCGACCTCGGGCGTCAGGTCATGGAAACGCTGCTCCAGGCCCATCCCGACGTCAATATCGTCTATGCGCACAATGACGAAATGGCGATCGGCGCGATCCAGGCACTGGAACTTGCCGGCCGCAAGCCCGGTGAAGACGTCACGATCGTCTCCATCGACGGTACGCGTGATGCCCTGCAGGCCATTTCCGATGGCAAGATGGGTGTGACGGTGGAAAGCTCGCCCTTCTTCGGTCCGCTCGCCTGCGACGTGATGAAGCGTTACGCCGCCGGAGAGAAGATCGAGCCCTGGGTTCAGGTCAAGGACCGGATCTTCACCAAGGAAAACGCGGCCGATCATATCGCTGAAGCCTACTGATCCTTCCGTGCCAGGGGAGGTGCCTTGGGGCATTTCTCCTGGCTCCTTTCCCGGCGCGATCGTGAGGTATGGAATGCAGCCGCTTGTCAGTATGGACGGAATATCAAAGACCTTTGGAGGCGTGGCAGCGCTGATGGCAGCGCAGCTCGAAATTGCGCCCGGTGAGGTGCATGCCGTGATTGGCCAGAATGGCGCTGGCAAGTCGACGTTGGTGAAGATCCTGACGGGGGTCTATCGCCGGGATGCGGGCTCTGTTCACTTTGCCGGCAAGGAACTCAACATAGCAGGTCCGCGCGAGGCGCAGGATGCAGGGATCGCCACGATCTACCAGGAACTCAATCTGGTGCCCTTGCGCAGCGTCACCGAAAACATCGTGATGGGCTACGAACCGCGCCGCTTCGGCGGGTTGATCGACTGGCCGGAAGCGCATCGGCGATCGAGCGAGATCCTCACGCGTTTCGGTATCGACATCGATGTGCGCGCGCCGCTTGGCAGCTATTCCACGGCGGTCCAGCAACTGGTTGCGATTGCCCGAGCCGTGTCGCTGGATGCCAAGCTGGTCATCATGGACGAGCCGACGTCATCGCTGGACGACCGAGAGGTTTCCATTCTGTTCGACGTCGTGCGGACGCTGAAAGCTGCTGGCATTGCGGTGCTCTACATTTCCCATTTTCTCGAAGAGCTGTTTGAGATCTGCGACCGCGTGACGGTCATGCGCGATGGCGTGACGGTCGGTCGTCGTGACATTGCCGATTGCACCAAGCTGGACCTGATCGCGGACATGCTCGGCCGCAATCCGGACGATATCGCCGCGGCTGGCATGACCAGCCTTGGCGGCGCGGAGAGCGAACCTGGCGAACTGCTGCTGGTGGCAACCGATATCGCAACGGGCCGCAGCCTGCGCCATGCATCGCTGACGGTTCGGCGCGGTGAAATCGTGGGCCTCGGTGGTCTCTTGGGGTCCGGGCGCACGGAAGTGGCGCGGGCGATCTTCGGTGTCGATCCCCTGGTGAAGGGCGAGATGCGTATCGGCGATCAACTGTCACAGCCAAGGAGCCCGGCCAATGCGATCGCAGCAGGTCTCGGCTACCTCGCAGAAGACCGCAAGGCCGAGGGCATCGTGCCCGACATGTCGGTTCGCGAGAACCTGACGCTGGCGCTTCTGCCCAAACTGACCTGGGCCGGCGCCATTGACCGCAAGCGCGAACGCGCTCTGGTCGAACATTACATCAAGGTTCTCGGTATCAAGACCTCCAGCATGGAGCAACCGATCAGAGAATTGTCGGGCGGCAATCAGCAGAAGGTGCTGCTGGCGCGCTGGCTCTCCAATGAACCGGACTTGCTCATTCTCGACGAACCGACCCGCGGTGTGGATGTCGGGGCCAAGCTCGAGATTCAGTCCATCATACGTGACTATGTATCGAAAGGCGGCAGTGTCTTGCTGATCAGTTCCGAGTTTGAGGAACTCGTGGAGGGTGCCGACCGGATCGTCGTGCTGCAGGCCGGGCATACCGTGTCGGAGCTACAGAATCCCGGCATTACCGAGAACGCGCTCGTTGCAGCTATTGCCCACCATCATCAGGAAGATGCAGCATGAGCACTACCGAGCTTCCTCTCGCGAGCCCGTCGCGAACATATGCGTCTGGCGCCGGTTTTGTCCGGCAGCATGGCAGCCTGATCGCCCTTGCCTTGATCCTGTTGTTCAATGTCATGGTCACGCCGAATTTCGTCAGCCTGCAAACCTTCTTCGTCAACATCAGTCAGGTGGCGACGATTTCGATCGTCGCCGTCGGCATGACGCTGGTGATCGCCACCGGCGGCATCGACCTCAGCGTCGGCGCTGTCATGGCCTTGGCCGGGGCCTTGGCTCCGTTGATCTTCACCTCCGAATTCGCCCAGGCCTATCCGGTTCTCGGGTTGACGGCGGCTATCGCCGTGCCGCTGGTGGTGGCGCTCGGTTGCGGGGTCTTCAACGGCTCGCTCGTCAGCCTTTTGAATGTGCAGCCGATCATTGCCACGCTGATCCTGTTCATCTCGGGCCGGGGCATCGCCCAGGTGCTGACCAACGGCAATCTGCAGACCTTCAGCAACAAGGCGTTCAGCTATCTCGGAACGGGCAAGATCCTCGGATTGCCGTTTCAGGGCTGGCTGGTCCTGGCTCTGGCGATTGTCATCTGGTGGCTCGTGCACCGGACCCTGTTCGGTCGCTACTTGCTCGCTGTCGGCGGCAACGAGACGGCAGCACGGCTGACGGGCGCGCCGGTCAAGCGCATCAAGATCGGCGCCTATGTCATCTGCGCCGGTCTGGCGGGACTCGCCGGCCTGATCGTCGTGGCCATCAATTCCGCCTCTGATGCAGCGCGCATCGGCAATCTGATGGAACTGGATGCCATTGCAGCAGCCGTGGTCGGTGGCGCCCTGCTGCAAGGGGGGCGTGCCCCTGTCTTCGGCGTCATCCTCGGAGCGGTGATCATCCAGCTGGTTCGATACACGCTTCTCGCAAACGGCGTTGCGGACGAAGTCGCTCTGGTCGCCAAGGCCGGGATCATCATCCTCGCCGTCTACATCCAGCAAGGACGAAAGGACTAGGAGATGCTTGATCAATCGGCATTCGATCTGCGCCGCTATCTGCGCGGCAACTCGCAGACCACCGGCGTCTGGATCGCGCTTGCCATGCTCATCCTGTTTGGCTTGCTGCGCTACGACAACTTCGGCGGGGCGTACAACTTCAGTTCCTTCCTCAACTACAATGCGATGTTCATCCTGATTTCGCTCGGCATGTGCTTCGTCATCCTGACCGGCGGTATCGATCTGTCGGTCGGCTCGGTGGCGGCGTTCACCTCTGTCGTTGCCGCCTATATGTCGCCCTATGGCATTCAGGTGGCGCTGCCCTGCGGTGTCGCCACCGGCGTGCTGATCGGAGTTCTCAACGGCTTCTTCATCGTCGGTATGCGCATTCCGCCGTTCATCGCCACGCTCGCCACCATGCTGGGCGCAAAGGGCGGGGCATTGATCATCTCTGGCGCGGAGACCATTGCGGTCGATTGGGGATCCAATTTCACCCGTCTCGGCATGGAAAGCGCATTCGGGCTCTTTCCGTGGGCTATCCTGATCGTCGCCGGCGTTGCCATCGCTTTGTGGGTGCTTCTCGAGCACAGTTCACTGGGCCGCGTCGTGCTCGCCGTCGGCGGTTCGGAAGACGCTTCGCGACTGATGGGTCTGGATGTCGATCGCACCAAGCTCTTCGTCTATGCGCTGAGTGGCGGTTGTGCCGGACTGGCGGGTGTCTTCCTCGCATCCGGTTTCGGCGCCGGTCAACCGCTTGAGGGCGTCGGCTGGGAACTCTCCGCCATCGCCTCCGTCGTGGTTGGCGGGACTCTCCTGACGGGCGGCATCGGGTCAATCCCGGCCACCATTGCCGGTGCGCTGCTGCTCGGCCTGGTGTTCAATATCCTCAATTTCGAGAATGGCCGGGGCACGATCAGCATGAGCGCCTATTGGCAGATGGTTATCCGGGGTGGCTTCCTGTTTGCAGTTATTCTTCTTCAAACGCGCGGGATCTCCGGTCCGCGCAAGACAGGCATGACGCAATGACCAAGATCAGCACAATCGAAGTGAGACTGTTTCATATTCCGCTTGCCGAAGTGCTGGTTGATGCCAAGCATGGCGATCACCATCATTTCGAATTGATCACAGCCACTGTCACGCTGGAGAATGGCGCTACCGCGACGGGCTATACCTATACGGGCGGCAAGGGTGGTCACGCGATCGCGGCGATGATCGAACACGATCTGGCGCCGTTCCTGATCGGCCGCGATGCCGAACCGGTCGAGGAGCTCTATGATGCCATGCAGTGGCATGTGCATTATGTCGCGCGGGGCGGCATCGCCTCGTTCGCGATTTCGGCTATCGACATCGCACTGTGGGACTTGCGCGGCAGGCGTCTGGGCGAACCGCTGTGGAAGATGGCGGGCGGCGCTTCCAATCGTTGCCGCGCCTATTGCGGAGGCATCGACCTGAACTTCCCGCTGCCCAAGCTTCTGGACAGTATCCGCAGCTATATCGCGCGCGGCTTCGACGGGGTGAAGATCAAGATCGGTCAGCCAAGCCTTGCAGAGGATCTGGAGCGCATCAGGGCGGTGCGCGAGCTGATCGGCCCCGATGTCGCCTTCATGGTCGATGCCAACTACTCAATGAGCGTGGATCAGGCGATCGAGGCGGCGAAGGCCTTTGCGCCCTATGATCTGCTTTGGTTCGAGGAGCCGACGATTCCCGACGATTATGCAGGATATGCGCGCATCGCCGAAGCAACCGGCATGCCACTCGCCATGGGCGAAAACCTGCACACCATCCACGAGTTCGGCTATGCCTTCGACCAAGCCAAACTCAGCTTCGTGCAGCCCGACGCTTCCAATTGCGGTGGCGTCACCGGCTTCCTGCAGGTCGCAGATCTGTCGCTGGAACATGGCGTGCCGATCTGCAGCCACGGCATGCAGGAGCTCCATGTCAGCCTGGTATCGGCGCGCAGCAATGCGGGCTGGATTGAGGTCCATTCCTTTCCCATCGACCAATATACCACCCGGCCGCTTGTGGTCGAAGACAGGATGGCCGTGGCTCCTGACACTCCTGGTATCGGGGTCACCTTCGATTGGGCGAAGCTCGAATCCGAAAACACTTTGAAAGCATGAGGTTCCCATGACCAGCAAAGCGGCCGTCTATCGCGGCAACAAGACGTTTACACTCGAAGCCCGCGAGGTTGCGCCGCCGGCCAAAGGCGAAGTTCAGATCGATGTCGCCTATTGCGGCATCTGCGGAACCGACCTGCATATCTATCTCGGGCACATGGACAAGCGCGTCGGCTTCGAGCGCACGGTCGGCCATGAAATGTCCGGCACGATCTCAGCGATCGGTGAGGGCGTCGAGGGGCTCGCCGCCGGACAGCGTATCGTCGTGCGTCCGCTCGACGCCTGTGGCCATTGCCCGGCTTGTGATGCGGGGCATCAGCACATTTGCCATAACCTGAAATTCATTGGCATCGATACGGAGGGCGCGTTCCAGCAGAAGTGGAATGTGCCGGCCCATACCATCCATGTCCTGCCGGACAATCTGAGCCTGCGGCATGCGGCCCTGATCGAACCTCTGGCGGTGGCCTGCCACGACGTCAAGCGCGCGCGCCTCCAGCCAGGCGAGGATGTGGTGGTCATTGGCGGTGGACCGATCGGCCTGCTGGTGGCGCTGGTTGCCCGCCATGCCGGCGGCCAAGTCACGATCTCGGAGATCAATGAGAACCGGCTGGCCTTCGCTGAAAAGCTGGGTTTCCGCACCGTCAATCCCAAGCTGGTCAATGCCGCGGCATTTGTCGCGGAATCGACGAACGGCAAGGGCGCGGATGTCGTGTTCGAGGTGTCGGGCACGCAGCCCGGTGTCGACCTGATGACGGCCGTTGCGGCAACGCGCGGCCGGATCGTGATGGTGGCGATCCATGCCAGCAAGCCGCAGATCGATCTGTTCCAGTTCTTCTGGCGCGAGTTGGAAATGCTTGGCGCGCGGGTCTATCATCCGCAGGATTTCGAGCAGGCCATGGCTCTGCTGGAAGACGGAGTTGTGGATTGCGACAATTTCATTACCGATATTCAACGGCTCGACGCGATTCAGGGTGCCTTTGAGGCGCTGACCAAGAACCCCAATGCGATGAAGTCGATGATTCAGGTTTCGGAGGAGCCGGCATGAGCGTTATGACAAGTTTTGATCTTTCCGGGAAAACCGCGTTTGTTACCGGCGCCAAACGCGGGATTGGGCGCGGCATGGCCAAGGCGCTCGCCGAAGCGGGAGCCGATATTATCGGCGTAAGCGCCAGCCTTGAAACAAGCGGAAGTGACGTCGAAGGCGATGTTCTGGCCGCTGGTCGATCCTTTCGCGGCTATCAATGCGATTTCGCCGATCGCAAGGCCGTGACGGCGTTTGCCGCGCAGATTCTGGCGGACAATCCCCGGATCGATATTCTGATCAACAATGCCGGCACGATCCGACGCGCACCTGCTACAGAACATTCCGATGCGATCTGGGATGAGGTCATCGAGGTCAATCTGTCCTCGCAGTTCGTCCTGACCCGGGAAATCGGGCGACATATGGTTGAGCGCGGCAGCGGCAAGATCATATTCACCGCCTCACTGCTGACCTTTCAGGGTGGCATCACCGTTCCTGGCTATGCTGCCTCGAAGGGCGCTATCGGTCAGTTGACCAAGGCTTTCGCCAATGAGTGGGCGGGTCGAGGCGTCAATGTCAACGCAATTGCGCCTGGCTATATTGACACCGACAATACCGAAGCCTTGCGCAACGATCCTGATCGCTCGAGATCCATACTTGAGCGGATACCGGCTGGCCGTTGGGGGCAGCCGGAAGACTTCGCCGGACCGGTCGTGTTTCTCTCGTCCTCCGCGTCGAATTACGTAAACGGGACCGTCATGATGGTTGATGGTGGCTGGCTGGGCCGCTGAGGCGGTGGCTGAGGGAACAGGTGGCGGGGTCGTCAGAAAAGCCGGCATTTGCCGGTTGCGCTGGCGGTCCATCTTCCCGACGGTCCGGTCGACGCAGGTTTTTTGGGTCTGCAACGGCGCCTCGCGCAATGCTGCCGTTTCGCACCGGCAGCTGTTTCCCGAGCTTTCGAACCACGCCGGTTCGCCTTGAAGGCCCCGACGGGGGCATTCAGCAGTTGCAGGAAAGAGCGGGCGCCGGGCTGTCTGCGCCTTCATCGCCACGGCCCTTGCCCGGGATACACCGGAAGGCCGAAAGCACGCAGTCGCAATGTCGACAACCACATTCGCGACTTTAGCGATCTGTTGCCCGAACTTGGATACGGAGCAGCGCTCAACATGCGAGCGCTGCTTCGTATTCTCGCATGCAGATTGCTTCATGTTTCCAAGGTCGTTCGACTGTGACGAAGCGGCACGTGTCTGGCGATAATTTGTTAGTATTTATTTGCATTCCCATGAAAATAAAGCCATATTCCGAACACGAAGATAACAACTAGGAATGATTTCGTGCTCGTCATCCTTGCCGACGATCTTACCGGCGCACTGGATACAGCCGCCCCTTTCGCGGCACGGGGACTTCGCACTGAAGTCGTCCTGAAAGTCGGCGCGGTCGCCCAGGGACTGGCCTTGTCACCGGAGGTTCTCTCGATCAATCTGGCGTCCCGCGAGGGGTCTCGGGAAAAGGCGTTTCAGGCGATGCGACAGGCCCTCGGGTTGCTGCCTCCTCAGGTTACCCTGTTCAAGAAGATCGATTCTCGGCTCAAAGGTCATATCTCACGGGAATTGGATGCGATTTCCTATCGGCGCGCTTTGGTCGCGCCTGCCATCCCCGCATTCGAACGGGTGGTGCGAGATGGATATATCGAGGGCTTCGGCGTTGCGACGCCGATCTCCATCGCAGACGTGTTGGGGCAGCATGCAGCCCGCGCACTCATTCCTGACGCGCTGCAACAGGAAGACCTGCTCGAGGTGCTGGAAACGGCCAAGGCCGGCGGTGTCGATCTCCTGGTCGGGGCAAGGGGCCTTGCCGAGGCACTCGCCTGTCGCATGACGGGGCGGGCTGATGGCGAGCTTGTCGCGCCGCCTGTTGGAAAAGGCCTGTTCGTCATCGGCTCGCATGACCGGATTACCGTCGAGCAGGCGGAGCAATTGCGACAGCTCGACATGGTTGCCTTCAATCCCGCTCCAAACGGTGTCATGGCGCCTTCGGTGCCAGGCTCTGCACCCATGATCCTGGTGCAGGCGACCGATGGGGAGACGCGAATTTCGCCCCAGGAAGTCTCGGCCAATCTGGCAAGGAGCGTTCATCCGCGCTTGACGAGCGAGGCGCAGACCATACTCCTGTGTGGCGGTGCGACAGCAGAAGAGGTTCTGGATAGAATGGGCATTGAATGTTTCCGCCTGGAGGGCGAATGCATGCCGGGCCTTGGTCTGGCTCATGCCAAAGGTCATTGTATCATCGCCAAATCGGGGGGCTTCGGGCAGCCGGACACCCTGGCGAAGCTTGCTGGAAAACTGGACGGGGTCAGGGGCTAGGAATGGGACTTCAGAGCGGAACGGCACGCAAGAGCCTGGCGGATCAGGTGTTCGAGCGCATGCATCGGGCAATCAAGTCGGGGTCTTACCAACCGGACGAACGGCTGCCGACCGAGCATGATCTCGCGATCGAATTCGAAGTGTCGCGCCCCATTATCCGGGAAGCCCTGCGCCGGCTTCGCGAGCAGGGTTTCATCTACTCCCGGCGTGGTGCCGGCAGTTTCGTGCGGTCCGTGGGCATGAAACAGCCGCTCGGCTTTGGCCAGTTGGAAAATGTTGCGGATCTTCTCAATTGCTATGAGTTTCGCCTGACGCTTGAGCCGGCTGCGGCAGAAGCTGCCGCCATGCGCCACACGCCTGCGGCACTCGCCTCGATCCGCGAGGCGCTCGAACTGATGCGCGATGCCACCAACCGTCAAGCCCATCGCGAGGATGCCGACTTCCAGTTCCATGTCGCCATCGCCCGTGCTGCCAACAACACCTATTTCTCGACCGCCATGGAGGCCCTGAAGGACCACATTGCCGTCGGCATGCGTTTCCACGGTGTCTCGGTCAAGCGTGACGCTGCCGGGCTGTCGCGCGTGTTTGCCGAGCACGAAGCGATTGCGACGGCGATCGCAGCAGGGGAAGGCGCCCGGGCGAAAGAACTCATGCATGCCCATCTGACCGGTTCGCGTGCGCGTCTCTTCCAGACGAGTGCTTCTCTGGCAGCCCAGTCCGAGGGGTGAGTGCCCACCTTCAGACGCGCGAAATCCTGAAGGGAACAAGGGGCCGGCGGCCCTTTTCACTCTGCCGCGACGCCGGACGGCTCAATAGGCTGCTCGATAGATCGCCAACACATCTTCGACGGCCATGTCGGCAGGATTGTTGTCCATCAGTCGGCGATTGGCGTGGGCCTCTGCCGCGTAGCCTGCCAGAGCATCCTCGTCCGCGCCGTGCCGAGAGAGCTGCATCTCGATGTCGAGTTCGGTGCAGAAACGGCAGGCGTTTTCGAGCAGGGCGTCGCGTGATCCGGCGCTGAAGCCGAGTGCTTCGGCCACTTCCGCCGTCTTGTCCTGAACCGCAGGCTGGTTGAAAGCGAGCACATGCGGGAAGACGATTGCGTTGGCCAGGCCATGTGGCAGGCCAAGGCGCGTGCCGAGCGGATAGGCGATGGCGTGACCAGCCGCCGTGTTGACCGGGCCCAGACAGATGCCGCCATAGTATGAGGCGAGCATCATGGCTTCGCGGGCTTCGGTGTCCGAGCCATCCTTGACGGCGCGGGCGAGATATTTGCCGACCAGGCGGAAGCCCATGCGGGCAAAGCCATCGATCATCGGATGGGCGCGCTTGTTGGTGAAGGCCTCGACGCAATGGGCCATGGCATCGACGCCAGTGGCAGCCGTGACGGCCGGCGGCACAGTGAAAGTCAATTGCGGATCGAGGACCGCGATATCGGCAATCATGTGGGGGCTCTCGACCGCAATCTTGTTCCCCTTCACTGGATCGGTGATCAGCGAACGGATGCCGGCTTCCGAGCCCGTGCCGGCCGTCGTCGCCACCTGAACGAGCCGGGTGTTGCGGCCGTTGACCTTGTTGGGCCCCGCGACGTCGATGAGTGTCTGTTCGCTGTCCCAGAGGACCGCGACAAGCTTGGCGACGTCAAGCACGGAGCCGCCGCCGAGGCCGACGACGACCTGAGGTCTGACCCGGCGCGCCACCGCAAGCGCCGCTTCAAGGGTCGCCACATCCGGTTCTCCGGGAATGGCGTCGAAGACCTCGATCTTGCCGGATAGGCTCAGGCGATCAATGAAACCTGCTGTGATCGGTGTCGCGATGACCAAGGCAGATGTGGCGTCGGAGACGAGGCTGCCGACCTCACCGATCGTGCCTGCACCGACGATGAGGCGGCGCGGCTGGTGGAGGGTGATGGATGCGGTCATCGGTGTCATCCTTGCTTGACCTTGCCGGCGACCAGCTTGCGGGCATAGGCAATGGCCGAATTCATGTTGCCGTGATTGGCAATGCCCTTGCCGGCGATGTCGAAGGCGGTGCCGTGGTCGACAGAGGTGCGGTCGATTGGCAGTTCGACGGAGACGTTCACCGCCGTGTCGAAGGCAACCAGCTTGATCGGGATATGGCCCTGATCGTGATACTGGGCGACGACAAGATCAAAGGCGCCGGAATAGGCCCGGTAGAAGACCGTGTCGGCCGAGATCGGTCCGAGCACATCGATGCCTTCGGCGCGGGCGGCTGCGACTGCGGGCGCGATCTGATCGTCATCTTCCGTGCCGAAAAGACCGTTCTCGCCGCAATGCGGATTGACGCCGGCAACCGCGATACGCGGTTTCTCGTAGCCGATGCGCTTGAGATGATCATTGCCGGCCTTGATGGTTGCCAGAACGCGTTCGGTGGTCGCCCGGCGGATAGCTTCCTGAAGCGAGACGTGGGTCGAGACGTGAATGACCTTCAGGCGTTCGGAGGCAAGCAGCATGTAGGCCGCCCTGGACCCCGTCAGGCTGCGCAGCATGCCCGTATGGCCGTCATAATGGTGGCCGGCGAGGTTCAGCGCTTCCTTGTTGATCGGGGCGGTAACGATGCAGCCGATCTTTCCGGCTTCGGCATCGCGAACGGCTCTTTCGATGAAGCGGAAGGCCGCGTCGCCGGCGACCGGGCTGAGTGTGCCCCAGGGAAGCGGGGCGCCCTCAATCTCGATGTCGACAACATAAGGCGTGAGGTCCAGATCGACCTTCAGTGCCTTTCGTGCCGCTTCGAGGGTTGCCAGATTGCCGTAGATCCGGGTCGCTGTGCGATCCTCGGCCGACATTTCGGCCAGAGCCCGGACCGAGATCTCGGGCCCGACGCCGCAGGGATCGCCCATGGTGATGCCGATAGTGCCGCTCATGTCATGCTCCGTCTTCGGGACGATCCCAGCCGGGGGCGAGCCGGACGTATTTGATCGCGCGTCTGTGATAGGTATAGGCGATGTGAAGGGATCCGTCCGGTTCGGCCAGGAGCCATGGATAGGACATTTCCTTGTTTCGTCCATCGGTGGAATCGTTCGACAGGCAGGTTCCCGGTCCATCCTCGATCAGGATGCGATGAGGGAACGTGCGACCGCCGTCGTGCGAGATGCAAACGGAAACAGGCGCGCGCGGCACGCCCCAGATGGGGGTGCAGCCGCCGGTCGGGTCCGCCTCCGGCCTGTCGTCCTGTTCTCCGAGTTCATCATAGAGAGAGGTTCGACGGTCAGGGGAGGCCGCGGCATTGACAGGATTGCAGATGATCGCAATGCGGTCGTTACTGAGCGTGATTGCTGCAATCGAGGAGTTGTTGTTCGGCAGGTCTGTCGGTGCCGGGATGCTCCAGGTCTGACCTTCATCGCTGCTCTCGGTGCGGTAGACGAAGTCTGCCTGGCGACGGCGGAAAAAGGCGGCCATGTTGTCTTCGCCAAGGGTTACAGGAGACATGTGCACGCAGCCGATCGACCGGGGGAGCTCGTCGAGCGCCCAGGTCACGCCAGAGTCCTTGCTGATGCCGATGGCTGCGGTGTCATGGCTGCCATTCCACTTTTGCCCCGGGCGCGGGATGCAGCGGAAAATGGGGAGAAGCCATGCGCCATCTTCGCGGATCATGACCGGCGCGCGCACGAAGCAGCCCTGGGGCAGGTCGAGATAGCGCCCTTCCGCAGCGGTCAACCGCGTCGGGTCGGCGGCATCCGTCTTAATCTCCGCCATCCTGATCCGGCATTCATCTTGGTTTCCCGAAGGCTGCGACGTGTGAAGCAGGAGCAGACGACCGTCAGGTGCCTGGAACAGGACGGGGTTCTGCTCGGAATGGTCAGGGTCGGAGCTCAGCCGTTGCGGCGGTCCCCAGGCTGATGCGCCCTCTGGCAACACGGAAGCATAGATCGAAATGTCGGATTTTCCTTCGAGCGATCCGCCGAACCAGGCGCAGATCAGGCTTCCGTTCGCCTGCCTGTGGAGGAAGGATGCGTGGTTCTGGACCATCGGGGATGGAAGCAGCGCCTCGATCCGGCCCGCATCTTTCGCGGTGAGTGCGCCGGTCATGCGCCGGGCGATGTCATCAGGTGTCATGGAACGCTCCTCTTGACCTCCGAAATCTGCCATTTCTACAAAGTTGTCAAGTTTGTTTATGTCGTAAAATTGGTTACCTGTGAAAATTAAATAATCTAACAAGCTGAAAATAAATAGTAAATAATGACGTCGTCGCATGGCGAATTTTTACATTGGAAAATCATTTGACAAAAACGGGTGGAAGTTGGATGGTTTGGGCATGCCGACGTGGAGGTCGGCCGGGGAGGGTGTCATGCAGGTAGAAGGGAGGCGCGAGCGGGTTTCCGCAGCAGAGCTCTTCGCGACCGGGGCGGCGGCGGTGCTGGCCGCGTCCGGCGTCGGGAACTTGCATGTCCACGGAAGTGCCGTGCTCGCTGCAGGGCTGGCCGGATTTTCCGGTGCGATGATCATTGTCGGCACGTCTCAGTCCGGCTTTGCGCCGGCTATCGGGCTCGGTCTTGTCGGCGCGCTTCTGCAAGCCGGTATCCACTTGATCCTGAAATCGATGACGCGTGGCGTTGCGACCTCGACCCTGGTCGTCTGGAGCTTGTCGCTGGCCGTGCCGATCTCGTTATCGCTCGCTGTGGCCTTCTTCGCCATGCCGGGAAACTGGGAGCTGGCGCTGCTCGCCCTTCAGAGCGTGGTCGGTACCAGCTGCATGGGCCTCATGACGCATGCCCTGTCGATTGCTCCCGCAAGCGTCGTCGCGCCGATCGATTTTCTGCGCCTACCTCTCGTGGCACTCGGCGGTTCTGCCTTGTTCAACGAAAGCATTGCTCTGACCACTGTGGTCGGAGCGATCCCGATCTGTCTCGCCGCGCTCATGGCTGGGCGCCCGCAAGGCGTGAAAGCTTCAAACTGAATTCATCTGGGAGGAGAATGGAAATGAGAAAGACTGCATTGCTGTGTGCCCTGGTCATGGGCACCACCCTTTCCCCGGCTTATGCCGGCTCTGGGCCGATCAAGGTGGTGTTGCCGGAAGAGGCCGATCTGCTTGAGCCCTGCATGGCGACGCGTTCGAACATCGGCCGCATCATCATGGAAAACGTCAGCGAGACGCTGACCGAGCTCGATGTGCGCGGCGGCACCGGCGTCCAGCCGCGCCTTGCCGAGAAGTGGGAGCAGAATGCCGATGGCAGCTGGCGTTTTCATCTGCGCCAGGGTGTGACGTTCTCCGACGGCAGCACCTTTGATGCCAAGGACGTCAAGCACAGCTTTGACCGCATCATGAGTGACAAGAACAGCTGCGAATCCCGACGCTACTTCGGCGGCATGACCGTGACACCGACGGTCGTCGATGACTACACCGTCGATTTCAAGGCCGATCCGGTGCAGCCGATCCTGCCGTTGCTTCTGTCGCTCGTCACCATTGTGCCCGAGGAGACACCTCTGGAATTCGTCCGCGAACCGGTTGGCACAGGCCCCTACAAGCTGAGCAACTGGACACCTGGGCAGCAGATTGTCCTCACGAGCCGCGACGATTACTGGGGCGCAAAGCCCGAGGTGACCGAAGCCACCTATCTGTTCCGCGCTGACCCTGCCGTACGCGCAGCCATGGTTCAGGCGGGCGAGGCAGATCTGTCGCCGTCGATCTCGCAGGTCGAAGCCACCAATCCGGCGACCGACTTCTCTTACCTCGACAGCGAAACCGTCTATCTGCGCATTGACCACAATATCGAGCCGCTGAACGACGTCCGTGTTCGCCGGGCACTCAACCTTGCTGTCGATCGCGAAGCCTTCCTCGGGACCCTGCTGCCGGACAGCGCACTGCTCGCCACGGCCATCGTGCCCCCGCCGACGCTCGGCTGGAATCCGGACGTGAAGGTGCCCGCTTACGACCCTGATGCTGCCAAGAAGCTGATCGAGGAGGCGAAGTCGGACGGCGTGAAGGTCGATACGCCGATCACCATCGTCGCCCGTTCGGCAAACTTCCCGAACGTCACCGAAATCATGGAGGCGATCCAGCAGCAGCTGCAGGAGGTCGGGTTCAAGATCGATCTGAAGTTCGTCGAAGTGGCCGAACACGAGCAGTATTATTCGAAGCCCTTTGCAGAAGGCCGGGGCCCTCGGATCGTCGCTGCCATGCACGACAATTCGAAAGGTGATCCGTCCTTCTCGATGTTCTTCAAATACGCGACGGACGGCACCCAGTCGGGCTTCTCCGACCCGAAGGTGGACGATCTGATCACGCGCGCCTCTGCTGCCGTCGGTGACGAACGGGCAAAGCTCTGGTCGGAATTGATCGCCTATCTGCATGACGAAGTGGTCGCAGATGTGCTTCTCTTCCACATGGTCGGCTTCTCGCGGGTTTCCGAGCGACTGGATTTCAAGCCGACGATGGCGACGAATTCCATGCTCCAGCTCTCCGAGATCAAGATCAAGTAATCGTCGGGCGGCACGCGCCGTCCTGTTCACTGCAAGTCCTGCGGCGGGATGATCCCGCCGCACCGCTTTCTTCGAGGACGCCATGCTGAGCTTCATCCGAAAACGCGCTGTGGCCAGTCTGATCTCCCTGATCGGGCTCGTGGTCATGGTCTTCTTCCTTTCCAGACTGACAGGCGATCCGGCGGCCCTCTTCCTGCCGGTGGAAGCCTCGGAGGAGATGAAGAACCAGTTCCGGGAACTGCATGGTCTCAATGATCCCCTGCTCGTGCAGTTCAGCCGCTACGTCGGCGATGTCATGACAGGAGACCTCGGCGAATCCCTGCGCAAGGCGCGCCCGGCACTGGACGTCGTGCTTGAGGCTTTCGTCTGGACCCTGTGGCTCGCGGTCATCACCATGAGCCTCGTGACGGTTGCAGCCATCGTTGTCGGCTCGCTGGCCGCTTTCCGGGCCGGCGGCTTCTTCGATCGCTTTTCCTCGATCGTGTCCCTCGTCGGGGCCTCGGTTCCCGATTTCTGGCTGGCGATCGTTGCCATAGTCGTTTTTGCCGTAAACCTCGCCTGGCTGCCGACTTCGGGGACCGGTTCGATCTGGCACTGGATCCTGCCGATATCAGTGCTTTTCGTCCGCCCCTTTGGCATTATCGTTCAGGTCGTGCGGGGTTCGATGATCACCGCGCTCTCCTCGGCCTATGTGAAGACTGCGCGGGCCAAGGGTGTGAAATCCACCCCGATCATCTTCATTCATGCGCTGCGCAATGCCATGCTGCCCGTCATCACCGTGATCGGTGATCAGGCCGCGAGCCTGCTTAACGGCGCCGTCATCATCGAGACCATTTTCGGCTTTCCCGGTGTCGGCAAGCTGATGATCGATTCCATCCTGCAGCGCGACTTCAACGTCGTGCTTGCCGCGATCCTTGTCACGGCGCTCGCCATCTTCCTCATGAACCTGCTGATCGACCTCGCCTATGCGCTGCTTGATCCGCGCATCCGGAACTGAGGAGGACACGATGTCCATCGACGCCACCGTCATCATCGACGAGCCTCCCTTCTTCAAACGCATGTTCCGCATGCTGCTCGCCGACAAGTTCGCGCTTTGCGCCGCGATCTTTCTTCTCATCATCCTGGTGATGGCCGTCATTGGCCCCAGCTGGCTTGGTGATCTTGCCACCAAGCAGAACCTGCGTGGCAGAAATGCAGCGCCCTTCGATTTCGAGAGGGCATGGGTCTGGTGGATGGGGGCTGACGCGCTCGGTCGGCCGCTCTTGGCCCGCATCATCGTGGCTACCCAGAACACCGTGATGGTCGCGGCCGGTGCCGTGCTGATTTCGGCTGTCGTCGGGACGGTTCTGGGCCTGATCGCCGGCTTTACCACGCCGCGCGTCAGCCAGATCATCATGCGTCTCGCAGACGTCATCATGTCATTTCCGTCGCTGCTTATCGCTGTAATCGTCCTCTATATCCTGGGGTCTTCGATCCTCAATCTGATGATGGTGCTCGCGATCACCCGGATCCCGGTCTATTTGCGCACCACACGCGCGGAGGTGCTGGAAATCCGCGAACGCATGTTCGTGCAGGCGGCACGTGTCATGGGTGCATCGAGCAAGCGCATCCTGTTCCGGCACATCCTGCCGGTGGTTCTCCCGACCCTGACCACGCTCGCCACACTCGACTTTGCCTATGTGATGCTTGCCGAAAGTGCCTTGTCCTTCCTCGGCATCGGCATCCAGCCGCCGGAGATCACCTGGGGCCTGATGATCAGCCAGGGGCGCCAATATCTCACCAATGCCTGGTGGCTTTCCTTCTGGCCGGGGCTCGCGATCATCCTCACGACGATGTCGCTGAACCTTCTGTCCAACTGGCTGCGGATTGCGCTCGATCCGGTGCAGCGCTGGCGCCTGGAAATGAAAGGGGCCAAGCATGGCTGACCATCTTCTCGAAGTCCGCAACCTCTCGGTCGAATTTCATACCGCGGTTGGCGTGGTGAAGGCCGTACGCGACATGTCGTATCATCTGGATCGCGGCGAGACGCTGGCGATCCTCGGCGAAAGCGGGTCGGGCAAGTCGGTGTCGGCTTCGGCGATCATGGACCTCATAGACATGCCGCCCGGTCGCATCTCCTCGGGTGAGATCCTGCTTGATGGTGTCGACCTGCTGACGATGCCCCTGTCGGAGCGCCGCGAAATCAACGGTCGCAAGATTGCGATGATCTTCCAGGATCCGCTCAGCCATCTCAATCCGGTCTACACCGTCGGCTGGCAGATCCGGGAGGCCCTCACCACCCATGGGACAGAGCGCGCGAAGGCGCAGGCCGAGGCGCTCCGGCTTCTCGGACGCGTCGGCATTCCCGACCCCGCGCATGCGCTCGACAAATATCCGCACGAGTTCTCCGGCGGTCAGCGTCAGCGTGTCATGATCGCCATGGCGCTCGCCCTGCGTCCCGACCTTCTGATCGCGGATGAGCCGACAACCGCGCTCGATGTCACCGTGCAGGCCGAGGTGCTGGCGCTTCTCAAGGAGTTGCAGCGCGAGACCGGAATGGCCGTCCTTATCATCACGCACGATCTCGGCGTAGTGGCCGAGATCGCGGACCGTGTCGTGGTGATGGAGAAGGGCGTTCTGGTCGAGGCCGGCATGGTGCGTGAGGTCTACAAGAACCCGCGGCATGCCTATACGAAAAAGCTGATCGCTGCAGCGCCCGGCAAGGGCGAGATGCATGAACCGCTGAAGGGTAAAGAACCGGTCTTGCGTGTGCGGGACGTGCATAAGAACTATGGTGCCTTCACGGCGTTGAAGGGTGTATCCTTCGACCTTCTGGCCGGCGAGACTCTTGCCATTGTTGGCGAAAGCGGTTCGGGCAAATCGACGCTCGCCCGCATCCTGCTCAGGCTCGACGAACCGGATTCGGGCACCGCGCTGTGGAAGGGCAGGGACTTGTTCCAGCTGTCGCCGGCGGAGCTTTACAAGCTCAGGCGCGACCTGCAGATGGTCTTCCAGGACCCCACCCAGTCGCTCAATCCACGCATGACCGTCTACCAGCTCATTTCAGAAGCCTGGGTCATCCACCCCGATATCTTGCCCAAGGCGAAGTGGCGGGACCGGGTTGCCGAACTGCTGACCCAGGTGGGCTTGGGGCCTGAGCATATGGGTCGCTACCCGCACCAGTTTTCCGGCGGACAGCGCCAGCGCATCGCGATTGCTCGGGCGCTTGCGCTCGAGCCGCAGCTGATCATCTGCGACGAGGCCGTATCCGCGCTCGACGTGTCGGTCCAGGCGCAGGTCATCGCGCTTCTCGACGGGCTGCGAAAGACGATGGGCATCGCCTTCATCTTCATCGCGCATGATTTGCCCGTGGTGCGCGACTTCGCGGATCACGTCATGGTCATGCAGAAGGGCGAGGTCGTCGAGCTTGGGACCGTGCGCGAAATCTTCGACACACCGCAGAAGCCTTATACCCAGGCGCTGCTCGCTGCCGGGCTCGATCCCGATCCAGATGTGCAGGCGCAGAACCGCGCTGCCCGTCTGAGCCGCGCCTCCTAACCTTTAGAATTACCGGAGAATACCCATGTCGAAAAAGGCCTTCGTCGCGCTCGTCACCTGCTTCAACGAGGACGAGACGATCAATTACGAAGCCACACGTGCGCAAGTCCGCCGTCAGGTCGCGGCTGGCAACAACATCATGTGTGCCGGCACCAATGGTGATTTCTCGGCGCTGACCTTTGAGGAAAAGGTGACGCTTGCCGAAGCGGTGGTCGACGAAGTCGGCGGGCGCGTCGACGTGATCGTCAATGCCGGCATGCCTGCGACCTTCGAGACGATCAAGCTCGCGAAGGAATTTGACCGTATTGGCGTGACGGCCATCGCCGTCATCACGCCCTTCTTCATCGCCTGCACCCAGGACGGCCTTGTCAGGCATTTCTCGACGGTTGCGGATGCGGTAAAGACGCCGATCTATCTCTATGACATTCCGGCCCGCACGCAGAACCACATCGAGCCGGAGACGGCGCGCAAGCTTGCGTCCCATGGCAACATCGCCGGCATCAAGGACTCGGGTGGTGCCAAGGAGACACTGGAAGCCTATCTCGCCGTGTCTCGCGACATGCCGGGCTTCGATGTCTATTCCGGTCCTGATCATCTCGTGCTCTGGGCGCTGCAGAACGGCGCTGCGGGCTGCATTTCCGGTCTCGGCAATGCCCTGCCCGATGTGCTGGCCGGTATCCTGAGGGGCTACAATAGCGGCGATCTCACCGAGGCCGAGCGCCAGCAGGCGGTCTTTGCCGCCTTTCGCACGGATCTCTACGCCCTTGGTTTCGCTCCGGCCATGGTCAAGCGGGCGCTTTACCTGCAGGATGCGACAGTCGGCGCCAGTCGGCAGCCGGCGCTGCTGCCGGATCCGGAGCAGGACGCGAAGATTGCGGAGATCCTGCGCCGATATGGTGTTGTCGCCAGGGGCTGATCGGCAGTCCTCGCTGACTGCGCCTCAATCCGCCTGGTCGTGCCGGTATCGCGGTCGTTTCAGTCGTGTGTCTGTTCCGTAACACGGTTGGGCATTGGCCTCGCCGTGCTCTCCGGACAGAGCCGGGAACGGGTCAGCGTGCCGCTGGCCGGCTGATGAACCGATCATCGCTCATCAGGCGATGGGTTCCAGTGTCACGTCGCGGGGCCGGTGGACAACCCTTCATCGTTCTGTTCGATCGCGCAGCGCGTCGACGAGACGAGCAATGGCATCGTCGTTTGGAAAGATGTCGACGACCTCACTCATCCTGATCGTTCACCATAGGCTTCGAGATGTTGCGGATTATCTGTCGAGCCGCAATCATCAGGGGCTTGTGGATGGGCTTGAGCAGTTCGATGCGGTCGAATTTGTCGGGCTGAGCCGCCAGAGAATGGCGGAGCGCTGCTCCGAATTCTCGTCGCAGTTCGGTGCCGATGTTGAATTTGCAGATCGTCGTGCTCTTTGCCAGGCGGGCGCGTTGTGCGACGGGAACCCCCGATCCTCCATGAATGACGAGCGGAACGCTGGTACGCTCGGAAATCTCAGCAATGCGATCCTCATCAAGGCCTTTATCGACCCCGATCTGAAGATGGACATTGCCGACCGAAATGGCCATGGCATCGACGCCCGTCTCGCGCGCGAAGATCTCGGCTTCTGCCGGCTCAGTCCCCTTCGATCCTGCGCCTCCCGCATATCCGACAAAGCCAATCTCGCCTTCGCATGAGACCCCGGCAGCGTGTGCCATGGCCACAATGGAGCGGGTTTGCGCGATATTATCCTCCAGAGAAAGCTTCGATCCGTCGAACATGACCGAGGTGAAGCCGCAACGAATTGCTTCTTCGCATTCGGCACGTGTGTAGGCATGATCCAGATGCAGCACGACCGGCACGCTGACGCTTTCGGCGAGCCAACGCATCATCGCCCCCAGTACCGGGAGCGGGGTATGCGCCCGGCATCCGGGTCCTGCCTGAAGGATCACGGGACACGCTTCCGCCTCGGCCGCCTGGGCATAGGCGCGCATGTCTTCCCAGCCGAGGCAGACCAGTCCGGCGACGGCATAGCCGCCTTGCAAGGCGGGCTGGAGGGCTTCGGCCAGGGTGGCGACGGTCATTTGAACCTCGCCACCATGTCCATGATGCCCGGAATGGTCTTCAACTGATCGGCATGTGTGGGCTGGAAATACTGCTTCAGGCTGCGCTGGCTGAGGCCACCGAGGACGGTGAAATAGTACATCTCGTAACCCGGCAGCACGCAGCACGGGTGGTAACCCTTGTCGAGCACGATCGTCGATCCGTCGACGACGTGGTAGGCGTCACCCGGTTCGTTGTCGACACGTTGCAGCATCTGCAGACCGGAGCCATGGTTGGGCTTGAAGCGGAAATTGTAGGTCTCATCGTGCCGGGTCTCCTCCGGCAGCCGGTCGGTGTCGTGCTTGTGGCTGGGAAAGCCCGACCAGCCACCAGTGCCGACGGTGTAGAGTTCGCTGACCAGCAAACGACCGACCCGGTCGTGGTAGGCGCTTCCAAGAACATGCTTGATCTTGCGGTGGGTCTTGGTCTCGTCCGAGCCGTACTGGACCACGTCCAGATCCTGGGCGCGCACGGCGAAAGGCTTGAGCGTCTCGGCAAATTTCGCCCCCGCCACGAAGACCTCCGCCGTTTCGCTCCGGCAAGTGATGCGGGCAGCGACATCGGTCGGGACATAGACGCCTTCCGGATCGCCATCCCAGACGTCGGTGACGCGGGTGCCGATGTCGGCGAATGTCTCTCCGGCGCATTCCACAGTTACTGTGCCGGTGGCGGGAACGATGCAGGTCTCGTAACCGGCGAGCCGGTAGTCGAACGTCTCTCCGCGCCTGAGCTTGACGATGTTGAAATAGTTCAGCGGAACCAGCTTGTGGTCTATGCCGACGATCGGCTCGTTGCGATTGTCATAGGGCGGAATGTGCATGAAGGGGCTCTCCGTTTCAGTCGACCAGTTCAGGGCCGAGATGCGAGGCAAGGAACGCGTCAAGTTCCAGGCGGGTCGGCATGGCCGGGGCGCAGCCTGGCCTCGAGACGACGATGGACGCGCAGGCCGATCCGCGCAGGACCGCTTCCGTCAACTCACGGCCGTCAGCAAGGCTCGACAGCAGGCCGGCCATGAAGCTGTCTCCGGCACCGGTCGGCTTGAGCGCCTGGACCTTGTAGATTCCGGTCCGGGTTTCGGTCTGGCCGACCAGGGTGATCGCCCCGCGATGGCCCATCTTGTAGACCACCATGGCAGCACTCGTGCGCGCCAGGTCGCGGGCCATGTCCAGGCCGCGGTCGATGCCGCCGGCCATGAAGCCAAACTCCTCCTCGTTGCCGACGATGATGTCGGCAAGCGCACCCGCTTCCGACAGGACCGAACTTGCGACCTCCGGCGAGGGCCAGGAATAGGGCCGGTAGTCGACATCGAAGATCACCGGCATGCCGGCGGCCCTTGCCCGCTTGAACCCGTGGAAGGCCGCGCTCCGTGACGGCTCGGCGGCGAACACCGTGCCCGCCGCGATCACCGCGCCATAGGGCGCCAGGTCGACCGCGTCCATGTCGGCGGCATCCATCTCGAAGTCGGCGGCGCCATTGCGGTAGATGACGCTCTGGTGCCCTTCCAGTCGCGATTCATAGATGGCGAAGGAATTGCGGCGCTCAGAGGCACCGGGACCGGAGACCGGGTGGACGTGATCGGCACTGACGCCGTATCGCCGCAGTCTGGCGACGCAATAGCGGCCGACAGCATCGTCGGAGACGCGGGTGGCGAGCGCGGCCACTCCGCCCAGCTTGACGAGCCCCACGGCGATGTTGGCGGCCGAGCCGCCGATGTCGACGCGCAGCAGTTCAGCGTCCTCGATGGCCGTGCCTGGCGGTTCCGGGAAAGTATCCATGCCTACGCGGCCGACGACGAGAAAGCTGTTGCGTCCGATGCCGGACAATACCCGGTCCATCATACGCCCTTCCTCTGACGATGGCGGCTGTCTTCGACCTTCCTGTGGGCGTCGAGAACGCGCTCACTTCCAGAGACCTGCGGCGTGCCGACCTCCCACCAGGTATGTCCCTCCTGCGTCCAGCCCTCGTAGGGGTCGACCTTCATCACGATGACACTGGTGCGGCTGCTGGCCTTGGCCGCCTTGAAGGCGTTGCCCAGTTCCTCCGGGCTGGTCACGGAGACGGCCTCGGCGCCCATGGCGGCTGCATGGGCCTCGAAGTCCACCGTGAACGGGGCGGGAATGGTCGGGCAATCGGCGATCAGGTTGTTGAAGCTGTCGCCTCCCATGTTGTTCTGCAGCTTGTTGATGACGGCGTAGCCGCCATTGTCCAGCACCAGGATGATCAGCTTCTTGCCGGTCAGCGCCGCGGAGTAGATGTCGGAATTCATCAGCAGGTAGGAGCCGTCGCCGACGAAGACGATCGTGTCCCGGTCCGGTTCACGTTCCGACTGGGCGATGCGCGCACCCCATCCCCCGGCAATCTCGTAGCCCATGCACGAGAAGCCGAACTCGACGTCCACCGTTCCGACCTCCAGCGTGCGCCAGTTGGCCGTCAGTTCCGCGGGCAGTCCACCCGCCGCAGCAACAACGCGGTCGCGCTTGTCGCACAGTGCGTTCACGACGCCGATCGCCTGAGCATAGGAGTTGGGCCGGTTGCCGGGCGCCACGTTCGTCGCGACATAGGCGTTCCACGCCTTGCGCTCGCCCGCGGCGGCTTCGACCCATGTGCCGGGCGCCCGATAGGTGCCGAGCGCCTCGCCAAGCGCGAGCAGGCCGAGTTTCGCGTCGCCGACGACCGGCAGCGACAGATGCTTCATCGCGTCGTGACGGGCCGCGTTCAGGCCGATGATGCGGGCGTCATGAGCAAAGGCAGTCCAGGAGCCTGTCGTGAAATCCTGCATGCGGGTGCCGACAGCCAGAATGACATCGGCTTTCTCGGCAATGGCGTTGGCGCTGTTCGAACCGGTGACGCCGAGCGGGCCGATGTTGAGCTCATGATCGTTGAGGAGGTTCGCGCGCCCGGCAATGGTTTCGACGACGGGGATGCCGTGACGCTCGGCGAAGGCGGTGAGCTCGGCCACGGCCTGGGAATATTGCACGCCGCCGCCGGCGATGATCATCGGCCGCTGTGCCGTCTTCAGCAGCGCGGCGGCGTCGGCGATCTCGGCGACGTCAGGGGTCTGGCGGCGAATCCGGTGGATGCGCTTGTCGAACAGGGAGACCGGGTAGTCGTAGGCCCAGCCCTGAACATCCTGCGGAAGTCCGATGAAGGCCGGGCCGCAGTCGGCCGGATCGAGCATGGTGGCGATTGCCGCCGGCAGCGCCTGGATGATCTGCGCGGGGTGGGTGATCCGGTCCCAGTAGCGCGTGACGGACTTGAACGCGTCGTTGACGCCGAGCGTCGGGTTGTTGAAGTGTTCGAGCTGCTGCAGGACCGGATCCGGCAGCCGGGTGACGAAGCTGTCGCCGCACAGCATCAGCATCGGCAGCCGGTTGGCATGCGCCAGTGCGGCGGCCGTCAGGAGATTGGCGGTGCCTGGTCCGGCCGAGGCGGTGCAGAACATGAAGCGCTGGCGCAGGTGGTACTTGGCATAGGCGGCGGCGGCGAAGCCCATGCTCTGCTCGTTCTGGCCGCGATAGAGCGGCAGCTCGTCGCGAACGGCATAGAGGGCTTCGCCGAGGCACGGCACATTGCCGTGGCCGAAAATGCCGAATCCGCCGCCGCACAACCTTGTCTCCCGCCCGTCGATCACGACGTACTGGTTCACCAGGAAGCGCACGATCGCCTGCGCGGTCGTCAGGCGTACGGTTTCTACGGGCTTGGTCATGTCTCTCCCTCGACCGGCTATCTTTTTTTGGCTAGCCGACACATTTAGGCCGTTGATTAAAGCTTGAACCCACGTTACCAATTTTGCAACCGCTTGCAAAAAGTTTTTTTGGCGGATGGGAGGGAAGCATGACCGAGATCGGAATCGGCATCATTGGCGGCGGCTATATGGGCAAGGCCCACGCGGTCGCCTATGCGGCCGTGCGTGCCGTGTTCAACACCGAGCTTCGGCCGCGCCTGGAGATGGTCGCCGCCTCGAGCCCCGATACGGCGGAGCGCTATCGGGCCGCCTACGGCTTTTCGCGGGCGACGGCAAACTGGCAGGAACTGGTCGATGACCCGATGGTTCAGGCCGTCGTCATCGCGGCGCCGCAGTCGCAGCATCGCGCGATCGCCGAAGCGGCTTTCGCGCGCGGCAAACCGGTGTTCTGCGAAAAACCGCTGGGCGCATCGCTGGCCGACAGCCAGGCCATGGTCGAGGCGGCGGATAAGGCGGGTGCCGTCAACCTGGTCGGCTTCAACTACATCCGCACGCCGGCAACGCAATTTGCAAGGCAGCTGATCGAGGATGGGGCGATCGGCCGAGTGACCTGGTTCCGGGGCGAGCACACCGAGGACTTCCTGGCTGATCCGCTGGCGCCGGCCACCTGGCGGACCGAGGGCGTGTCCAATGGCACGATGGGCGATCTCGCCCCGCACATGATCAATTGTGCCTTGACCCTGCTCGGCCCTATCGCGTCGCTCAGCGCAGAGATCGAGACCGTTCACAAGGAGCGCCCATCGCCGGAGGGTATGCGCGCGGTCACCAACGACGACCAGGCGCATCTCATGTGCCGCTTCGAGAGCGGCGTGATGGGTCACCTCTTTTTCAGCCGCGTGGCGACCGGGCGGAAGATGGGATACGCCTACGAGGTGCACGGCACCAAGGGCGCGATCCGCTTCGATCAGGAAGATCAGAACGCGCTCTGGCTCTATCTCGCCGAAGGGCCGGCCGCACAGCGTGGGTTTCGCAAGATCCTGACAGGCCCCGAACATCCCGACTACCAGCCGTTCTGCCAGGGGCCGGGCCACGGCACCGGCTACCAGGACCAGATCATCATCGAGGCTCGCGACTTTCTTGAGGCTATCGCCACAGGAAAGTCGGCCTGGCCTTCCTTCAAAGACGGCATGATCGTCAATCAGATCGTCGCCGCCGCCCTGCACTCTGCCGCCGAAAAACGGTGGGTTGCCATCTCATCGATCTAGAAAAGGAAACTGTCCGATGACGATCCGTATCGGAAATGCCCCGTGCTCGTGGGGCGTCGAATTTGCCAGCGACCCGCGCAATCCCAGCTGGCAGACGGTGCTGAAGGAATGCGCGCAGGCCGGCTACAAGGGCATTGAACTGGGGCCGGTCGGCTTCATGCCGGAAGACCCGGCGGTGCTGGCCGAGGCCCTTGACGAGCACGATCTTGAGCTCATCGGTGGCGTCGTGTTCCGGCCGTTTCATGATCCGGCCCAGTGGGACGACGTGCTTGACGCGTCCGTGCGCACCTGCAAGGCGCTGGTCGCGCATGGTGCCCGGCATCTCGTGCTGATCGACAGCATCTCGCCGCGGCGTGCGCCGACAGCGGGGCGTGCCGGCGAGGCCGAGCAGATGGGGCCGGATGAATGGCGGGCCTTCCGCGACCGCATCGCCCACGTCGCGCGGCTGGGCGCGGAGGAGTTCGGCCTGACGGTTGGCATCCACGCCCATGCCGCCGGCTTCATCGATTTCGAGCCGGAACTGGAGCGACTGCTTGATGAGGTCGATCCGTCCGTGCTGAAGATCTGCTTCGACACGGGCCATCACACCTATGCAGGCTTCGATCCCGTGGCGTTCATGAAGCGCCACGCCGGACGAATTTCATACATGCATTTCAAGGATATAGACACTGTCGTCTGCGCCGATGTGGTGGCCAATCGCACTGGCTTCTACGATGCCTGCGGCCAGGGGATCTTCTGCAATCTCGGCAAGGGCAGCGTCGATTTCTCGGCGGTACGCGACGTTTTGGTCGATCATGGCTTCGAAGGCTGGTGCACCGTCGAGCAGGATTGCGATCCGACGCTCGGAGGCAGGCCGGTGGTCGATGCAATTGCCAACCGCGAATATCTCGAATCAATCGGGTTCAAGTGAGGAGCGCTGACATGAAGAAGCTGAAATGGGGCATGATCGGTGGCGGGGAGGGCAGTCAGATCGGCCCGGCTCATCGGCTCGGCGCCCAGGCCGATGGCCTGTTCGCCCTGACCGCGGCGGCGCTGGACGTCAATCCGGAGAAGGGACGCGAATATGCGCAGCGCCTGGGCTGTGCCGCCGACCGGGCCTATGGCGACTGGACGGAAATGCTGGCCGGCGAGCGCGGCCGTGACGACCGCGTCGATCTCGTTACGGTAGCCACACCGAACTCCACCCATTTCGAGATCACCAAGGCCTTCCTTGAGGCCGGATTCAACGTCCTTTGCGAAAAGCCGATGACGATGACGGTCGAGGAAGGCGAGGAGATCGTACGTGTGGCGCGGGCAAGCGGCCGAATCTGCGCCGTCAATTACTGCTACAGCGCCTATCCGATGGTGCGCGAGATGCGGCACATGGTGGCGAGCGGCCAGATCGGCAAGGTGCGGCTCGTCATTACCAATTTCAGCCATGGCCACCATGGCAATGCAGCCGATGCCGACAATCCGCGCGTGCGCTGGCGCTACGACCCGGCAATGGCGGGCATTTCCGGCCAATTTGCCGACTGCGGCATCCATGCCCTGCACATGGCATCGTTCATCACCGGTGACGAGGTGCGCTCGCTGTCGGCGGACTTTGCCTCCACCATCGATAGCCGTACGCTGGAAGACGATGCGATGGTCAATTTCCGCATGGAGGGCGGCACCGTCGGGCGGCTATGGACCTCGTCGGTCGCCATTGGCCGCCAGCACGGTTTCGACATTCAGGTCTTCGGTGAGACCGGCGGCATGCGCTGGGCGTCAGAGCAGCCGAACCAAGTGTATTACACTCCGGTCGGCGGTCGGACGCAGATCATGGAAAAGGGCGAGTCCGGCCTGTCGGACGAGGCGACCCGCCTCAGCCGCGTCGCGATCGCCCATCCGGAAGGCTTCCCGCTGGCCGTCGCCAATATCTATGTCGATCTGGCGGCTGCCATTGCCGGGGAAAACCGGGCGGCGCTGCCGAGCGCTGCGGACGGGCTGCGCTCGATGGCGGCCGTGCACGCTGCGGTGGACTCGGCCGGGCGCGGCGGTGTCTGGGTCGATGCTCGGCCAACGATGTTTCGCTGAGGATCCGCTAGGGCAGGGGGCGCAAGGTCTTGCGCTCCACCAGCCGGCACGGGAAAATGCGGGCTTCGGGGTGGCGCTCGGAGTCCTCCATCAGTGACACGACCAGTTCGATCGATGACTGGATGATCTCCTTCACCGGCAGATGGATGGTCGTCAGGGCGATGTTTTCCCAGCCGGCAATCTGCATATTGTTGAGCCCGATAATCCCGACGTCGTCGGGAATGGCAAGGCCGCCGTCCTTCAGCGCGCTCATTGCGCCGATCGACAGCACGTCGTCGCCGCAGAAATAGGCCTCGGCCAGATCTCCCGCCGCCATCAGGCGCTGCATTTCCGCCCGCCCCGCCTCGAAGGAATAGGCGCTTGCAAAGGATTCGGTGTAGCGCATGGCGGGATGCGCGCGGATCGCCTCGTGGAATCCCGCGCGCCTGTCGATCGTCGATGTCGCCTGCTCCGGTCCGCCAAGAAAAGCCACCCGCCTGTAGCCGCGCTGGATCAGCGTGTCTGCAGCGATACGGCCGCCAGTGACGTTGTCGATCCCGACCACATTGACGTTGGGGGACGAAGACCAGCGCCCGAAGGAGTGAACCACAGGCATGCCGGCGTTCTTGAACGCCTCGGCAAAATGCGGGGGAAGGGTGGATGAGGCCACGATCACCCCGTCGACAGAGTATTGTCGAAGCATCCGCAGCGACTGCGCCGGGTCGATCTCGTTCGAGAGGTTGACCAGCAGTGGCCGAAGCCCGCGCTCCTGCAGGTGCCGGGTGAACAGGTCGAAGACCTGCAGGAAGATCGGATTGTGAAAGTTGTTTGAGACGAGGCCGATCAGCTTGGTGCGCCCGGTGCTCAGGGCGGAGGCCAGGGCGCTTGGCGTGTAGCCCAGTTCGCGCGCCGCCTTTTCAACCTTGTGTCGGGTCTTCTGCGAGACCGAGGCGCCCTCGGTGAAAGTGCGCGATACCGCGGAGGGCGAAACGCCGGCGCGGGCAGCCACATCGTTCAAGGTCACCGGCAAGTCATTGTCTCCATCCGAGTCGTTTGCTTGGGGTCTCATCCGGTCTGTATCATGGCCGCAGGGGCAATACAATTTTTGCAAGCGGTTGCAAAATTCCGCAAGATGTGGTTCCCTAATGTGGCGGGACGGTCAAGGGAACAGGATTGCCGCCCCGCGAGGATATTTACCCGGGAGGAACACCATGAAATCCGTGATGAAGACACTTCTGGCGACGGTGACCGTCGCACTGACCCCGCTGATGGCTGTCTCGACGGCCCAAGCCGAGGGCGAAACCTATGTGCTTGTCAGCCACGCGCCAGACAGCGACACCTGGTGGAACACCATCAAGAACGGCATTGCGCTGGCCGGCAAGCAGGTCGGAGCGAACGTCGAATACCGCAATCCGCCGACCGGCGATATTGCCGACATGGCCCGCATCATCGAGCAGGCTGCGGCCTCGGCGCCGGACGGCATTATCACCACACTCGCAGACTTCGATGTGCTCAAGGGGCCTATCAGGGCCGCCGTCGACCAGGGCATTGATGTCATCATCATGAACACAGGGACCCCGGACCAGGCGCGCGAAGTGGGTGCGCTGATGTATGTGGGGCAGCCGGAATACGATGCCGGCGTCGCCGCCGGCATGCGAGCGAAGAGCGAGGGCGTGACAAAGTTCCTTTGTGTCAACCACGCCATCCAGCAACCGACTGTCGGCGAACGCTGCCGCGGCTACGCCGACGGCCTCGGCATCGATCTCGGCAATTCCATGATGGATTCCGGCACCGACCCGGCGGAAATCAAGAACAAGGTGCTTGCCTATCTTTCCGCCAATCCGGACGTGAACGGGATCCTGACGCTCGGGCCGGTCTCCGCCGATCCGACCATCGCGGCGCTCAAGGAAAACGGGATGGCCGGCGCCGTCCACTTCGGCACCTTCGACCTCGGCGAAGAAATCGTCAAAGCGATCAAGGACGGCGTGATCAACTGGGGCATCGACCAGCAGCCGTTCCTGCAGGCCTACATGCCCGTCGTGATCCTCGCCAACTGGGATCGCTACGGCGTGCTGCCGGGCAACAACATCAACTCCGGCCCGGGCTTCGTGACCAAGGACGGTCTCGTCAAGGTCGAGAAGTTCGCCGGCGAGTATCGCTGATCCCGACGGTCTGAGGATCGTTCTGGCGCGTGCACACGCCTTGGGCGTGTGGACCGCCTTGGCTGCGGCTTGCCCTTGCAGGGCGCGGCCACTTCCATCAATCGACGAGTGAAACTGGGGACAGGCCATGTCTGACGCCACACAAGGCGACGCCGTCATCGACGAGCGCATCAAAGAAATGTCGGCATTTCGCCGCTGGCTGATCCGGCCGGAACTGGGCGGGATCTGCGGAACCATCATCGTTTTTGCCGTTTTTGCCGTTTTTGCTTCCGGCAGCGGCATGTTCTCAGGCCAGGGCATCCTCAACTGGGGACTGGTCTCGGCCCAGTTCATGATCATCGCGGTTGGCGCCTGCCTGCTCATGATCGCCGGCGAGTTCGACCTGTCGGTCGGCTCCATGATCGGTTTCGCGGGCATGATGATCGCGATCTTCGGCGTGGTACTGGCCTGGCCGATGTGGATCGTCATCATCGTCACGTTTGTGATCTGTGTCCTCATCGGTGCCCTCAATGGCTACATCGTCATTCGCACCGGACTTCCCAGCTTTATTGTGACACTTGCCTCTCTCTTCATCCTACGCGGGTTCACCATTTACCTGCCGCAAACGATCGAGCGTAAAACCATCATCGGCGGCATACGCGATGCGGCTGAAGGCGATTGGCTCGCGACGGTCTTCGGCGGAAAAATCGGGGCGCCGCTGTTTCAATGGCTGGGCGATGCCGGCATCCTCACCGTCTTTGATCGTGGCACCAATATTGGCAAGCCCGTGGTTGATGGCATTCCGATGCTGGTCGTCTGGGCTCTCGCGCTCATCATTTTCGGCCATGTTCTCCTGACCCGAACCCGGTTCGGCAACTGGATCTTCGCTGCCGGTGGCGACGCAGAGGCGGCCCGCAATTCCGGCGTGCCGGTGGCTCGGGTCAAGGTCCTGATGTTCATGTTCACGGCCTTCTGCGCGACCGTCTTCGCCACCTGCCAGGTCATGGAATTCGGATCCGCAGGTGCCGATCGCGGCCTGCTGAAAGAATTCGAGGCCATTATTGCCGTTGTCATCGGCGGAGCCTTGCTGACCGGCGGTTATGGTTCGGTCATCGGTGCGGCACTCGGAGCGCTGATCTTCGGCGTCGTGCAACAGGGCCTGTTCTTTGCTGGCGTGGAGAGTTCCTTGTTTCGCGTCTTCCTCGGGTGCATCCTGCTCATGGCAGTGATCCTGAACACTTATATCCGCCGTGTCATTACGGGAGAACGCTGATGTCCGATCCCATCATCCGGATGATGAATATCGAAAAGCACTTTGGCTCCGTCATCGCGCTGGCCGGCGTTACGGTGGAAGTATATGCCGGTGAATGTCATTGTCTGCTCGGCGATAACGGTGCTGGCAAATCCACCTTCATCAAGACCATGTCAGGTGTCCACAAACCGACCAAAGGACAGATCGAGTTTGAAGGGCAGCCCCTGCAGTTCGATGACCCGCGTGACGCCATCGCCGCTGGTATCGCAACGGTGCACCAGCATTTGGCGATGATCCCGCTGATGTCCGTGGCCCGCAATTTCTTCATGGGCAATGAACCAGTCAAGAAGGTGCTGGGCATCAACTTCTTCGACCACGCTTATGCCGATCGGGTGACCATGGAGGAAATGCGCAACATGGGCATCAGCCTGCGCGGTCCCAACCAGGCAGTCGGCACGCTGTCTGGCGGTGAACGGCAGACCGTAGCCATCGCAAGGGCGGTGCATTTTGGCGCAAAGGTACTGATCCTCGATGAGCCGACGTCAGCGCTTGGCGTTCGCCAAACCGCCAACGTCCTCGCGACCATCGACAAGGTTCGCAAGCAGGGGATCGGCGTGGTCTTCATCACCCACAACGTCCGCCATGCGCTCGCCGTGGGTGACCGCTTCACGGTTCTCAACCGCGGCCGCACACTTGGTACGGCTTTGCGAGGCGACATCTCTTCAGAAGAGCTTCAGGACATGATGGCCGGCGGTCAGGAATTGGCGACGCTCGAAGGTTCCCTCGGCGGGACCGTTTGACGGCATGGGGAGAGGTGGTGGTTCGGACGGACGGGGCGGGTACAAATCCAACCCGCTCGGCGTGCCTGAACCATCACCATCCTCCAGCTGCTGCTGAAATCTGCTGTACTGATCCGGTTCAGGCGCGATAGGCGCGGCGACCAGATGTGCAAGAGCCGGCTGCTGGAAGCCTCCGGCTTCCTGGTGTCAGTGACGCGGATGATCGTTCGTCCAACACAAAAAGTTGTGGCGGCGATATCGGAAGCCCACTCCCGGAGCATGTTCCTCAGCTTGAGGGGGGGCTTGCCGCCGGTGCCGAACGGTCAAGCCAAGCTCACTATCTCCGCCCACCATTGTCTCCCTGGGGTTTCACTGTTCCGAGAAGGCGCGCGACATGCTGTCGGTTATGGGCTTTGCGATGTAGTTGAAGAAGGTTCTTTCGTTGGTCTGGATCATCACTTCCGCCGGCATGCCGGGGGTCGGTGTGAAGCCGTGCACACGCGCCAGCTCAGTGGGCGCAATGTTGATCCGGGCGAGGTAGACGTCGTTTGAGGAGGCTGATCCGTTTCCCGATTGCTGAAGCGCGTCGGCGGAGAGATAGAAGACCTCCCCCTGGATCACAGGCGTCGTTCTCTGGTTCAGTGCGACCAGCCGAACGGTTGCTTCCTGCCCGAGCTTGACGCTGTCAATATCATTGCGCGAAATCTGTGCCTCGATGATCAGCGGTACATCAGCCGGCAGGATCTCAAGGATTGCCTTGCCGCTTTCGATGACACCGCCATTGGTGTGATAGTGGATCCGAACGACGGTCCCGGAAACCGGTGCATTGATTGTTGCGCGCTCCAGGATGTTGGACGCCTCCCGCAGCTGCTGTCGCACCATGTCACGCTCGCCCTGTATGGCCTGCAGGCGCTCCAATGCGTCTTCCCGATAGGCACTTGTGGCGCGCAGCACCTCCTGCTCGCCTTTCGTTCGCTGTGTCTGGGTCTCGGCGATTTCCGCCTCCAGTCTTCCGATCTGACCTTCCGCCTCGGCAATCGCCCGGAGAATGGCCTTGACCTCGTTTGCGCGTGCAACACCCTTCTTCAGCAGGATCTCCTTTGCCGCATATTCATCCTTCAGGAGATCGAGCTGACGGATCGATGCATCGCGCTGCCTCGTATAGCCAATCTCACGGAATTCGAGCGCCCTGATATTCTGCTGCAGCAGGGAGATCTCGCTGGACAGCTTTTGTTGTTGGGATCTGAAGCTGAGTTGTTGGCTGACAAGGATCGCCCAGACATCGGTATCGCCGCGGTATTCTTTCACCAAGGAGGAGAGATCGAGCTTTTCCATGGTCTCGAATTGAGCGGTCAACCGCGCTGCGGTCACATCGAGTCGCATATGGCGCAGAAAAAGTTCGCGCTTCTTCGCCAGCGCCGCAGTCTCGTCCAGTTGCACGAGAGCCTGCCCTTCGACCACCTCGTCACCCTCGCTGACGAGAATCTGCTCGATGATGCCACCTTCCAGATGCTGCAGGATCTTGTTCTGGCCGGTGGCGACGAAGCTGCCCTGGGCAAGGACCGCGGCGGCAAGCGGCGCTGTCGATGCCCATGTGCCAAAACCGCCGAAGGCGACGGCCACGAGAACGAGGCCGACAATCGTCTGCTTGCGGATCGATCGTGGCACTTCGGAATACCACTCGATGTCGTGGACCTTGGCGATGTCTGCCATGCGCGTCGCCTCCTATTGTAGCTGGTGACCAAACGAGCCGCCTTCGATATCGATGCCGCGGGCCTGCAACGCCTTCAGCACATCCATGCGCATGCCGAACAGGGCAACGGTGCCATTGACCAGCAGCAGGATCTTGTCGACGCTGGCGAGCAGGGACGGCCGCTGGGTGACGGTGATCATGGTGATCTTCTGTTCCCTGGCATGCTGCAAAGCCCGCATCAGCGCGACGTCGCCGGCACTGTCGAGGTTGGAATTGGGCTCGTCGAGCACAACCAGATGGGGATCTCCGAAAAAGGCACGCGCCAGGGCGATGCGCTGCTTCTGACCGCCGGACAGGGGAGAGCCATCGGCAGCCACCATCGTCTCGTAGCCATGGGGAAGACTTGCGATCATCTCGTGCACGTCGGCAAGCATTGCAGCGCGATAGATCTGTTCATCGTCCGCATCGGACCGCATCCGGGCGATGTTGGCCTTGATCGTTCCGGGGAACAGCTGCACGTCCTGCGGCAGATAGCCGATGTTTTCGCCGAATTGGCGCTGGTCCCAGTTGCGCAGATCCATCAGGTCGAGGCGGACATTGCCGGATGTGGGCAGGATCGATCCGACGAGCATCTTGCCCAGCGTGGTCTTTCCCGCACCGGAATTTCCGATGACGGCAAGCGACTCGCCGGGCTGCAGAGCAAAGGAAATTCCGTTCAGCACAACCCGCTTGGTCCCCTGTGGCACGTAGAGCAGCCGCTCCACGTCGAGTCGCCCTTCTGGTTTCGGCAGGTTGAGGCGCTCGAAATTGAGCGGCGAGGCTCTGAGCAAAGTGGCGATCCGACCATAGGCGGCGCGCGACTGGCTATACTGGTTCCATCCTTCGATGGCGCCTTCGATGGGCGCCAGCGCGCGCCCTGCAATGATCGAAGATGCGATGACCATGCCACCGGTCAATTCGCCTTCGATCGACAGGTAGGCTCCCCAGCCGAGCATGGCCACCTGAGTGAGGAGGCGCACGCCTTTCGACACGGCTGCGATCGCGATATTCCTGTCCTGCGCAATCACCTGCGCCTTGAGGGATGCGGCGGTGTCCTTGCCCCAGATGTGCACAGCCTCCGGGATCATCGCCAAGGCGTTGATGATCTGCGAATTGCGCGTCATCGAATCCAGATGCAGGTTGGCCTTGACCTGCGCCGCATTCGCATCGGCGAACGGTAGCGCGGTCGTGCGCTGGTTGATCTGTGTGAATACCAGCAACAGCACCGCCGAGACCACGACGATGGAGCCAAGATGGGGGTGGATGAGGAAGACCGCGAGCAGGAAAATTGGCGCGATCGGGGCATCCAGGAAGGCAAGCAGCGTGCGCGAAACGAGGAACGATCGAACCTGCTGCAGGTCGCCGAGGGTCTGGTATTCCCGCCCGTTTCCCTGCAGGGACGCCCGCGCTGCCGCACTCAGGATCGGTGCTCCGAGTTGAGCTGCAAATTCCACCGCGGTTCGCATGAGGATGAAACGGCGCAACGCGTCGAAAGCCGCCTGTAGAACGATTGCACCGACGATCACGATCGTCAGCATGATCAGCGTATCAGTAGACCGGCTGGTCAGGACCCGGTCCGAGATCTGGAACAGATAGATCGGTATGGCCAGCACAAGAACGTTGCTGGCGACAGTAAATATCATGACGATCAGAAGGTTGCGCTTGACCGCTTGAATCCCGGCCTTGAGGCTGGCATTGAAATCGACCTGTCCCAGCCGCTTGTGGAACGTGCCGCTGCCCCCGCCGCCACCCTTGCCGCTCCTTGTTGCGGGCGAGCTGTCTGGGTTTGCCGGCTCGGCTTTGACAGGGCCCTGATCCCCATCGATCACCTTCATGCCGTCCGGCGCTCTGGATTCGAGCGGACGAGCCTTCGGTGTATCTTCCTCCGGCGGCGGCTCCTGCCTGGCCTCTGCCTCTGCCGCCGGTTCGGCCAGAGATGTCTCCGCAGCGGGGCGTTGGCTGTAGGCAACTCGCAAGTTGTTCGGCGGGCGGTTCGGCTCTGCCGCTACTGACGACTGAAGTTTGGAGCTGTCGATTTCGGCTTTGAGATAGTCTTCGACGGCTTGTTCGAGCTGGGCATAGGGGCCACCGGTATCGTTCGATGCTTCCAACCGTGGCATTTTCGGAGCCGGGGCCTCTGCGGATTTGCTCGGGGGCTCCAGCCGCTTACGGATCTCCGTCATTCAAGTCCCCTTCAATGGCCTATCATGCTGTTCACGCCATCACCCGTATGGCCGTCGTAGTCTGACGGCAGACAAGAGGCATCGTGTGTTGTCGCCTGATCGTTTTGGTCGAGCATGGAATCATCGAGAAAAAGCACGGCTTCGTTGACCAGGGCATCCGGATTCGGGCTGCCGAAATCGGGATGCGACGAGATCAGTTCCGCCTGAAAAAGCGTTTCCTGCGAATATTGTTCTCCGCCGATATAGGTCTTCCCCACCGAATCCAGATCAATGATCGTTGCATTGTTGATCAGTGCGTTGGATCCGGTTTCGATTGTCCAGCTGGCGTCCAGATCCGGGGCGATTGCATTCATCGCCAGCGCGATCTGATCGTTGTCACCGAGAATGTTCGTCTGGCGAATGTATTGAAGGTTTATCAGGTCGCCGCTGACATAGAGGACTCGCAAGCCCTGAAGCCCGGCAAAGTCCGGGTTGGACAGCAGTTCCGGCGCGATATTGCCCTCGCCATCGGCAAAGGACTCCAGCGTGCCGATCTGGTCCTGCGACAGACTGTCGAAACGGTCGGCATCGCCGATCGTGCTGATACGGGCCTGATTCCAGAGCAGGTTGCCGGATGAAGAAAAAGAGCCTTCGCCCGATGTCTGGAAATCGGCCGTTGTGCCGACCAGATCATTGTCGAACAGGATGTTCATCTGGTGGATGATGTTCGCGTCGTAGATCGAGCCGCCAATGATGATCAGGTCGTAGGAAAAGCCCAGTTCGAAGACCGAAGCATGATTGACGCCGAAATTGTCGCCGGCGATCACGCTCGTGGTGACGCCGGACGACGAGAGGATTCCGACATCATTGTCACTCATGAAGATGATCTGCTCAAGCCAGTTGACGATCATCAGGTCGCCATGGATCTCGGTAACGGCCCAGAATGCAGGATAGCCGTTGGCGCTGCTCGCTTCGGTCGCCGAGCCGTTGGACGTGTCCAGATGATCGAACGTGGCGACATTGAAAATTTCGTTCGCGGCAGCATCATTGGTCCAGTTGCTGACCGTCGACGTGATCGAGTCGGTGTCCCAAAGGGCGTTGATCTGAACAATCGCGTTTACCTCGATATGATCTCCGGCCACGAGGGTGGTCGTTGCTCCGGTCCAGAAGTTCTGCAGCACGACATTGTTGATCAGAGTATTGCCGCCGGTAAGCACTTCCACAGAAGCGTTCATGGCGATGGTGCCGTTGTCCGAAATCCAGGTGTTGGAGCCCCCGTTGTCGGTGTCTTCTTCCTCGCTCTCGTCGCGGCCGATGGAATGATAGTCCTCGATGAGCGGGACCTCCTCGACCAATTCGCCGTTGACATAGGTACCGTCAATTGACGCTGTGCTGATGTGGACCTGAACCGCGTCACTGTCGTCGGGTACATCCTCCAACTGTTCGATGATTGTCTTGATCACGCCGATCAGGTCTTCGCTCGAACCCGCGCGTGCGAAGTCTCCGAGAGGCGACAGAGCAGAAGCCTTTTCGAAGCCCTCCAGTACGGTGGCGTCATCGACGGCTTCAGCATTGAAGGTCAACCCGTGTCCACCGACGCCGAAGTAGTCGTCATCGGACAGGCTTATGGCCTGGCTGAAATGATTGACGATCGATCCCGGCGGGTCGATCTCTGCGGAGAAGGACTGCACCGTCTTCATGGGCGCGCCCAGAGCATCCCTGAGCGTATCGGGAAATGGGCGGCCTTCCATGGCATAGCCGACCGTTCTGCCGGCAGGGAGGGGCGGTGCGTCAGCGAGCCTTGTCGGGACATACCAGTGATCGGGCGCCGGAGAACGATAGCCGAAACCCGGATCAAACCCCAGAAGGTCGAAGGGAGCCCCGAAATCGCTGCTGTGGACCGATAGCTTCTCGACGTGCAACTCGGCCTTTGTGAAGCCGAATTCAGTGTAAGCTTCCCGGGCCCGAGCATTTTCGACGCTGATGTGGAAGAAGCCGATGAAGTGACTGATCTCTTCGGTAAATTTGTCCATCGTTGTCAAGGCCGTAACTCCTTGTTCCTGCGGTGCCGGCATGACTGCGCGTCATGAGGCATAAAGGAGCTGCGCAGGAAGCCTGCGCAGCCCCGTGGTGTCTATCTCGTGGCTAAGTACGATCCAGGCTTACACGCCGTCGTCGCCATCCTCGCCCACGACCGTGCTGGTCAGGCTGCCGCCGACAACTGTCATGTCGATGGCATTCTGCTGCAGGTTGGCGCCCATGACGATGTCCTGGTTGAAGGCACTGGTGTCGATGCCAGCATCTGCGCTCGCAGAACTGTTGCCGGTGACAAACCCGTCATCACCATTGCCCGAGCCCCAGGAGCCGCCATCGCCCACGCCACCATAACCGGTGGACGCACTGCCGCCCGCGCCGCCGAATGCGCCGTCGCCGCCCTGAGCCCAGCCGCCGACTGCGCCGCCACCGGTGCCGGATGTCCAGGCGCCGCTGAGAGCCGCGCCGCCATCGCCACCGTCTGCCCAGGATGCACCGCCCCAGGCGTCACCGCTGTTGGCATTGCCGGATGCACCGCCGCCGCCATTGCCCGCAGCACCTGCGCCACCGTCCCCGCCGACACCAAGGCCCGCGCCATTGCCCGCGCCGAGGCCAAGCCCCATGCCGCCGGCATCGCCACCGTCACCACCATTGCCGGCATTGGTTGCCGAGCCGCTGCCACCGCCAGCGCCTCCGGCGCCACCGCCGGTTGCTGCGCCGCCAGTATTGCTGCCACCGGAGCCACTGCCTCCGGCATTGCCGCCTTCATTGTCGATGAGGATCGGGTTGATCAGGCCCAGCGACAGGCCGAGGCCGTTGCCGCCTTCGCCGCCTGTGGCTTCGCTGTCACCGGCGTCGTCCGCGTCGCCGCCTTCAGCGTCCCCGCCGTTGCCGCCTTCGCCACCGCTGCCTGTGCCATTGCTGCCGCTCGCGCCTTCGCCAGCCATAGCCAGACCGGCTCCCAGACCAAGCCCGAGGCCAAGGCCAAGGCCGACGCCAGATGCGCCATGGCCGCCGTCACCGCCGATGCCGATGCCGCCGAATGCAGCGCCGGAGTCAGCACTGCCGGAGTCACCGTCGCCGCCGTCGGAGTCGCCGCCATCGCCATCGCCACCCTCAGCGCCGCTGAGCGCCAGGCCGCCAAGCCCGATGCCGCCGAGTGCCGAGCCGCCGAATGTGGTGCCGCCGTCTCCTCCATTGCCACCGTCAGCGTCGGCATTGCCGCCACCGTTTCCGCCTTCACCGCCGCCACTGATGCCTTCTTCGGCCTTGGCACTGCCGCCATTGGCTCTGGCATCTACCGCGAAGCTGGCTTCGTTCCTGACTTCGGCATTGTCCAGCCTGTCATTGTCCTGGAGATTGGCGATCTGGTTGAAGACATTGCCACTGTCGTTGCCTTCTCCGGTGAGAGCACCATTCATGATGTCCTCGAACTGGACATTGAACAGGCCGTCCACGGACGAGCCCTTGGACACATCGATATCGGCGAAATCATCGTCTGTGGGGAGGTAGCCCTCAATCCCGGGATCTACCGTCACGCCGACGGAAACCGTTGTGGAGCTGACGTTTTCATTGACGTTGAGATTGGCATTCAGGTTCCCGTTACCGTTCAGGTTCCCATTGCCGTTGCCGTTGAGATTGCCGTTACCATTGAGGTTGCCGTTACCGTTGAGGCTTTCGGACGTGCTCGACTGATGCTGTCCTTGGCCTTGTCCCTGGGCTTGAGCCTCGAGTTGAGCCTGTGCCTGAGCCTGCAGTTCGCTCTGCGCCTGCTCTTGTTCCTGCTCATTGCCGTTGTCGTAGTGCTGCCTCGATCTGCCTGCCATAGTCGTATCCTCCGTCATCGGATTCCGCGACTGCTTGACCGTTATTCATCTTCTATACGGTCTTCACATGCGAATTCCGGATTGATCTGTGGTTGAAAGATGATTCCCCACGAGGTCGGTATCGACATCGCCATGGGGACGGTTGTTGATGTGTTTATGTGTTCCTCCTGAATGCAGTCATGAGGCGCAGATCCTCGTTCGGACCATGTCTTGGAGCGGCATGCTCAACGCGAACAACCAGGTCACCGCCTCATCTCCAAGTCTGTCCCTGTCTGAGGCAGAAGATAAGCTGATAGATGGAGCTAGTAATGTGCGCCGCAGCATTTCCCGGCAGGGACTAGACTATCGATGGGCCGCAAAATTCCTTGACTGTTCTGCGATCGAGCTCGTCCACAGGAATATTGGTCCTAAATGACATTGTTCTAGAACTTCATCTCAGGGTTGATTTTTCTCGCCCATACTCGCGCCCGAATCGCGTGTTGAAGCCGTGGGCTGAGGGCCTTAAGCGCCAAAGCTGCCCGCCTCCACCGCCAGTTTACGGCGCCGAAGCGGGATCAAAAGGCGTAGGTCCTCACCAGTATCTCCCTCGTTTTGTGTAGATGATCTAGATTTATGCTTGTTTTTCCGACGGAAATTGCGCCGCATCCTGGCTTCTGCAGAAAATATTCTCGCCCATGATGTCTAGGCGCGGGTCCAGTAGATCGTTCGGACTATTCCCAACCGCTGCTGTTTGGTTTACCGTTTCCTAAATCAACGAAGGTTGTGCCATTTTTGCACGCCTTGATTGTGTTTTGAGGAGGCATGCTGCATGAAACAACTTGCGCCTCACGTCTGGAGCGACGGTGCGGATTTGGTGGCTTCTCTGGAGGCGATGCCCAATCTACGGACGCTTCTGTATGTTGGTCCACCGGATGTTATTTCCGGGGCGATGGCTGCGGCCATCCAAAGAGAATTCCCGTTCTTAAGGGTCTCCCAAAGTGTCAGCATGCAATCGGCTCTGGAGGAATTCGATGTTCCGCTGCGGCTTGTGCTGGTCGATCTGCTCCATGCGCAGGAGTTGGGCGAGTGTGCCAATGAATTGCTTGGCCAGCATCCGTCTGCCGCCATCGCAATTGTCACGGACAGCGATTTGCGCGGCAGCGTCGAGCGGTTCCATCAGATCGACACCAGCCATGTCCAGGGTGTCCTGCCGCTGAACGTCAGCCTCGATGTCCTGCTTTCAATGCTGCGGATCATCCTGAGGGGCGGGACCTATTTTCCGTCAATCGCCTATCGAAACCAGGACGGCATTCGCTGGAGAAACGAAGGTGATAGCTCGCAAGACGTGACGAAACCGCGGGTTGTGAGAGAGGTGCAAGGCAAGATCATGCACCAGCTGACCAAACGCGAAAACCAGATTCTGGGCCGAATCGCCCTGGGCAACCAGAACAAGATCATCGCCGCAGCCCTCGGTGTGTCGGAACACACGGTCAAGATCCACATCCACAACATCATTACCAAGCTCGGTGTGCATAATCGAACAGAAGCGGTCGCGCTTTATTTCGAGCACAGGGACAGGGATGGCGACGGTTCAAGCTCCGGCTATGTTCAAAGGCCGAGCAGCAATCCGGCGCCTGGCGGCGATGCGTAGATTTCAAGATGTGCTGCTGCTGATCGGGCAGTTGAACTACACTTGGACCAACACCGAAAGTCTCCTGATCCACATGATCGCCGGCCTTGCCCATTCGGACAAGGAGACCGCGATCGTCATTTTTCTGACGTTGAACACGCCGCGCGCGCGCATTGATCTCGTCGAGCGCCTGGCCAAGATGCAGAAGACACCGGCGGATTGTCGTGCCGATGTGCTGGATTCCACGCGACGCCTGTCGGAGCAAGCCAAGCTTCGCAACAAATACAATCATTGCATCTATTCGTTCGACCCGGACAGCGGCCGCGGACTGACCCAGTCCATGCGCATTTTCGAGGGCCGGGACGACATCAAGTACGGCAAGATCGAGGAACTCGACGATCAGGAAATTGAGCGCATCCGCGAGAGCATCCGCTCCCTGGTCAGGATCAACCAGTCCTTCTGGCACATAACCGAGAAGTATGGATTTCCGAAGTAGGGCAGCGCCCAGCGCGAAAATGCGGACGGCGCGGACGGGCGACGAATCGATTCGGTGGCGACAGCGTGGCTTCGCCGTGGGCCTGCATGGCCAGTTCAAAGATTTCGCTTCGATGCGATTCATTCGCAATGCTTGAGCCAGACCCACATGAGGCGGATCGCGCTTCCGGTGGTGGACGGCGCCAGCCTTAGGCGCTGATCCCAATCTCGGAGGCTTTGGTCCCCGAATGTCCGTCCGCCTGGTCAGGACTTCCGAGGAGCAATCCGGTGTCCGTCGTGGCGCTTGCCGATGGCCTGCGTGACGCGCTGAGGGCCGGGCTTTCGCGGATGCAGGAAGTCGGGGTTGGGGCGGCGATCGAAGGTTGATCGATGCACTGGCGCCGGCACACGCCGGCTTGCCGAAGGCTTGACGCTGCGGTCAAGGCTGCACGCGAAGGTGCCGATGACACGGCCAGAAAGGGGAGAGCAGAGCGGGTCGTGCAGCCTATGTCAATTGCAGGCCGCTGGAAGGCAATCGCGATCCGGGTGCCGAGGCTGTAGCGGGCCTGTTCGAATGTCGGGCGTCACGGTCTCGGATGGAGTGTCGAGCGACGCGCCAGATGGGAGGTCCCAAGGCGCGTCGCACTTTGTCTGTGCCGAGCGGCGTATCAGATAACGGTGACGTTCTCTGCCTTGGACTTGCCGGTCTTGCGATCCTGGCCTACGTCGTAGCTGACCTTCTGGCCGTCCTGCAACGCGCCGCCAAAGCCGACTGCGGAAATATGAACAAAGACGTCCGGGCCGCCATTGTCCGGGGTGATGAAGCCGAAGCCCTTGTCCTGAGCGAAGAATTTTACGATGCCAGTAGCCATGATGTCCTCGTGGAATTTATGCGACAAGATCGCATAGCGGTTGTGGAGCCGATCAGCAAGTCCGACTCGGTCATCCACCGGGACGTTTGGCCTCACTATGCGGCTTTTTCTCAATATAACGGTCCGAATTTTCATGCCAGCCACCTCTCAAGGAGGCGTGGCTGGTCTGTCGATAGGGGCTGATCTCCGAACCCTTCGGTCAAGACGCGTCCCGTAATTCCCGTCTTTGCGGTCTGGCGCAAGGGCCTGGTGCCGGCGAGAAGACGGGCCGGAAGGTAATGCACCGGTGTCCTTCAGATCCCGAAAAATGGCGCCCTAACGTGCCGGTTTTCGGACTGGACCAAAGGCCAAGACGGCTTCCACACCCCATGTCTGCACAAACGCTCAGGTTGACCTGTTCCCCTTTCGCTGCGACAAAGCGCTTATGCAGACACCGATCAATATCGATCCGGAATATCTGAGAGCTCGGCTGAAAGCACTGCTCGCCATTCCCAGCCCCACCGGTTTCACCGACGAGGCCGTTCGGCATACGGCGCGCGAACTGGAACGTCTCGGACTTGAGGTCAAGCTCACTCGTCGCGGCGCGATCCGCGCCAGGCGTCCCGGCGCTGCGGAGCGACCAGCGCGCGCGATCGTCTCCCATCTCGATACGCTCGGCGCTCAAGTCAAGTCGCTGAAGCAGAATGGCCGGCTCGAACTCGTTTCGATCGGTCATTGGTCCGCGCGGTTCGCCGAGGGCGCCCGCGCTTCGGTTTTTTCCGGCAAGGGGATTTATCGCGGCTCCATCCTGCCGCTGAAAGCTTCAGGCCACACTTTCAACGAAGAGATCGACACGCAGCCGACCGGTTGGCGGCATGTGGAATTGCGCATCGATGCTCTGGCGCGCGACCGAAACGATATCGTGCAACTCGGCATCGACATCGGCGATATCGTCGCGATCGATCCTCAGCCGGAATTCCTCGAGAATGGGTTCATTGTCTCCAGGCATCTGGACGACAAGGCCGGGGTGGCAATCATGCTGGCCGCACTCGAGGCCATGCAACGCGAAAAGATTGAAACGCCCGTCGATACCTATTGGCTGTTCACGATCGGCGAGGAGGTCGGCGTTGGTGCTTCAGCCGCCCTGCTGCCGGAGATCGCCTCCCTCGTTGCGGTAGACAACGGCACGACTGCGCCGGGCCAGAATTCCGACGAATTCGGGGTGACGCTGGCCATGGCGGATCAAACGGGTCCCTTCGACTATCACCTGTCCAAGAAGCTTTACGAGCTTTGTGGCGAGCACGGGATCCGGGTGCAGAAGGATGTCTTCCGCTACTATCGCTCCGACGCTGCCTCGGCAGTGGAGGCCGGACACGATGTGCGCACTGCCCTTCTGGCCTTCGGCGTCGACGCCTCGCACGGATATGAGCGCATCCATCTCCATGCACTGATGTCGGTGGCAAAACTCGTGATCTACTACGTGGCGAGCGAAGTTCAGATCGAGCGTGATTCCGAGGAAGTCTCGGGCTTGCGCGGCTTTACCCGGCAGAAGGTTGCGCCCGCTGAACAGAGCCTCAGCGCGGACGAAACTGACGAGTCCTGATCGCATCCGACCGAGCCTATCATCCATCGTTGCAGGGCTTCAGATGCAGCACATTTGCCATGTGCGGCGGGGCGACGTTTTGCGTCTTCCTGAAATCTATAATGATAAATATTTGATTGTTGAGTATTTATAGCTATAAATAGCGCTTTACGAACGATGCCAAATCGAAAGGATCTTTCCCATGAAGAGGCTGTTTCGGAGCGTCCTTGCGGCCGCCTCCCTCTTTGCCGCCACGGTTGCTGCTGCGTCCGCGAGCGCGCAGACTCCCCCCAATGTACTCGTGGTCGGTCAGATCGCAGAGCCAAAGTCTCTCGATCCGCACACGGTCACTGCGACGAATGACTTCCGGATCCTCGTCAATGTCTATGACGGACTGGTGCGCTTCAAGGATGGCACATTGGAAGTCGAGCCGGCGCTTGCCGAAAGCTGGGATGTTTCCGAAGACGGGAAGACCTATACCTTCAAGTTGCGCCAGGGTGTGAAATTCCACGACGGTTCCGATTTCAACGCGGAAGCGGTGAAATTCAATTTCGACCGCATGCTGAAGGAGGATCATCCATTCTACAGCACCGGACCTTTTCCGCTGTCCTTCAACTTCGCCTCGGTCGAAGCTGTCAATGCGATCGATCCTCAGACCGTCGAGTTCAAGTTGAGCGAGGCCTTTGCGCCGTTTCTTTCCAATCTTGCCTATCCGACAGGGCTGATTGTCTCGCCGGCCGCCGTGGAGCAGCACGGTGCGGACTACGGTCGCAATCCGTCGGGTACAGGGGCTTTCAAGTTCGTCGAGTGGCAGTCTAGCCAGCGCGTCGTCATCGAACGCAACCCGGATTACTGGGATGGTGCAGCCAGCCTCGAAGCCGTCGTGTTCCGGCCGATCACCGATGCCAATACGCGCGTGGCTGAGATGATGGCGGGGGGCATCGATGTCATGGTCGAGGTCCCGCCGGACAATCTGGCGACGTTCAAGCAGGATGCAGGTTTCGCCGTTGCGGAACAAGCGGGTCCGCATGTCTGGTTCGGTATCCTGAATACCCGGAGCGGTCCTTTTGCCGACAAGCGCGTGCGTCAGGCGGCCAATTATGCGGTGAACAAGGAAACCCTCGTCAACGATGTCCTCCAGGGGACCGCGACGGTGGCCGCAGGACCCATTCCACCAGCATTCAACTGGGTTGAAGGCGCAGTCGATGCCTATGCCTATGATCCCGAGAAGGCGAAGGCGCTGCTTGCAGAGGCGGGTGTCGAGAATCCGCAACTGACTTTCTATGTCACCGAGGGCGGCTCCGGCATGCTCGATCCGATCACGATGGGGGCGGCGATCAAGGCCGATCTCCAGGCCGTTGGATTCTCGGTCAAGATCGAGACCTATGAATGGAACACCTTCCTCGGCCGGGTCAATGAAGGCCTCGAGGGCAAGGCCGACATGGCCGAAATGGCCTGGATGACCAATGATCCCGACACCTTGCCTTATCTGGCGTTGCGCACCGACGCCATGCCGGACAAGGGCGGCTTCAACTCGGGCTATTACTCCAATCCCGAGGTGGACGAGCTTCTGGAAAAAGCGCGGACGTCGACCGATCAGGCTGAACGCGGCAAGCTTTACGGGCAGGTGCAGCAGATCGTGCATGACGATGCACCCTGGCTTTTCGTTGCCAACTGGAAGCAGAACGCGGTCACTACTGCCGCGGTGCAGGGCTTCAAACTGCAGCCCTCCTTCCTGCTCAATCTGCATGGCGTGACAAAGCCGTGATCCTCGTGCGCTGACCCGCTGCCGGCAAGTCTTGCCGGCAGCGGCAGCGACAGATGCCCCGGAGGTTTCCATGCCGGCCTATATTCTGAAGCGGCTGATCGCGGTCGTGCCCGTGCTGTTCGGGCTCTCCGTGATCGTCTTCCTCGTGATGGCACTTATCCCCGGCGACACCGCCACGGCCATCCTCGGCGCCTATGCCACACCTGAAAACGTGGAGCGCATCAACCGCGATCTCGGCCTCGACAAGCCTCTGGTGCAGCAATATCTGATCTGGATCGGCAATGTCCTGCACGGCGATTTCGGCCGTTCCTTCGCGCTCAACCGCCCCGTGCTGGACGAGGTGCTGGAGCGCTTCCAGGCGACGCTGGTTCTGGCGGGGGTTTCCCTGGTGCTCTGCTCGGTGATTGGCCTGCTTGCGGGTGTGGTGTCTGCCGTTCGGCAGTTCGGCTGGGCGGATCGGGTGATCACCTTCCTCGTTCTGGCCGGAATTTCGATGCCCTCCTTCTGGCTCGGCCTCTTGCTCATCTACCTCTTCGCCGTACACTGGCGCGTACTTCCGGCCTCGGGCATGTATGCGGTCTATGGCGGTGGTGATCTGCCGGATCTCCTGCTTCACCTGATCTTGCCGGCTGTCACACTGGCGGTCGTCGCTGCCGGCGTCATCGCCCGACTGACTCGCGGCGCCATGCTGGAGGTGCTGCGGCAGGACTATGTCCGTGCGGCACGTGCCAAGGGTTTGCCGGAGCGACGAGTGATCTATGCGCACGCCTTTCGGGCCGCGCTCGTCAGCATCATTCCCGTCATCGGGATCCAGTCCGGCTTCGTGCTCGGCGGTGCCGTCTACATCGAGACCGTGTTCCAATGGCCGGGCATCGGCGCGATGCTGGTCAAGGCAATCTCGACCCGAGATATTCTCCTGGTGCAGGGGGGCGTTCTGGTGGTCGCTGCCAGTTATGTGCTTTTCAATCTCCTTGCCGACGTCGTGCAATCCATGCTTGACCCAAGGATCCGCACATGACCATCGCTGTCGACACATCTCTTCCCCCGGTATCCCGGCGGATATCGTCCTGGCGGCTTCTGTTCAACAATCGCCTGGCCTTCGTCGGCCTCCTGCTGCTGGGGGTGATCGCTCTCATGATCGTGCTGGTGCCGATCCTGCCGCTGCCCGATCCCGACGCAACCGCACCTGCCAACCGTCTGAAGCCGCTGTTGACGGCCGGGCATCTGCTCGGCACTGACCAACTCGGCCGCGACATCTTGAGCCGGCTGCTATGGGGCACGCGTCTCTCGGTCACCGTCGGCTTTGCCGCCACCCTGATCGCCGCACTCGTCGGATCGGCCATCGGCATCGCGGCAGGTTACGTCGGCGGGCGTACGGACAATGCCATGATGCGCGGCATCGATATGCTGATGGCCTTTCCTTACATCCTGCTTGCACTGGCAATCGTGGCCGCGCTGGGTCCAGGCCTGATGAATGCGCTCTATGCCATCGCCATCGTCAATATCCCGTTCTTCGCGCGCAATGTGCGCGGCGTGACGCTCGGATATGTCCATCGCGAGTTCGTCGATGCAGCACGGCTATCCGGCAAGGGGCATCTATCGGTCATGCTCACCGAGATCCTGCCGAACGTCGCGCCGGTCATCGTCATCACCATGTCGACGACGGCAGGCTGGATGATCCTCGAGACGGCGGGGTTGAGCTTCCTCGGTCTTGGCGCCCAGCCGCCGCAAGCCGATCTCGGCTCCATGCTTGGCGAAGGGCGAGCACAACTCTTCACGGCGCCGCATGTGTCCATCGTGCCTGGCGTGATGATCTTTCTCGTCGTCATCAGCCTGAATGTGCTGGGCGACGGGATCCGCGACGTGCTCGATCCACGCCTGCGTTCCGGGGCGCTTTCGCGGCCAGGGCCGGTGACGGACATCGCGGATGACCGAGCAATTCGATCGAATACCGTGGAGGATGCAGCCCTTTCGATCGAAGGACTCGATACCAATTTCCGCAGTGGTGGCGAAGTCGTTCCGGCAGTGCGTGGGGTCTCACTGCATGTGAAGCCGGGCGAGTGTCTCGGTCTGATTGGCGAAAGCGGCTCGGGAAAGAGCGTGACAGCGCTTTCCGTCATGGGGCTGGTGGCGTCGCCGCCAGGCGTCATCCAAAACGGCGCGATCTATGTCGGCAATGAGGATGTGCTGGCCATGCCGGAGACGCGCCTCATCTCCATGCGCGGCAATCGTGTCGCATATGTCTTCCAGGATCCGTTGACGACGCTCCACCCGCTGTATCCCGTGGGGCGGCAGGTCGAGGAGGCGATTTCCGCGCACCAGTCGATTGGTGCTACGGCGTGTCGTGAAAAGGCGCTGGAGCTTCTGGAAAAGGTGGGCATACCGGAAGCCCAGGAACGGGCAAAGCATTATCCACACCAGCTTTCAGGGGGGCAGCGCCAGCGTATCGGTATTGCCATGGCGCTTGCCAACGACCCCGACATCATCATTGCCGACGAGCCGACGACGGCCCTCGACGTGACCGTGCAGGCGCGAATACTCGAACTCCTGCGCGACCTGCAGAGGGAGCGCGGCATGGCCCTGCTGTTCATTACCCATGATTTCGGTGTCGTCTCGGAGATTTGCGACCGGGTGGCGGTGATGAAGGATGGCGAGATCGTCGAAACGGGAGAGACCCGCGAGGTGCTCGCCAACCCGCAGCATGCCTACACGAAACGGCTTATCGCCTGCGTGCCGGAACTCGGTACGGGCGGCGCCTTCCTCGAACGCGTCTCTGGACTTTTCGCACGCAGCGAGATGGAGGTGTCATGACGAGTACCGCGATCCAGGTCCGCGATCTTTCCAAGTCGTTCGGCGGTGGCAGGAGCCTGTTCGGCAAGAAGCACCACGAAATCAAGGCGGTGAGCTCCGTATCGCTTGACCTTGCTCGCGGCGAAACGCTTGCGGTCGTTGGTGAGAGCGGTTCCGGCAAAAGCACGCTTGCCCGCATGCTCGTCGGTCTGGAAAGGCCGACTTCGGGCAGCATGCTGATCGGTGGAAAGGATGCGGCTGCGCTGCGTCGCGATGGGCCACGCGCCTTCGGGAAGACGATCCAGTATGTTTTTCAGGATCCGGTGGCCTCGCTCAATCCGCGCAAGACGGTGAGGGAAATTCTCGATACGCCGCTCAAGTTGCTGTGTGGCTACGAGCCATCGAGGCGCCGCGCGCGGATGACGGAGCTTCTGGACGCAGTCCAGATGCCGGCTGACACGCTCACCCGCTATCCGCACGAATTCTCCGGTGGCCAGGCGCAGCGTATCGCGATTGCAAGGGCGCTGGCGGCGGAAGCTGAAATCATTGTCTTCGACGAGCCGGTGAGTGCGCTCGACGTCTGCGTGCAGGCGCAGGTGCTGCTGCTCCTCAGCGATCTGAAAACACGGTTCGACCTTTCCTATCTCTTCATCAGCCATGATCTCGCCGTCGTCGAGGCGATCAGCGACCGCGTGGCAGTCATGTATTACGGCGAGGTCGTCGAGACGGCGCCGGCGGCACGGCTCTTTGCCAATCCAGAGCACGCCTATACAAGACGGCTTGTCGCGAGTGCGCCTCGCATTGGGAGAGAGTGACTGTACATGAAGGCCATGCAGGAGAAGCCGGACAAGGTCGGCCCAGACGGCAAAAGCCTCTTTATTCCTGCCGGCAAGGCGAAGCGCCGGCCGGAGGCGATTGCCGACCTGATGAAGGACTTCATCCGGTCGCAGAACCTTGCTCCCGGGAGCCGCCTGCCACAAGAGCGTGAACTGATCGACCGCTTCAAGGCTGCGAAGGGTACCGTGCGAGCGGCGATGAAGGCGCTGGAAACACAGGGCCTCATTTTCACCCGCAGCGGCCCCGGTGGTGGGGCGTTCGTTGCCGCACCCTCCGCCCAGCATGCTATGGAGTTGCTGGCGACCCACTTCTTCTTCGATCCGCCCAGTCTGTCCGATATCTACGCGATCCGGAAGGCGCTGGAGCCCGAAGTCGCGGCATTGCTGGCGGGCCGCATGACAGCGCAACAGTTGGCGCTCCTCGAAAGCACGATCCTTATCTACGATCATCCGCCGACCGATTCCAAGGAGCGGTATCGCCAGCGCGTGGCAGAACTCGATTTCCACTCGCAGCTCGCGCAACTCAGCCCCAACCCGCTGCTCGGCTTCCTCTGCGGCCTGATGCATAATCTCTTGCGCGATCTGCCTTTGGCCAGGCAAATCTATGCCGATCCCTCACCGAGTTCCCGGGAGGAGGGGCTGTCTTTCCAGTATCGTCTGATGGCTGCGCTGAAAGATGGTCGCGCGGATGATGCGCGCCGCATTGCGACGGAGCACATGGCATTCGCCGAGACCTACATGCTGGCGCGTGCGAAAACGCTTGGCCCGTAACCTCTCACGGATTGGGTTCGTCGTTGCGCCGAGCATTGATCACAAAAGGCAAAGCCTGCCGGGATCGCAGTGCCATTTTCGGGTGAGAGGTTGGGGCCCGAGCGGATCCGTCCGAAGACGGATAGACCTGACCGATAGGGCGTGTTGACGCTTCACGTCAAGCGCGGCAGGGTCGTGGGCAGTTCGGGATGACAGTTCCGTCCCCTCGGTCGAAAGCCCTTGTTGCCGATGCCAAGCGATCCTGGTTCAGCAGATCCCGTTGCGGTCGATATCTGGAACTGGTCCCTGGACCAGTCCTTTGCGGACCCCTCTCATGCGCGTAGCTTGCTCAGCGAGGACGAACGCGGTCGAGCCCAGCGCTTCCTCAAAGACGGCGACCGTCAACATTACATCGTCGGACGCGCCGGCCTTCGCCTGATCCTTGCGACCTATCTCGGGATTGATCCCAGGGCTGTTCGCTTCGGCTACAACGATTGGGGCAAGCCTGAATTTGATCTCGCCGATCGGGGCAGGCTTCACTTCAATCTGAGCCACAGCGCCGGCGAGGCGATGCTCGCCGTCTCGGCGCATGCTAGAGTCGGCATCGACATCGAAGAGATCCGGCCACTCCAGGAGGATATTGCCAGCCGCTTCTTCTCGGCATCCGAATGTGCGGCCCTTGCAGCTCTGCCGGGCGGGGAGCAACTGGCGGGCTTCTACCGGTGCTGGACACGAAAAGAGGCCTTCGTGAAGGCGCACGGGGCAGGTCTGTCGGTTCCGCTGGACAGGTTCGATGTTTCGATAGAGGCCGTGGAGGGCCAGCGTCTGCTCCAGCGTCTGGACCGGGATATAGGCCAGCTGTCTGAGTGGGCCCTCCTCAATCTCCACGTGGTCGATGGTTTTTCTGGTGCGCTCGCCGTCTGTTCGGCCGGTCGTGAGGTCATGGTCCACTACCGCCGCAGGTCGGCCTGGTCCGCGAACATGGCGTCGATGATGTAGCGGCCGTTCGAAGCGTCCATGTGATGACAGGCCACGATGCCAGGTGCGAAGTCCGGTTTGATGGTCCGCACGCAGCGCTCGCTGTAGGTCTCGAGGTCGAGTTCCTCGACCTGCATGATGTTCAGCCCGTAGCCATATATGCCGTATTCATTTCGTTGGGACGGGCGGTAGAGCCGCCCTCCTTGCTCGAACGGCCGTCCGCCGTTGCGCGCTTCGGTGCTGCCCATGACCACCGGATTGTTGCGATGGGGCTTCATCCATTTCAGGTCCGGCCCATCCACTTCGAAGACATGCAATTCGCTGCAATGATCCTCATAGGCATGGAACTCGGAGAGATTGGTGAAAAGCCACCACCTTCCATCGAAGAGAAAAAGAGCAGAATCGGCCGAGGACTGGCCTTCGAGGGCTGTCGCATGCAGTTCCCAGCGCAGGGGAAATTCGACGCAGCGCCAGACTTCCAGCCGGCGGGCCCTGTTCGTTTCAGGGATCATGAAGATCCCGTCATCGTGACGAAAGGTAAAGGGATATGAGAGGTGATGCTCCGCTTTCAGGGCGATGCCCAGTCTCTCAAGCCTGTTTCCCACAAGCCGGCCCACGGCGATATGCGCCTTGGTGTTGCTTGGCGTATAGGCTTCGTAGAAGACATAGGTTTCTCCCTCATGTGGAAACAGGAAGGGATCGGCTCGGAGCTCGTCATCATCAGGCTCCAGCAGGACAGAGGTCCGCGGGTCAAAGTCTTCCGGGCGCCCATCGCCGACGAAGAGCACCCATGGCGCTGCCCCGATCCCCAATTTTTCCTCCACCGCCTGCCGTCCCCGCGCCAGAAGATTGCGCCCGAGCGAGGCGGCGTAGGGCAATAGCTTGCTGAGGCCCGGCGGACGAGGGGCGGGCATGGTCGCCGGAGGGGGCAGAACGGTAAGGGCACGGGCGTCCGCGAGCTTGCGCAGTTCCCGCATGGCCAGTGTCACCGCGCGTTCCTTGATGAAGTCAGCGTTGCGGGCGGCGCTGAATTTGGTGTTGAATTCCGCCATGGCCAACGTCTCGTCTTCCCGGCCGGCGCGGCGAACGGTGATGCGCAGTTCCGTGGCCGGTTTTCCGGCGATCACTTCGTGATAGCCGTACCAGTCTGCATCGGCGTTGGCCGCATGCGAGAAGGAAAATTGCCAGGAGCCGAAGGGCAAGTCCGAGAAGGCATCCTGCGGCAAGTCCAAGGGAGAGATGGCCAGAACCAGATCCAACTCCGAGCCTCCGTCCCGGCCGACCTGCTCGCCGAGCGTGACCGATGTGATGGCCGCAAATCCGGGACCCTTGGGGCGGTAGACCGGCTGGCGCCCCAAGGTCCTGCGTTCCACCGCTGCGGCCAGCCGAAAGGCGACCGGTGCCGCGCCAACCTTCGGCGGACAGACGATCATGGCCCTCAGGCTAAACCGGTCATCGGCCAAAATCCGGTCTATCAGGGCGAACTGCCAGTTTGCGAGGCCGTGCCGTCCATCGGTCAGCAAGCCGATCCGAAGGGGCGCCAGCGAAGGTCGATCAGTGGCTGTTGCCTTGGATGCGGTGGATGCGTCCATCTCAGTGTTTTCCGTGTGCGAAACGCTCTTCGATGACGCTGGCCAGTCGACGCATTCCACCGACGGTGAGTGAGTCCTCGTGCCATCCTTCCAGGTCGATGACGGACGACTTTCCCGCTACATCCGCGTTCCACCCGAACAGGAGTTTTCTCGCTCGCGCCGGGCTTGCTTCGCTGCGGAAGATCAGAAAATCGCCGACCGGTTCCGCCTTGAAATTCCGGGCGCTGCGCACAAGAAACTCGGTGACGCGGGAATTGGTCTTTTCCTCGGCGCTCGCTTTCGCCCGATCCGGGCTGAACATACCGAGGAGCCAGCGCGTCACGCGGAATTCCTTGAGGAAGGTGGTGGGGCGCATCCGGCCAGACAGGAGTTTCCGGACGAAATAGGCAAGACGCTTTATCCGGCGTTCGGCGATCCAGAGTCGCTTGTTCAGCCAGGGCAGAGTGCTAAAATATCCCGGCGCCCAGGAATCGATTGCAGCCGTGAAGGCGACAGTCACGCCGGACTGGCGCAATTGGCGCGCCACTTCGAGCGCCACACTTCCGTTCACGCACAATCCGATGATGCCCACCGGTCCGGCATCAGCCCGTATGTCCATCGCGCGGATCGCTGATGCGGCAATATCCTCCAGCGTCACCTCTGCCGCCATTTCGGCTTCCGCCGCGCTGAACATGTTGACGTTGTAGACCGAGATGTCATCGCTCAGGCGGTTGGCGAGATGGTAGTAGAGAAACGGGTGATTGATCGTATAGATCGCACAGCGGCCTGTTCCCTGCTTGTAGCTGTTGCGCTCCCAGGCAGGGGCCGCCGTTTTCGCTTGCGCGCGCACTTCGGCCTCCGCCGGCCCCATTACGGCCTCCGTGAAGCTGCGGAGCGTCGAATGCCTGAAAAGCAAGGCGAGATCCGGCTTGACCCTATACCGCTCTCTGACCGCAGACAGCATGCGAAGCGCCAGCAGCGAATGTCCACCAAGCGAGAAGAAGTCACCCTCCGGTCCGACCTTTTCGACGTCGAGGACCTTCGCCCAGATCTCGCCGACGAGCCTGATACGGTCGGCGGACGAAAGTGCCGCCATGTTTTCAGGTCCGGGCGGAATGGCGTCGACCGGGGCTGTGGCGTGGCTGCCTGAAAGCGGAACTGCGGAAGAGTCGAGAATTGCCGGGGTTGCGGAGGCGGGCGTCTGCTCGCTGATGCTGTCGGGCGACAGGGGTTCGAAAGGGGCGCTCAGCGCCTGCTCATAGACATCCTGCCAAAGCTGCAGGATATGTTCGATCGTGGACGGATCGAAGAGATCGGTATTGTATTCGATCGACATACGCCAGCCGGACGGGCGTCCGACCATGCCGAAGCCGATGTCATAGACCACGCCCGGGGACTGCGACGCCGCACTGATCAGTTCGAAGTCGCCATAGTGGCGATCCTCCATAAAGGCTTTGGACAGGTTGAAGTTGACCGAGATCAGCGGGGTGCGCGAGGGATCTCGCGCCGGGTTGATGACTTCGACCAGCTTGTTGAAGGGCATGCGGTGGTGGTCGACAGCGGCACTCACCACCTTGGTTGCGGTTTTCAGGTGATCTTCGAAGCTCACGTTCGGTCGGACCGGGAGACGCAGCACCAGATTGTTGATGAAGACGCCGATCATCGGTTCGAGATCGGACTGTTCACGCCCGGCGATCTGGGTGCCAAGCAGGATATCGTCTGCCCCGGTCAACCGGTGGAGGACGGTGCTGAGCACCGCAACGCCATAGGCGAAGAGCGAAACCTTGTGATCGCGGGCGGCGGCCTCGACACGCTCGCCGAACTCCACCGATTTCGCGACGGAGATGATGTTTCCGCTTGTGGTCCTGATCGCTGGTCGCGGGTGATCGCTCGGCACCTCGAAATACGGCGCGCCTGCCAGGGTTTCCGTCCAAAAGCTCTGCTCCGTCTCGAAGCCGTAGCTCGACAGATATTCCTGTTGCCACAGGGCAAAATCACCATATTGCAGGGATAGATCCGGCAGGACAGGTGCGCGGCCTGCTTCCATGGCCGATGCGATTTCACCAAGTTCGCGGCCCATGACGCGGATGGAGGAGCCGTCGAAACAGGTATGATGCGCGGTGATCAGCAGAAAGGCGCGGTTGTTCTCGACCATCAGCAAGGCGACGCGAAAGAGACCGCCGCGCGTGAGATCGAAAGGGGCCGACGCTGTTTCCTCACCGATCGACAGGATGCGTTGTTCGCGCTGCTCCGGTGGCATGCTCCTGAGGTCGATGACCGACAGCTTGAAGTCTACTGCATCGAGAACCTGCTGATACGGATTGCCTTCCCGCTCCACGAAACGCGTGCGCAGGATCTCGTGACGCTGGATGATCTTGCGAAAGGCGGCCTCGATCGTCGATGCCTTGAACGATCCTCTGATCTCCCAGCGTACCGATACGTTCAGGGCCGGATTTCCAGGCTGCAGCTGGTCGAGGATCCAAAACCGAAGCTGGGTCTGCGTGCAGGGAAACTCGCCAATGACCTCCGGTGCTGCGCTCGACGATGTGGCCTGGCTTTCTTGCTGGGTCATGACAAGCTCTCCATCCTGCGCCGCGCACCATTCCGGAAGCTGGCGAGCGAGGGTATCTGGTAGACGACCCCGCCGGTGGATGTCGGGGCCTTGGCCGCTTCATCGGCATAGGCGGCGAGCTCGGCAATCGACGGATGGCGGAGCAGGTGCTTGGCTTCGAGCGGCAGGCCCGCATCCAGCATGCGTGCGGCAATGCGGAAGATCGTCAGCGAGTCCGCGCCGAGCGCATAAAGATTGTCCTCGACATCGATCTGATCGACCTCCAGAACGCCCTTCCAGATCGCCATGAGCTTTTCTTCCATCGGCGTGCGGGGTGCGGTCTTGGGCGCTGCAGTCTGGTTTTCGTCGCGCCTCAGCTCGCGGGACTCCAATGTCTTGCGGTCCAGTTTTCCGTTTCTCGTCAGCGGCAGCTCCGTCTCCAGAGACCAGACGGCGGGCACCATATAGGCCGGCAACTGGGCACGGACCGCGGTGGCCAATTGCGTCGCATCGGCTGCCGGGGTGTCGGGGTCGGCCACGAAGTAGCAGGCGAGAACCAGGTCGCCGCGACCGTTCCTCGCGCCGACAACCGCGCATTGGCGCATGCCCTCGACCTGCGAGACGACCGCTTCGATGTCACCGAGCTCGATGCGGAAGCCGCGCAGCTTGACCTGGTTGTCCCGGCGGCCGAGCAGCTGCAGGGAACCATCCTCCAGCCGCCGCCCCAGGTCGCCCGTCCTGTAAAGGCGTTGCCTGGAGTCGGTCCCGATGTCGAGCGAAACGAAGGCTGCGTCGGTGAGGTCGGGACGGTCGAAATAGCCCTGGGCCAAGCCATCGCCTCCGATGACGAGTTCGCCGGTGATGCCGGGAGGCGCGAGGCGACCGTCCGCGCCCAGAATGTGCATCTGGGTATTGGCAATCGGGTGGCCGATGGTAATCGGTGCTTCTCCGTCTTCAATATGCGCGACGGAAGACCAGATCGTCGTTTCGGTGGGGCCGTACATGTTCCAGAGCGAGCCCTGCATGGCGGCAAGTGTGCGGGCGAGCGCTTTGGGCAGAGCTTCCCCGCCGCACAGCTTCTTCAAGGGGCTGTCGCCATCGAGCCCGGCTTCCACCAGCATCTGCCAAAGGGTCGGCGTTGCCTGCAGGATGGTCGCCTTGCTGCCCTTGATCAGCCGAACGAGGGCAAAACCATCTTCGACCTCCGACCTGTCGGCGATGACGACGCTGCCGCCCGCAACAAGCGGCAGGTAGAGTTCCAGGCCGGCGATATCAAAGGAAATGGTTGTCACGGCGACGATGACGTCGTCGGCGGTGAAGCCCGGTTCCCTGGCCATGGACAGGAGGAAGTTGGTCAGCGAACGATGGGAGATTGCCACACCCTTCGGCGTTCCCGTGGAGCCTGAGGTGAAGATCACATAGGCAGTCGATTCCGTGCTGGTTGGAACGCGCTCCAGCTGAGCGCCGGAAAGGGCCTGAATGCTGTCGGCCTCCTGGTCCAGGCGGATGGTCACCATGCCATCCGTGGCGAGCGCCGCTGCTGCCTCGGTCCCGCAGACAAGGGCGGCCGGTCTTGCCGCAGCAAGCGTCTGGCGAAGCCGTGTCTCGGGATGACCGGGATCGAGCGGGACATAGGCGTGTCCTGCCTTCATGATGCCGATAAGGGCCACCAGCAGGTCGAGTGAGCGTTCTTCGAGCAGGGCCACGCGTTCACCCTGGCCGGGGACGGCTTTGCCGAGATACCGGGCAAAGCGGTTTGTTCTCGCCTCGAGCTCGGCATAGGTGATGGATTTTTCCCCGTGACGCGCCGCGACGGCTTCGGGGGTCGATTGCGCCCTTCTTGCGATGAGCGAGAATGCGAATTCATCCTTGGGATAGTCCAGGGCACTCTGATTGAGGTCTTGGGCCAACCATTTCACCTGCCGAGAAGACAGGAGAGGGAGGTCGGTCACGGGGCGGCTGGTGTCTTCCGCCAGCGCGGTGATCAACGTGACGAGATGGCCGATCCAGCGTTCAACCGTTTCACGGTCAAGGACGTCGGCATTGTAGTCCACGTCGATGCGGATACCGTCCCTGCTTTCGATCATGTTGAGGAACATGTCGAAATTCGCAAATGACTTCGGATTGGGAACGATCGTCGCGTCGAGCGCATCGAATTCCGCGTTCGCCGCCATGCGTTCAAGGTTGAACTGGATGCCCGTCAGGGGCAGCCGGCGCGGATCGCGCTTGACCCCCAGCGTCTTCACCAGTGTGCCATACGTGTAGTCCTGATGCTCGAAGGCCTTGAGGACGAGCTGTTGCGTGGTCTTCAGGTGATCTTCGAACGAAGTCGACGGATCGACCATCTGGCGGATCGGCAACAGGTTCACGCAGTGTCCGACGAGGATGCGTTCATCGAGCAGACTCTGTCCGGCAGAAGGTACAGCGATGACGACATCATTCTGGCCGGACAGGCGCGCCAGCATGATCTGAAGGGCCGCCAGCATGGTCGAGAACATGGTCGCCCCTGTTCGTGCGCCTCGTTTGCGGACTGCAGTCGTGACTTCCGGAGGCACGATGACTGTGCAAGTCCCGCCGGCATAGCTGCGTCGATCGGGGTAGGGGCGATCAAAGGGCATGTCCGGCAGTTCCGGCAATTCCTTGTATTGCTCATGCCAGAACTGAGAGGTCGTGGTGTTGACGTCCGCGCCGGGCGCATGGTTTTCGGCATAGTCCGCGAAAGACATGGCCGGCTCCAGCGAGAGCTCTTCCGCCTTCAATGCGGCCGAGTAGGTCGCGGCCAGTTCGTTGATGATGACGTTCAGTGACCAGCCGTCGCAAATGATGTGATGCGCAGTGAAGACCAGCACATGACGCTCCGGCGTGAGCGCCACGAGGTAGGCGCGAGCCAGCGGGCCTTCGACCAGATCGAAAGGTGTCCTAGCGTCGGTCTCGATCAAGTCGTCCAGAGCGGCTTTGGCGTCAGCCTCTTCTGTCAGGTCCACGACTTCGACCGGAAGCCTGAAGTTGGAGATGAAGCGAAACCGTTCGCCGTTTCGGTCGAAACGGATGTGCAGGGCGTCATGCCGGGCAACGACCGCATCGATGACGGCAAGCAAGGCCTTGCGGTCCAAAGAACCGTTCAGTTCAAGCGAGAGGGACTCGTTGAACGAGCACGATGCTTCGTCACCCGCCTGCGCTGCCAGCCAGATCTCTGATTGTGCTTCCGTCAACGCGGCGCTCTCGGCGCGGGGTGCCTGATGCAAGGTCGGCTTGGGACCACGGTCTGGTGTGGTTGCAGGGCCGGCGAGTTCGCTTTCGGTTTTGGGGGAGAAGATGCCGACGCATTGCAGCGCGTCGATCGCGTCGCGAAACGCTCTTGCGATCGTCGTGAAATCCTCTTCGGTATGGGCCGTCGTCAGGAAGCAGGGATAGCCATCCTGGATATGGATGCCGTTCATGCGCAGATAGGGGTACAAGAGGCCGCCAAGAGGATCCTGGCTGCCGAAATCGGTGACGAACCAGCTCTTGTAGCCGCGAAGGCAGGGCGGGACGCCGCGCTTGGCGAGTTCCGAATTGATCTCCTCGACCAGAGCTTCCGTGCGCCGGGCGACACGGTCGTAGAGGGCCGCGCCTTCGCCCTGGATATGGTGAAGCACGGCGCGGGCCGCTGCCAGCACCACGGGATGGCGGACGAAGGTGCCTGCGAAGAACGTCGGGACCACATTCGGCACGGAGTCGTCGCCATAGTTCCAGTGTCCGCCGTCCAGTGCATCCATGAAGCGGCTGCTGCCCGCCAGGACACCGATCGGCATGCCGCCGCCGACGACCTTGCCGTAAGTCGCCATGTCGCCCTTGATGCCCCATATGGCCTGGACGCCGCCGGGATCGACTCGGAAGCCGGTGACCACCTCATCGAAGACGAGCGCGCAGCCCGATGTGTCGGCGATCTTGCGCAATTCGGCGACGAAATCGCGCGGCCTGAGTTCGGGATGGCGGCTCTGGATCGGCTCGATGATCACGGCAGCCAGATCCTCGGCATTCGCCCTGATCCAATCAAGGCTTTCCGGCGCGCCATAGGGGAGCACGATCATGTTGCCGACGGAACCGGACGGTATGCCGGCCGCGATGGGCAGGGCAATCGGTTCCTTGGCCTTGGCGCGACCCTTCACCAGAACTTCATCGAACTGGCCGTGATAGTCGTTGGCGAAAACGACGATGCGGTCGCGGCCAGTTACAGCACGGGCGAGGCGCATGGCTGCCATGACGGCTTCGGAGCCAGTGTTGCAGAAGGTGACGCGTTCATGGCCGGTCATGGCGCCGAACAGTTCGGCGACTTCGCCGGCGAGCGGCGTCTGGGGGCCGATGGCGAAGCCATCGTCCATCTGGATTTTCATGGCGTCGACAACGAAGTCCGGCGCGTGGCCGAATGCCGTCTGGCCGAAACCATTGACCAGGTCGATGTATTCATGGCCGTCGATATCCCAGATGCGGGCGCCCTTCGAGCGATCGCAGACTACGGGGAAGATCATTTCCTTCCATTCTGCGCGGAAACCGGAGGCCGTGCGGGGATCGGCAAGCCGGGCCCTGTGCGTCTGGGTATATTCCTTGGACCGCTTGTTGCGGTTGGAATAGGCGATGACCAGATCATTGATGAAGGTCTCCTTTTCAGGAGTGATGTCTGTCTTGGCCTTTGATCCTCCCTGCTGATAGTGGCGATATCGATCTCCGCCGATCTCTTCTGCTGGATGGTTGCTCTGCATGACCTGCGGTGTCGCCGCGGCCTGGGGCGCGGCCACGGCGACCGGCGCGACAATCGGCGGAGCCGTTTCCGGCTTTGCCGTCGCCACGACGCCTGCAGGCGCCGATGCTGCGCCCTGGAGAAGCTGGAATTGTTGGGCAAAGAGGTTCTGCGTGAGAGAAAGCTGCGATTGCAGCAGCGCCTCAAGACCTGCACCGACCGGGATGTTGCCCGCCGGCATGGTCTGGACGCTGGCGGCAATGCCCGGAAGTGGCGTCTGGACCGGTGCCGGAATTTGTGGCGCAGCCGGGGCCATGGCAGGTTGGGCAGAGATTGGTTGCATGTCGGCTGCAGGCGTGGGGCTAAGCGCAACCTCCACCTTTGCAGGCTCCGGTGGCAGGGCCTGGTCCAGATATTTAGCCAGGGCTGCGACCGAGGGGATGTTGCCGAGCAGTTCGCGGAAGGAGATCTTCACGCGATACTGCTTGTCGATCTTCTGGGCGAACTGGCCAATGAACAGGGAATCAAAGCCGAGTTCGAGGAAACTGTCGTTGACGTTGCCCGAGTCTATCGGTTCGCCCGACATTTCGCTCAAAAGGGTGATCAGCGCAGTCTCAAGCTCCGGAGTGCGGCCGGCGACCGTGATGGTGCTGATGGCGTTCATGGTTTCCACCTCATTTCTTGCGAAAGGCTCGCTCTTGATGCTCTCGGGTTCTGTCTGACGTGCGGATTGCGCGGCGCGGGCCCGTCGGATGGACGGTGGGGCGTCGATCCAGTGTCGCTGCCGCTGGAAGGCGTAGGTCGGCAGGGATACGGCTCTGCGAGCTTCGTTCGGCATGGCGGGCCAGGGGATCTCGCTGCCCGCCATCCAAAGACGAGCCTGGGCGTCGGCTACGAAGTGCCGGGCTGCAGCGGCGTTGTCGTGCTCGGGCAGGGACTGGACAATGGCCGGCAATTGGTCGCGCCCGATGGTCTGTGCCGAGAAGACCGAAAGGGTTCGGCCAGGTCCCACTTCGAGAAGGATAGGGCTCTGATCTTTGCACAGGGTAACAAGTCCATCGGAGAAACGCACGGGTTCGCGACAATGCCGAGACCAATAGTCCGGAGACGATCCCACTGCGTCGTTTTGCCAGTCGCCCGTCACGCAGGAAATGTAGGGGATGGTGGCCCGGCCGTAGGTCACTTTCGAGGCGACATCGCGCAAAGCATCGATGCAGGGCTCCATCATCGCGGAGTGGAAGGCATGAGAGGTATGCAGTCGGCTGAATGCCACCCCTGCCTTCTCGAGCCTGAAGCAGAGTGCCTCGATGTCGTCGAGAGGGCCCGAGGCGACGCAAAGCTTCGGCGCATTGATCGCGGCAATCTCCGCGCGCCCCTCAAGGTGTTCGCGGAGCACCTCGGGCGCTGCGCGAACGGACAGCATCGCGCCAGGCTCCTGATCCTGCATCAGTTGCCCGCGGGTTGCGACCAGGGTCAAGGCGTCCTCGAACGAGATGACATTGGCGAGCGTGGCCGCGACGAACTCGCCGACGCTGTGTCCGATCATGGCCGTTGGCCGCAGACCACGGCTCATCCAAAGCTGCGCGAGGGCGTATTCCACGAGATAGAGGCAGGGTTGCGCGATCCGGGTTTCCCGCTGCTCTGCCGCCATCGCGCCACTCACGGCGCCGGCATGGCAGATATATTCCTTGAGATCGATGCCGAAGCGCATCTTCAAAAGCTCGGTGCCGCGATCGATCCAGCGGGCAAACTCCGGCTCGCCTTCATAGAGGGCTGCTCCCATGCCGACATACTGTGCGCCCTGCCCGGGGAACATGAAGACGATCGGCGGCGGTTGATCCTCGGCGGTCGCCGTAACCAAGCCGTCCCGTCTCAGGGCCTGGATGGCCTCATCGACCGTGGCCGCCGAAACGGCTGTTCTCCTCTTGAAAGCGTGTCGGCCATGCTGAAGCGTCGTTGCGACGGCCTGCAGGGGGATGTCGCGGTTTTCCTCCAGGTGGCTTGCAAGGTTCTTGCGCATTTCTGCCAATGCAGGCTCGGAGCGGGCGGAAAGCGGCAGGATCATCGGGCCGGCGACTTGGGCTGAGGATTCCAGCCGTTTCGGTGCCTCTTCCAGCACGACATGAATGTTGGTTCCGCCGACGCCGAAGGCGCTCACGCCCGCCCGCCGGGGCGTCGAGCCCGAAAACCAGTCCGTTGTCCGGCGTGGAATGTGAAAGCGGGTATTGTCCAGATCAATCCGCGGATTGGGTGTGTTGTAGTTCGGCATGGCCGGGATCTTGCGGTGATGCAAGGCGAGTGTGGCCTTGATCAATCCCGCGACGCCGGCGGCCGCATCGAGATGTCCGATCGACCCTTTCAGCGATCCGAGCGCGCATGTCTCCTTCTGGTGATGCGCGCCTGTGAAGGCTTCCTTGAGACCGGAGAACTCGATGGGGTCGCCAAGGGGCGTCGCCGTTCCATGGCATTCGATATAGCCGATGGTTGCCGGGTCGATGCCGGCATGGGCAATCGCAGCGCTGATGGCATCAGCCTGTCCTTCTGCACTCGGTGCGGTAAACCCGATCTTGTCGGAGCCGTCATTGTTGACGGCGTAACCGCGGATGGTCGCGTAGATGACGTCGCCGTCCGCCACAGCGTCCTCCAGGCGCTTCAGTAACACCACCCCAGCACCGCTGCCGAAGACGGTGCCCGAAGCTTCCGCATCAAAGGGCCGGCAGACGCCGTCGCGAGAAACCATCCCGCCTTCCTGATAGATATAGCCACGCTTTTGGGGAATGGAGATGGAGACGCCGCCTGCCAGCGCCATGTCGCAACTGTAGGTCAGAAGGTTCTGGCATGCCTGAGAAACGGCGAGCAGCGACGTGGAGCAGGCAGACTGCAGCGTGAAAGCAGGGCCGCGGAGGTTGAACTTGTAGGCGATCCGGGTGGCAAGGGCGTCGCCGAGAGAGCCGATCAGCTGGTTGTAGCAACCGATCTGGTAGTTGGATGTTACCTCCTCCACGGCCGCGCGGTCGGCGAGAACATTGTTCAGGAGATAGGTCGGCATCGAGCAACCGGCGAAGACCCCGACAAGGCCGGGGCTCTTGTAGGGATCATAGCCCGCGCTTTCGAGCGCTTCCCAGCAGATCTCGAGGAAGACACGGTGCTGAGGATCCGTCAGGGCGGCCTCACGGGCGAACATGCCGAAGAACTCAGCATCGAACCGATCCACATCGGCAAGGTGAGGGCGACATGCGACGTATTCAGGGGATGCCCGTTCCTCGTCTGTGAAGCCGTCTTCCAGTTCGTCCGTGGCGAAGATGCGAAATGCGTTGCCGCCACGTTTGACGAGGTCCCAAAGCGTGGAGATATCGGGTGCGCCCGGGAACCGGCCCGACATCCCGATGATTGCAATACCAGCGGCAAGGTCATGATCGCCTGCGGTTTCGGTTTCCGGATTGAGGCCATTTGGCCGACTGTCAAAGGTCATGGGGTGCTCCGGCGAAATTGGCCCATCGTCCTGCGCTGCAGGGCGGCGCGCTGGTCGGATGCCGCAGCCCTGGGGCGTGCCTGTTCATGGCCGTCCAGGAAACGCGCCATATCGCGTACGGTGGTGTGCTTGAAGAGAGCCAGCACCTCGCAGCGCTGCCCAAGTTCGAGCTCAAGCCCCGCGTGGACGCGCATCAACTGCAGCGAGGTTCCCCCCAGGTCAAAGAAGTTTCGATCGGCCGGAACGATTTCCAATCCGAGGGCATCGCACCAAAGTCGCATGAGAATTTCCTCGGTGCGGCTGCGGACGGCCGCTGGCTGGATGTCCTCGATCGGCGGCAGTGGCAGGCGTGCCCTGTCGATCTTGCCGGCACGTGTCAGGGGAAACTCGGGCATGACGAGTGCGGTGCTCGGAATCATGTAGGCTGGCAAACTGTTGCGCAGCCGCTCCATGACCGAGGGGATGAGATTGGCATTGGACATGTCCTGCGCTTCGCGCGGGCGGAGATAGGCGATAATCCGTTTGACGCCGCCGGCCTCCCGGCACTCGACCACCGCCTCGGCAAGACGTGGGTGGCGGCGCAGCGCCGTCTCGATCTCTTCCAGTTCGATACGTTTGCCGTTGATTTTGACCTGACGGTCGCTGCGGCCCCGGAAGTGAAAGGTCTCGTTCTCGTCCAGGATCGCCAGATCTCCGGTCAGATAGCAGCGCTTGATGCCCTCAGCCGTATCGACCGAGATGAAACGTTCAGCTGTCAGGTCGGGCCGGTTGAAATATCCAAGGGCCAGCCCATCACCGGCGATCGCGATCTGGCCTTCGATGCCGGGTGGTACGACCTGGAGATCGTCGTCGAGCAAAAAGACATCGGTATGGGCAATCGCTTTGCCAATTGGCAGTTCTGATGCGGAGAAATCTGGGGCGACGGTAAAAGTGGTTGCGATGCAGGCGGCTTCTGTCGGGCCATAGACATTCGTCAGTGAGCAGCCTGGATGCGCAGCAACAAAACGCTTCACATGCGGTGCCGAGGCGACTTCGCCCCCGAAGATCGCATGGCGCAGACTGGGCATGGGTTCATCTGCATGGTCTGCGAAGATGTTAAAGAGGCCCGTGGTGAAGTTTATGAACGTCACTTCGTGCTTCCTGATCAGATCCCGCATGTCGGTCAGCGAGAAGTTCGCCTTCGACATGATGACCAGAGTGGATCCATTCAGGAGGGCGCCCCAGACATCGACCGTCGATGCATCGAATGAGATGGTCGTGGAATGGAGGACCATGTCTCCCGGCCGAAATTCGATGTAGTTCTGGTCGAGGACGAGGCGCGTGATGCCGCGGTGGGGAACTGCGACGCCTTTTGGCCGCCCGGTCGATCCCGACGTGTACATGACATATGCGAGGTCTCCTCCCTCGATGTTCGGGAGGCGGGACGGATCACCAGAGCCCAGGCTTTGCAGAACCGTGGACAGGTCGACAACGCGACTGCCGGAGCCGCTGAGTATGCCTGGGTCCAAGCTCCGATTGGCAAACGTAAAGACAACCTTGGGGCGGCATTCATCCAGCACGTACTGCAGGTGGTCCGCCGGATAGGCCGGATCGAGCGGAAGATATCCTGCTCCTGCTTTCAATATCGCCAGTTTTGCAACGACTGTTTCAAGCGCGCGCGGGACGAGCAGACATACGACATCACCCTTTTTGACGCCGCACGAGACGAGGTAGGTCGCAAGACCGTCGGAAAGCGCATCGAGTTCGCCATAAGTCAAACGAGCATCATCGCAGATGATGGCAAGCGCGTTGGGGAATGCCGAGGCATGCCCCTTTACGATTTCCGGCACGCCCTGCTTCCTGTCGAAGTGGGCTGGCGGTCGAGGCATGCCTCCGGCCGTCGTTTTCATGCTCCCTAATTCGTCCTGAAGCTCAGTCATTGTCATCCCGCTCCATCTGGTTGGCTGTGCCGAAACCTCGTTCGATGCGGCTTTGCGGCCGAGAGACCTTTCGGCAAGGCAATCCCCGAGCGTCAGAATTTCACGCGTCCGTGAAATGAAAATCTGGTCATTGGGGTGAATTGGGTCGGTCGGCTAGCCTTGAGCTAAGCCGTTTGGCCAGTGAGGTGTAACATTCCTCCGGGCTGTCAGCCGTAAGGGCGGTGGCGCGGGATAAGGAAGACCGGATTCCAATCGGTTGGGCGCTCGTTCTGCGCGCGACCGGCGCTCCATTCAGAAAAGGCGAGACATCACCTTGCCCCCGCCTGGCGATCTTCGCAGACGCCTGTCGATTCGGAATCTTTGCGCAATCAGCTTTCTGTCCGAAAGGAGTATCTGAACTGGATATCTACCAATTTCGGACAGGCCCGGTGGTAGAAGTGGCCGCTCAGGGGCCTGTTTAAATGTTGTATGGCCCGGCTCTTTGTTCCGCCGCACAAGATTTGACAGAATGTCACGGTGATCTTGGCTTTTCAGCCAGCGCTGGCGCCATGGAACATTATCTCGGACGTCATCTTAACCTAAACGGGTAATCACATTGGCAGAATTCAGAATGAATATGATTACCCCGAGAAGTAATTGTGTTAATAAAGTGTTAGTTCGTGAGGTGCGGACATGTGAGCAAGCTGATGCGGTTCGATGATCAACTTAACCTAGGCCAAGCAATGGCGCAGGAACATCGGAAATCCGGTGCTCGACCCAGTCGCGCCGTTCTGCGCCACTTTCCTGCAGGCACCACGATCTTCGACGTCGAGAGCCCTCTGTCACGTGTCTTGTTCATTGAGAACGGCTGGACGATATCGAGCAAGACGATGTTGAACGGTACTCGCATCGTGACCGACTTCTTCCTGCATGGAGATGTTCTTTCGTCGGCCTCAACGAGTATGTCGCATGAGACGGTCCATGCCGTCTCCGACGTCAACTGCTATGAATTCCAAGGCCATATGGCTGGTTCCGGCGGCGATGGTGGATCGCAACTGCCGCTGATCATGACAATCGAACTGATGAAGCGCCACGCGCGTATCGCAGAACGCCTCGCCAGCATCGGGCGGCGCGATGCTTTTGGTCGCACCGGGCACTTGCTGCTGGAGCTCGCCATTCGTGCCGGCAATTCCGCGCGGCCCGGGCTGGATGGGTTCGAATGCCCGTTGAAGCAATCGGAGATCGGCGACGCCCTTGGCCTTTCGACCGTTCACGTCAATCGCGTCCTCAAGGAGATGCGTCTGGGCGGACTGCTCTCTTTCCGCAACGGAATCGTCGAGTTTCTGAATCGGCGAAAACTGATCGAAATGGTCGATTTCGATCCAAGCTATCTTGCTGATGGTAGCGAGACCGCTGGCTTCCAGGACATCCATCAGTCTTGATTGCTGATTCCCAAGGCCTCAATTTGGACCAAGAATCGGCATTATTCGGCCTAACGGCTGTCCAAAATCCGCCCTGATCGACCATAAATGGGTGAATTATGGCTTCTTTGGGGGCGACTTAACGTAGGTTAATGCACTCCTAATAAATCCGTGAAACTTTACCCCTGTAATCTTAGGAAATTTAGACATGACAGTGTGGGCTCCTTTCGGGGCGGGGTTTTTTTGACTTCGAGACGCCGTGCGGCTCGGAAAATCAGAGTGAGGGGTATGAAATGGGTACCTATGCGTCGACCTCAACGAATAACAATAAGGTCACAAAGGCCGACATCGATTACATAAGTTCGCTGACGGGCAGCCAGGAGGGCGAGGGCAAGTCAGGCGAGTATATTCTCATTCTCGACAGCCGAGTGCTGGATCGCGAGTGTCTCTCTCGCAGTCTTTCGGGCTATGACCCGACGATGCAGATTGCTGCAGTCGGGACCGTCGAAGAATGGCGCAAACGCCAGTTTCCTGCCGATCCGTCGGCCATCCTGCTCGTCCTGGCGGGCACCAATTCCTCCGAGACGGTTGCGTCCGAAAAGATCGAAACCGTGACAGCAGCCTTCAAGCTGAGCCCGGTCATCGTGATCGCCGACTCAGACGATCTCGGAGACATCCTGAAGGCGATCGATTGCGGTGCACGCGGCTATATCCCAACGAGCGTGAACATCAGCGTTGCGGCAGAGGCGATCTCGCTAGCCCGTGCGGGCGGGGTCTTCATTCCCGCAAGCAGCCTTCTTGCCAACCGCGAGGCGCTGAACTCGGTGGTCAAGGGATCAAGCTACCTGCATGAAGGTTTCACTCCACGCGAAATCGAAGTCGCCGAGTCCCTGCGTCGCGGCAAGGCGAACAAGATCATCGCCTATGAAATGAACCTCTGCGAAAGCACGGTGAAAGTGCATATCCGCAACATCATGAAGAAGCTGAATGTCACCAACCGTACGCAAGTTGCCTTCAAGCTGAAGTAGCTGACGCCACAAAAATGTCCCCTCCTCGCTGACGGAGAAGCGGTCAGCGTAGATCAGATATCGGAGCCCGCCACCCTTGAGGATGCCGGGCTCTTTTTTACTTGGTCAGCCTTCCTCCCGATCAGGTCGGCTACCAGCATCAGAACACGAGTTTAAGCACCAGGGGATGGTCGCTCACGCCGAGTTCGATTTGCGATGTGTCTGTCCATGTCTCAATTGGCGTGCTGCCCTTGATGGCATCGTATAGTTCGACCTGCTTCGCCTTCTCGCGGAAGGTGACCTGAACCTTGCTCTCGCCCACCAGGGCTTCCCCCCAGATGACCAGCTGGAAGGCGCCGTCACTGTGCTGTAGCAGCAGGTCATGGACTGTCGCAGGTTGCGGGCTGATCTCGTAATCGAGTCGGTCCGGTGCTTCCCGGCGACCGGAATCGGCAAGGATTCGGGTGAGATTGCGCAGGTAGTCGGCTGCCAGCCTCGGGGTGAAGTCCGGTCGGAAGAAGCCATAGGTCTGGGCTCCCTGCTCGTCCGTGCGGTCACGCAGGATATAGACCGAGGTGTAGCTGTATCCTCGCGAGAATTGAGACAGGTAGAGGTTGACCAGATTGACACCCTGCATGGCTTCATCCACCGCACCCTTGATTGCCACACCCGTCTCGGTCGTCACGCGTGGGAGGTCTGCCAGGGCCGCTTCAGGGTATCCCTTGTGCCGATTGGCCCATGTCCTGCCGAAGTTGCCAAAGAGGCCATCGACCGATGTGGCACTCGTGGGATCGGCTGCATCCCAGCTCTTGTTGTCTGCCGGGTCCGGCACATTCGGGTGATAAAGGTAATTGTGGACGTTGGCGTAGTCGGCAAACCGGGTGCCTGATGGCATCAAGGTACCTGCATTTTCAGGGATCTCCAGAAATTGCAGGCCGGCATTGTCCGTCTGGGCGCCAGGTTCGGAAACCGACCATACCGGGTAGTCGGCCAGCACAGGGTCGCTTTTGACAGCGCGGTAGAGATCGGCATGGAGTTCGGCCACCGGCAGCCAGGATGCCCGACCACCGCCCTCACGCCCCTTGTAGGTGACTGGCCAGTTGTTCGGCTCGTTGTTGCCCTCGAAGGCGAGGAGAGCGCCGGCCTCGGCCAGGATGCGCCCCGTCGACAGCAGGCGATCGAGGTCGCCAATTCCACTACCAAGCCCCCAACTGATCTTTACGCCCGCTTCCTTGTGCAGACGCAAGAAGCTGTCGATCTTCAGGGGGCCGTCCTCCCTCAGACCTTCAATTCCGCCGCGGAGCCACCGAAAGCCGCCGAAGCGGAGCATTTCAAGCGTTTTCTCATATGGCTGTCCTCGGTCCTCGAAGGTGGAGACCACCCCGATGCTGTCCAAGAAGGTGGCGGTGGGCCGGGCCAGGACTTCGCCGGCTGCCGCAGGCACCGTGGGCGTCCCGCCAATCGTCAGAATGACACCCGCCGCCAGCTTGGCGACCGTCCGGAGATATCCGGGCTTCGTGTCTCTTGCATTCGTCATCCAGTGCTCTCCTCGCTCGCAGATCCGCCAGCCGGGCCAGCCACCCCGACGTCTCGACCTACGTCCTGTGGCTAGACTGGCGCATCGACATGGCGGGAAGGCGATAGCGCTGTCTGGTCGGCGCGCCAGTCGCAAACCACGCGTCGAATGGCCTTCGGATCTGTACCACGTCGCGGCAAGGGCAGATAATTGGCTATTCGGTCCCTAATCGAGCGCAGGCGATACGCCAAACGTCTGGGCAGAGAGACCTTTCGGACGAAAGGTCCGAGAGATGGATAGGCTTTCAAGGTCTGTTCGTAGACGACGGTCTCTCGGCGCGAGCATGGAAAGTATACCCCATCCCACGGCTTGGGATGGGATGCGAAGTGAATGATTGTCGGGTATTCCTCGGCAAGATGGAGAAACTGTCTCGGGAAGTTCCACCGGTTGGACATGACGATCGTGGCGTCACCCGCGACAGTGTTCAGCGCGCCCTGATCATGAAGATGGCCCCCGTGTTCGCTGAAATACTGAAAGGCCGCAGGGCCGATCCAGTCTGTGGGATCGAATTTCAGAACACCGGAATTGAAATAGCTCTGTGGTTTCCCCGTGCGGGCGGCCTCCATGATGGACATGTAGTCCAATGCGGCAAGAACCTTGCCCCTGGGGACTTCCACCTCCTCCAGCGCGGCGAGGTCACCGACAATCTGCGTGTCACTGTCGATATAGATGACCTGGCGATAGTGTTCGGGAAGCAGATCGGAAAGGAGGAGGCGGCCCATTGCCGCGATGCTGATGCGAGCCCCGAATTCCCGCCGGTCAACTTTGTCGAATCTTCCGGCCAGGAATTGCGAGCAATCGAGCAAGATGATGCCGCATGACTTGCAGAATTCTTCCGCTTCATCCCTGTGGCTGAAGCGCTCTGTCAATACGATGACGACGTCTGTCGACGAGGAAGCCGCATCTCTGGCCTGGCGTGCCGAGACAGCTGTGGGGAAGAAATAGTTTTCGTCAGTCACATAGACAATGCACTGGATATTCAAGTCGAAATCCCCTTGTCCACCTCATCCAAAAGTACAGGCTATCAAGCGCCCCGGCAATGACCGATAGGAGAGTTTTCCCGTCAGGCGGGCCGTGTTAAGCAGAACAACAGCCACCGTGCGGCTTCACTTCAGACGGGTCTCACGGGCAGCAGCCCGGATGGGTCATGTCATATTCGTTCGGGCGGCCAAGTTTGTTCCATTCTTGCTTCGGGTGAGCTCGATGTCAGTCAGTCATGTCGATCTCCAGACGTCCAATGCAAAGCTTCGGGTCTTTATTCATCTCGCGGAAAACAAGGATGCCGGTCGCTGGAAAGCGGGCTTTGCGGACGGAAGTCTTGTCGGGATCAATGACGACACGCCCTATGGTTATGGGCGGGCGAACGCGCTCGGTTGCACCGTTTCATTTTCAAAGGCTCACCGCGAGACGCTTGCTGGCAAGATGCTCCGCTATGGCCTCAGGTTGCTGCTGGGGTTTGACTTCGTGCATGCTTGGCGCCAGCGGCATGAATTCGAGAATGCAGACGTCATCTGGACCCATACGGAATCCCAGTATCTGGCTGTCGCAGCCGTGGCGAGGCTCAGGGGCATCCGAACGAAGATCATCGGGCAGACGGTCTGGCTCTTCGATTCCTGGAACATGCTCTCCGCGCCGAAGCGGTACCTGTATTCCTTCCTGATCAAGCGGGTCGACGTCCTGACCTTCTTGTCGCCTGCCAATATGCAGGTTGCAGACACGTTGTTTCCCGATTCCGATCTGCGTCTCGTTTCCTTCGGGATCCCGGCGGAGACGACGGTCGCGCCTAGGGTGCGCCACCAGAAGCCGATGAAAATCCTGGCGATCGGCAATGACAGGCATCGGGACTGGAGGACGCTGGTCGACGTGGTGAGAGGGCAGCCTGATTTTGCACTGACCATCCTCTCCGGTACCGTGCCCAGGCGGGTGGTCGCGGGCATTCCCAATGTCGAAGTCCGCCTGGCGAAATCGACCCGGGAACTGACCGACGGGTTCGACGCTGCCAGCGTCGTCTGCGTCCCCTTGCAGGAAAACCTGCATGCCAGCGGGATCACGGCCATTGAGGAAGCGGTTCTCGCCGGTGTTCCGGTCATCGCCTCGGATACCGGCGGATTGCGGCACTATTTCTCCGACAAGGAGATCATCTACGTTCCTCCAGGCGATCGACCTGCCTTGCTGGACGCGTTGCTCCATGTTCGCGATTGCCCCGAAGAGGCTTGCAAGATGGCGGTCCGCGCGCAGGGACGCATGGGGCCCGGCGGGCTGGGGGCAGACGAGTACATTCACAACCATGTCCGGATCAGCCACGATATCCTGCGCGAGGGGGCGGAGTTGCAAACGGCGACAGCCGCAGTGCAAACTGTGAAGACACTGGCGTGATCGTCGGACGGGTATTCCTGCCGGAGATCATTCTCTGCCGCAATCGAGGGGGCGTGGATGGGTGTTGAGCCTATCGGCATAGTGACACTGCTGGTCGGCGTGTTCTGCCTCCTGCGGGGTAGCGGTCCGACGGTCATCGCCTTCTCCATCTTTCCGGTGCTCGGCGGTGCCGCAGCGCTTCTACTTGGCTCGACGGGTATCCAGCCAGGCCACCTCTTTCTCGGTCTCCTTCTGCTCTCGACGCTGATGCTGCACGGCAATCCGAGTTCTACGGTCGATCGTGCCCTTCGGTCCCAGCCATTCGCCTGGCTGGTCTTGCTGGTGCTCTATGGCGTGCTCGCCGGCTACTTTGCTCCGCGCCTGTTGCAGGATACGATGACCATCGTGCCGCTCGGTCCACAGGCTGGCGCCGGCATCAATGGCACCATTCCTCTCGGCCCGGTCAGCGGCAATTTCACCCAGGCGGTCTATCTCTTCGCGGACCTCGTGACCTTCACTCTGATCCTGGCGGTTGCTTCGACACCAAAGGGTTTCCGGCATGTGGCGATCGGATTGATGGGCTTCGGTGCGGCCAATGTATTTTTCGGGATCGCGGATCTGATCAGCCCCGGTACGCCTATCGAGGGTCTCTTCGCCTATATTCGGAATGCCTCCTACACGTTTCATGCGGACGAACTGGTGGCCGGCATGCGACGCATCATCGGCTCGTGGCCGGAGGCGTCGGCCTTTGCCGGCGCCAGCATGGCGGTGATCGGCTATTGCGGGACTTTGTGGATTTGTGGTCGGCACAACAAGGTCAGCGGGTATCTATTCATCGCATCCTGCATCCTGATCGTTCGCTCCACATCGTCTGGTGGGATCGCGGGCCTGCCGGTCTGTCTGGCCATACTCTATGCCACAAGCCTCTTCCGATGCGGTGGTCCCACCGGGACGCGGGCCAGCCTTGCGGTGGTCCTGGCTTTCCCGATTGCGGCACTGCTCTTCATTTTCGTGCTGGTCCTGAGCCGTGACGTCTATCAGCTGGTCTATAATTTCATCGATGTGATCATCCTCAGCAAACCGACGTCCCTGTCGGCTCTCGAGCGGGGAAGCTGGAACGCGTCCGGGATTTCGAATTTCTTCGATTCCTATGGTCTGGGGGTCGGCCTGGGCACGGTCAGAACCTCGTCCTTTGCCGTCGCCTTGCTGTCGAATGTCGGCGTGCCGGGAACGCTGTTCTTCCTGCTGTTCCTGCTGACCGGGATTCTCATGCCGCGCGGGACGCCGCGAACATATGAGGCCGATGTCGGGCTCGCGGCTCGAAATGGGTGTCTTTGCCTGATCGTTGGCGCGCTGATTTCCGGCTCAACCGTGGACCTTGGGCTGGTCTTCTTCATCATGGCGGGACTGCGAAGTGCGGTTCCTCGCGGTGTCAGGGGCCCGGCAGCCGAGCCGGCCTGACGGTCCGAACCGCTGAGACCACTGGTCTGCGCTCCGAGTTCGATTTCTTTTCCCCAACCCAGACCTGCCGATGGCCCGGACGAGCGACATTGTCCGCCGCGTTCGCCTTTTCGGCCGAGGATCGGCGGCGGATCTACCCCTATCGGCCTAACCGTTGCCTGCCTGGATCAATTGCTTCCCAGCAGTTTGGAAGGCAGCCTATGGGTATCGAAAGGACAGGGAATGTCGCTGTATTCAGACAATTTTGCCCAGCGTGATGCTGAGCTCGTGGCGCCGCCGGAGATCTCGCGGTGGAGCCTGAAACGCGTGTTCGACATTGTCTTCTCGCTGCTGGCAGCGCTGTTCCTGTTGCCTGCTCTGGTGGTCATCGCAATCGCCCTGCTGCTCATCGATGGCCGACCGATCATTTTCCGCCATAAGAGAATTGGTCGCGGTGGGCGGTCGTTTTCCTGCCTGAAATTTCGCAGCATGCGCAAAGATGCCGACAAGGTTCTGGCCGAGCTCCTGGAGACCGATGCGGAGCGGCGGCAGGAATGGGAAAACAGTCAGAAGCTCAAGAACGACCCCCGCATCCATTGGCTCGGCAAGCTGCTGAGGATCACGAGTTTTGACGAATTGCCGCAGCTTTTCAATATCCTCGCAGGGGACATGAGCATCGTTGGGCCGCGTCCGATCGTTGCTGACGAACTTGACCGATACGGTCCGAACCTGAACTGCTATCTTGCCATGACGCCCGGCCTCACCGGGCTCTGGCAGGTCTCGCGGCGGCCGGACACGTCCTACGAGGAACGTATCCAGTTCGATGTCGAATACTACAAATCATGTTCGATGCGCACGGATCTGTCGATCATCATGAAGACGATCATCGTCGTTCTCTTCGCTCGAAACGACCGTTGAAACCGCGGTCAGAGTGCCCAGTAGGCGACAGCCACCCAAAAGCTCAGGCAAAAGAGAAGGACGAGCCATCTGAGTTGAAGTCTCAAAGCAATCTCGCTCATTGATGTGCCTCTCGCCAGCGCCGTGACTTGAAGAATCCTAAGGACAGTTACGAGAGCGCCTGAACCGTCCGGGCTTCCTTTAAAACCTGAATTACACCGCAGAATGGTTAACAAAATCTAAAGTAATCCCCGATCCTCAACGCCGCGAGAGGGAACCCGAAACGCATTTCCACTCAGCACAACGTAGAAGATGAATAAGGCAGGAATGCCGATGGCAGGAATATTCGCAAAGGCTTGCACGTGGCTTACCCGAGATGGCCTTCTCGGGCGATGGAGGCGTGATGGCCAGACCATGTTCAGCAGCGCCATGTGGACGTTCACCGCCAAAGTGGTCATGCAGGTCAGCCAACTTGCGACCTTCATCATTGCGGCGAGGGTGCTGAACTCGGCCGAATTCGGGCTCTTCTCCTACACAGCTGCCCTGGTTACCCTGCTTGTCGTCGTGGCGGAGGGCGGTTGGCGGGAATTCGTCATGAAGACGACGCATGAAGCCGGGCGGCTCGATCAGATTGCCACCGTGGCCCTGATTGCGGGCATGGGGGCAACCGTCGTCGGTCTCAGCGCGGCAGCAATCCTTGATATTCAGTTCGATCTCAAAGCCGAGGCCTGGCTCGTCGTCATTTTCAGTTTCTGGTTGCTGCCGACGCCGTTTTCGTCCGTCTGTGAGGGCATGCTGATTGCGGACGCGCGGCTGAAGGAACTCAGCATCATTCGTATTGCGGCTGAATGCTGCGCAATGATCGTCGCCATCTACGGTCTGCTCCATGGCTGGAATATCTATGCCCTGGCGGCTGGAAAGCTCGTAAGCCAGGTGGTCGGCATGGTCGCATCGCTGGCTGTTCTGAAATGGCTTCCTGCGCTCAAGATCAAGCTTGTCTTCCTTCGCGAACTCTTCGAGTTTTCGAAACATATCACCTACAATCGGGCTCTCGTTCTCATCCGGGCCTATTCGGGCACGCTGGTCGTCGGTAGCGTGCTTGGCCTTGCGGATGCTGGCTATTATCGTGCGGCAGAACGCATCGTTTCCGCTTTCTCCGATATTGTCGCAGAGCCGGCACGGCAGATCGCCTGGAGCTCGTTTCGGAAAGTTGCGATGACCGATGGGGGAGTTGCCTCCGGAGGAAAAGGTGCGTCCCCCGCACTTGGCCGCAAGGCGACCGGTTTCGTCATCCTGCTTATGGTGATCTCGGCTCCGATCTACCTCGGCCTCGCCCTGATGTCCGGCACGCTGGTTGACATCTTGCTCGGCGCCGGATGGGCTCCGGCAGCGATCCTGGTCAGCCTGCTTTCCATCAAGCAGATCCTGCTCGTCCCTGGTTATGTGACCGAGCCTTTGCTGTCGCTTGGCGACGCCATCCGCAAGGTTCCGACGGCGATCCTCGTCAACAGTCTGGTCGCCGTGGGGCTCATCCTGGTCTTCTCGCCGCTGGGTGTGGTGGCCGCAGCCGCCGGGCAGTTGATCGCGGCTGTCTTCTCCTTCCACGTTTCCGCCTGGCTGCAGAGCCGATACGGAGCCGTCCAGTGGCGCAGCGTCCTGAGAGGCTGCCTGCTACCCCTTTTGGGATCGGTTGCGATGGCCTGTGTCGTCGTTTTGCTGGGCAAGGTGGGAACGCATTCGATCGAGGGTGGTCTGCCTTTCAATATCCTGCAGATGCTGGCCGGTTGTCTCGCCTACGGCGCCACGATCGCTCTGCTCTACAAGATCTCGCGCAGGTTTCTGCCTGCTGGAACGATAAACTGGGGTGACGGCATTGAGCATGTTGCAAACAGAGTATGAAGGAATGGGGCGCTGGGCGGCCCTAGTCAAAAGGATTGCCCGCACCGTGTTTCGTAACCTTGAATCCGCGCTTGGTCAGGCTGTGAAGCCGGCAAGGGCACTTGGTGGCAGGCTGCGTTATCTGTCGCCACTGCCCCGCCGATTTACAGGCGCATATCGCTCGTTCGAGGAAGCGAATGCTGCTGCCCACAAGGCCGGCAGGCTTGCCGGCTACAATCATCAGGAGGTAGCACCGGTCTCCTTCGACGAAATGTGCAAGGTCGCTCCGTGGGACTATCCGGTGCTTTTCTGGCTGGCTCGGCTGCGCGACGAAGCCGAGGGGCTCGTGGATGCCGGTGGACATATGGGTACAAAGTTTCGCGCCTTTCGTGGGCTTCTCGGTCTGTCAGACAGTTACCCGTGGGTGATCTATGAATTGCCCGAGATCGCCGAAGCCGGGCGTCGCCGCGCGGCGCAGGAGGGGATAACGCAGCTGCGCTTCATCGACGATCTGTCGGCAGCCCCCGCGCTTCCGGTGTTCCTCGGATCCGGTTTGATGCAATATCTGGATCGACCGCTGTCGAGCCTTCTCTCGGACCTTCCCCGACTGCCCCCTCATCTGCTGCTGAACAAGGTGTCTTTCCGTCGGGACGGCAAACCTGTCGTCACGCTCGAGCGTATCGGAAATGCCTATGTGCCCTATCAGATGCGCGACGAAGCAAGCTTCGTGCAGGATCTTCAGAGGCTCGGCTATGAGCAGATCGATCGCTGGTCCATTCCGGCGCTGTCGCATCTCATCGACACGCATCCGGAGATCGGAGCAAGTGAAAGTGCCGGTTTTTATTTCAGGCTGACACCTCGTGGGACCTGAATGCCGCGGGCTCACAGCATTGGCGAAACCCGCGGCTGCAGATAGACGCTGGTGCCGCGTTCGTTGCTTCGGTCGAAGCAAGGCTGCGCCTATCCTCAGTCAATGCCTTGGATGTTCTGGGGTGACAATCGTCCCCTGAGGAAATCGCTGATCGCAAGGAGGTTTCCCGTCAGCCTACCCAGCCGATCGACCCATGGTTCCGGACGCCAGACTCGGATCGCGTTGGAGGCGAGGTTCCTCGTCATCTGAGTGAGCGCGTGACGCCAGGTCATCGACCGCTTGCCGACGAGGTAAATCGGGTTGGCGATCTGCGAATATCCGAGGCGCAGGCCGGACATTCGGCCGGTCTTTGTTCCCAGATGCACGCCGAGCAGGTGGGGGGAAACGACGACGCGGCCGAAGCGGGAGACAACGCGGCTGAAGTCGACGTCCTCAAGCCAGCCATAGAAGGGCAATTTCTCGTCGAAGCGCAGCCTGCAGATATGCACCGTCGACATGCGGACGGCCATGTTGCATCCGTAGCCGCTATAGGTCTCGCGTATGGAAAGGTTTTCAGCGGGCGTATGCGCATCGCGCAAGAGCGCCAGCCCCTCATCGACAGGAATTCCCGGACCTGTCGCGCCATCGGCAAGCACGGTCCCGGTCGTGACATCGACATCTGGATTTCGCAAGAACAGCCTCTCCAGCTCGGCAATGTAGGTGGGTGCGAGCAGAAAGTCGTCGTCGAGGAACAGGATGATGTCAGCGTTTGGAACCGCGTCGATGATGGCGTTGCGTTGGCGGCAGAGGCCAGGTTCCGACTTTATAAACTGGACAGGGAAGGGCAGGTTGGCCAATGCCGCCATATCGACATCGTCAGATGCAGGTGCGCAGATCAACAGTTGATCCGGTTTTCTGTTCTGGCGCGCCAGATCGGGAATGACGGCGGAAACGATCTCCCGACGTCCGGAACTCGGTATGCCGACGACTATGGTCAATGCGGGAAAGAGCGTTGCATTGTTGAGTGGAGGCAGCGACCTGGGCTTCATCGTTTGCACATTTATCCCAACATGCCCCTGAAGGAGGATCGACGTCCCGAGCCTGAACTGCTGCGGTTCGAGATTACGCCGAGCAACGAGATCCGCGAGCGGCCGAAGGATTTGAGCGCGTCTGCCAGACGTTCGATGGTCAGTTTCCGGCTGTTGCCGATCACCAGGATGATGCCATCGACATGTGAGCAGATCGCCCGTGCGTCGGCCGATTCCTCGAAGCCGGACATGTCGACGATGATCAGCTTGTATTGCGTCCTCAGCTTCGCCAGGGCCTCCTTGAGTGCGGACAGGTGCCCGTAGCGATAAGGAGCGACGGCCATGCGGCGCGTCTGCTCCACCGTCAACAAGGGAACCGGAACGGCGCTCTCTTCGGAGCCATAGTCGGGATCGTGATCGATCACGACCCTTTCCGGATGGCGCGGCGAGCGAGGGAGCCGCGATACTGTGGCGCCCTCCGACTGCTCGCCCAGCATTGTGGCTGCGATCGGTTTGATCGCAAAGTCCGGCGCTGCGTTGTAGGCCAGCCGTGTCAACCTCGCCGAAACGAAGTCCGCATCGACCAACAGTACCGATTGCTCCTCATTCTGGAAGAGCTGTGCGAGATTGGTGGCAATCGTCGTCTTTCCTTCACCGCTGCCGACGGAGGTGATGCCGACCACCATCGAGCCGTCCGCCGGTATCAGAGAGTCGAGCGAGTTCTTCACGCCTCGCAAAGCCTCCGAGAAGGGCGAATATGGTGTGTCCAGAACCGCTCTGAGCGGCAATAGGGTTGCCGGGAGGTTTTCCGTGTCGACGCCTGCTCGGCCATTCTGCCGGTAGATCGGAACATGCCCCAGCGATGCGAGGCCGAGTTCCCGCTGGAGGCGTTCTCCCGACCCTGCACGCCGATCCAGCACGTGACGGCTGACGGCCGCGAGCAGGCCGAAGGACATGCCCAGAACCATTGAAAAGGGCAGGAGCACGGAGGGTTTTGGCCAGGTGCGGCTCAGCGGCTCGGTTGCCGGCGTAACGATGCGGGCCTTTCCGAGCGGGAAGGACTGGGTCTGAAAGGCGCCGACAAACTGTTGCAGTATGCTCTCGTATATCTGCCGGTAGGTGCTTGCGCGGCTTTCGATCTCGGCCAGCTCGACGCGTGCGATGTTCTTGTCCGCACCCTGGCGGTTGGCACTGGCAAACTGCTGCTCGGCCAATGCCTCCCTGCTTCTGGCGATTTCGAGGTTCGAGCGATACAGCGCCTCGACCTGACGCAGTTCGTCGACGAGGCTGGACTGGATCCTGGCAATGTCGGCCGCCGCCGCCGTGATGGCCGGATTTCCAGCGCTGTAGCGTTCCTTCAGCCCGGCGAGGCGCGTTTCCGCGAGGCGCATTTCCTCGCGCAGCTTCATCAGCTGTTGATTGTCCACGAGTTCCGGCAGGCTTGCATCGGTCGAGTCATTCTGGATCATGCTGGTGAGCGTCGACAGTTTCGCCGAAGCATCTGCCGTTGCGGCTCGTGCAGCCAGCATCTGGCTGCTGACCTCGGAGAGCTGTTGCTGATCGAGCGTCGTGGCGTTCGCCATGGCAGTGATGTCGTGCTGGTTCCGATACTCCTCGGCGGCAAGGGCCGCTTCGCGTGCCTTCCGGCCGACCTCCATGAGGCGCCCTTCCAGCCAGAGCGCGCCTTGTTTGGCAGCGGCGGCACGATCGTTCATGCCATTGCGGATATAGGCTTCGGCAAGAGCATTGGCGGTCACGGCCGCCTTCTCGGGATTTCCTGATCGATAGCCGATTTCAAGAACATAGGATTGGCCGACGCGGCGCACCGACACACGTGACAGAAAACCCTCCATGGTTCGCCGCATGCGTTCCTCGTCCGTTTGCGGCGTCTCATCGGGCCCACTGCCGCCAGAGACGAAATCGATGGCCAATGCCAGATTCCGACGGAAGGATCCGTACAAGGACGAGGTGCTGACGATCTCCGGGTCATTCAGGAGACCCAGTCTGTCAATGACGTCGGCGGCAATTGCCTCCGACTTGACGATCTCCACCTGGCTGGCGATTTCCGCCGACTCGATGATAACCGTGCCGGTGGTCGCGTCCTGGGACAGAATGCGGCTCTGCTCCGGGTCGATGACGAGACGCGCATGGGCCTCGTAGCTGGATGGAGTCTTCGCGATGTAGATGACGCCGAGCAAAAGCCCAACTACGGTCGACAGCGCCATGAGCCGCGCGTTGCGACGCAGGAAGTTGACCAGGTCGCGGAACGATACGGCCTCCGATCTCATCGCTTCCGACCTGTCGGGGGCGGGAAGACCGTCGATCGTTGCAAGCTCGTGGACTGCCATCTGCTCTATCCTTTCCAAGGCTCAGGATCCGGCGATCATTGTGAGGGCTGTGCGACGATTGCCGGGGGCGAGGCGCTGGCAACGGTGGCTGCGGATATATCGTAGCGCACGTCGAGCACGTCTCCCGGCGCCAGTTCCGCCGACTCCGGCAGCCTCACGGCGATGCCGTCTCCGCCCGCCCGGGTCACCCAGTATTCGAGGGCCTGCGTATTGGCCGCCACGCGTGCCGCGTCTCGCGAGACGGCAGCACCTGCGGCTTGCAGCAGGGCGATCACCGTGTTGCGCTTCAGTTTCGTGTCTTCGAATTCGGCGACGATCTCCTGGAGCTCGCGGCCGGCTTCGGTGCGCTGTTGGCCCTTGAGGGCAATCGCATCGCGTTCGGTTTCGCTCAGCTTCTGTCTGGCACGCATGGCGGCAATCACGAGGTCCAGCTTGGCGCTGCTCAGATCCGCCACGACCCGCTCGAGGGCGGTCTCGCGCGACTTGGCGAGCGTGCCTGAATTCACGAGGGATGAAATGCTCGCCAGTTCATCCTCGGCGATTGCGATCTGGCGATCCTGAACCGCCGTCTTTTCATTCAAAACGTTGACTTCGTTCTGGAGTTGAACCTGCAGCTCGGAGAGCGAGGTCAGTTGGCGTTTCAGCGCCTCCGCCCTTGCGACGAAGAGGTCGGTCTCGCTCTGGACGAAGATCTTCCCGGCACTTCCGTCTCGTGCGTGGGCGAGTTCCGGTGGGAATTCGATCCGGGTGCGCTCCGCGAGTTCCGCCTCAAGACGGGCCCGTCTTGCCATGAGCTGATTGAGCTTCAGATCGTAGCTGTTGAGCTCACCGGCATATCGCAACTGCTCGAGTTCGCGGGAACCATTGGCATCCGTGCGTCGCTCTCGCCCGCCGGCCATGGCGACGGCCTGAGTCACCGTGAGGCCGGGCCGATATTCCAGTTCCCCGGCCCGCTCTACGGCGCCTGATACATAGAACATCGGGTAGCGAACGACTTCGACAGATGCTGCCGGAGGTTCGGCCAATCCGGTCTTTTGTTTGAGAAGCGCGCTGATCTTGCCCGCAACCTGGCTGGGGGTTTCGTTCTCCACGGAGAACTCCCCGAGCAGGGGGATCGCGATGGTGCTGGACGGAGAGACAACATATTGTCCGTTAAGCGGGGTCCATTCCTTGTACTCCCCGGTAGACGCGATCCACTCCACAATGGTTACCCGCAGCTGGGTCAGCGGCGTCAACGGTACCTCGGCTGCGATGCTTGCCTCTACGGACAGGCAGAACACGCCTGCAACGGCAAGCCCCAACATTCTCGAGGATGGCCTTCCGGGCCTCGATGGCATGGCGGTGAATGGTTTCGGCATGGTGCGGTCCCGTCATTGTCGTACCGGTGCCAACGGGGTTCATCCCGGGGCTGAGGTCTTCCAGCTCCCATCATCGCGGCTTGCCTGCACGAGTAAATTCTCTGCAGTTCGTCACGACCTAGTCACTTTTGGTAGGAGCGACTAAGTCCCCACTCCAAATGGATGAGGCAGGACGCCTACATCTCCCCTGAGGCTGCTTCCTTCGGCCGAGAATTCTCCCGGATCTCGAAGGGATTGTTCCCTCGGCTGACCTTAGGGCGTTCTTCGCGTAGGGGCGGCCACCTGCCTAAGGTGCGATGCTCAACTGACGGGAATTACAAGCATGCGGGTAGCGATCGTCCATTACTGGCTGGTGTCGATGCGCGGCGGCGAGAAAGTCGTCGAGGCGCTGTGCGACATGTATCCCGAGGCAGATATCTTCACGCTGGTTTGCGACCACGATAAGATCTCCAACAAGCTTAGGGGACACAGGATCTTCACATCCTTCCTTCAGCGTATTCCGGGGGCAAAGAAGCGGTACCAGTCGATGCTGCCGCTGATGCCCTTCGCGCTCGAGGCGTTCGATCTCAGCGGATACGACCTGATCCTGTCGAGCGAATCCGGACCGGCCAAGGGGATCATCCCCCCGCCACAGGCGGTGCACATTTGCTATTGCCATTCGCCGATGCGTTACATCTGGGATCATTATCATCTGTATCGGTGCAATGCCGGGTTTGTCGCGAGGATGATGATGCCGCTGGTCGCGCCCTTGATGCGCGCCTGGGATGCGAATTCGAGCCTGAGGGTGGATCACTTCGTCGCCAATTCCCACCATGTCGCCAGCCGTATCGCAAAATACTATCGCCGCTCTTCCGTGGTGCTTCACCCACCCGTCGCCGTCGCCGAATTCGCACCAGTGGCAAGTGTTGACGACTTCTATCTCTGTGCTGGCCAGATCGTGCCCTACAAGCGTGTCGACCTCGCCGTCCGCACCTTCACGAAGCTCAAGCGGAACCTCGTGGTGGTCGGAGACGGCGACAGCCAGGATATCGCGGCGCTCAAGCGGATCGCCGGACCGACGATCCGGTTTACAGGTCCGGTATCTTTCACAGAGCTCAAGGACTATCTCGCCCGCTGCCGCGCGCTGATTTTCCCAGGCGAGGAAGATTTTGGCATCGTGCCGGTCGAGGCCATGGCGAGCGGACGACCCGTGATCGCCTATGGCCGGGGCGGCGCCCTCGATACGATCGTGCCGGGTCACACGGGCGTGTTGTTCAAGGAACAGACGGTGGAGTCCCTGACCGATTCCATCGAGCTCTTCGAGACCATGGAACACAGCTTCTACCCCGAACTCATCCAGCTTCACGCGGCCCAGTTCAGCGTTGCGAACTTCAAGGCTGGAATGAAACGGATCATCGACCAGGCGCTTTCGGAGCGCCATACGGTCGTCGATGTGAAACCATATGCGACGTCGCTCGCACCCGTCTTCGAAGGTGTGAGCCACGCGCCCCTGCACTGAGCGCGATTGTCGGGGCGACGGCGTTCGGTGTCTTCCGCCCATAAGGGCAATCGGATGTTACCCCTTTCTGATGTGGCTTCACCGAAAGTGCCGAATAGGACTCGAGCGAAGCAGCCCATAGGCTGCAAAATCGGAGGCTTGGCCGGCATTCTCGCGTGGAGGGGAATAGGCCGAGTGCTCCATCCGAGGACGAATGCCGGCAACATGAAATGGACGAGTGGTGTCGGACATCTTCTGACACAGTCGTAAGCGTAAAGGAGAGTGGCGTGCTTGGTCGATTTCGGTGCGTATCCGCGGGCAGCAAAAGCAGGTCGGCGACATGACGGCATCCTTCGTGGTCAATGGTCGCTTTCTGACCCAGAATCTCAGCGGTGTTCAGAGATATGCCCGCAACATCGTGAGCGCGCTCGATCACATCGAGGCGGCACGTGGAGCCACCCTGTTTCACCCTACGGGCAGCCGGCATCCTGGCTGTGAAAGGCTGGATGCGGTCGAGCTGGGCATACTCAGCGGCTATGGCTGGGAGCAGGTCGAACTGCCGATCGCAGCGCGTGGGCGGCGGCTCCTCAACCTCTGCAACATGGCACCGGTCATCAAGAGCGAGCAGATCGTCTGCATCCACGACACCAATGTGCTTTCTTCACCCGGCAGTTACACACGCGGCTTTCGAGCAGTCTATCGGAGCCTCCAACCCCTGTTTGCCCGGCAGGCCGTCAGGGTCGCGACCGTCTCACATGCTTCGGCGCGGCAGATTGCCCGCTATCTGCCGATTTCGCTCTCGCAGATCGTGGTGCTGCCAAATGGTCACGAGCATGCGCTTCTGTGGAATCCGGATCAGGCCAGGCTCGCTGCAGAGCTTCCTGTGCATGCCGGAGACAGCCCATTCGTCCTGGCCATAGGCTCAGGCGCGAAGCACAAGAACATGTCGTTGCTGGTCGAGATTGCACCGCGCCTCGAGGCATCGGGCATCAACATCATCATAGCCGGTGGCAAGGAGATCGGTGAGCAGAACGGAGCCCCGCTGCCCGCCAATGTCCACCAGTGCGGTCGCGTTTCTGACGATGACCTCGCCTATCTGCTCGATCACGCGCTATGTCTTGCATTTCCGTCCCTGACGGAGGGCTTCGGGCTACCGATCGTCGAGGCGATGGCGCGTGGCTGTCCCGTCATTTCATCCGATTGCGCAAGCATGCCCGAGGTGTGCGGCGCGGCGGCGCTCATGGCGTCTCCGCTCGATCCTGCACAATGGGTCAGGCACATCGAGATGCTTGCCATGTCTGCGCAGTTGCAGGCCGACCTTGCCGGGCGCGGGCGGGAGCAGTGCAGGAATTTCTCCTGGCAGGATAGTGCTGAAGGCTATCTGGATCTGCTGGAATCTCCGGCGGTCACGAGGAGGCATGTTTCGCCCTCGGTGCCTGCGCCGCACATTGCGGCCGTGTTTGCCACGCTTGGGCGGCCGGAGGTCGTCTCGAAGACCGTACGGCACTTCCTATCGAACCAACGGCTTCGTCCATCCTCGGTCATCGTTTCCTGCGCGACGACCGAGGATGCCGGGGACCTTGTTCATCTCGAAGGGGTGAAAATCGTCTTGGGACCCGTCGGATTGGCGAACCAACGGAATGCTGCCCTCAACCAGCTTGACGCGACAACGGATATTGTCGCCTTCTTCGATGATGATTTCATCGCTCACCCGGACTGGTTGTCCGAAGCTGCACAGGTTTTTCAGGACGAGAGTTCTGTTGCCGGTATCACCGGGCATGTCATCGCGGATGGGATCAAGGGGCCGGGCATTGCCTTCGACGAGGCCGCTCACATAGTGGAAGCCGCAACCGAAGCGGAAGCAGGGGCCCGTCGATGGCTCGAACCCTTCAGTCCCTATGGCTGCAACATGGCCTTCCGCATGAAGGCCATCGGACCTCTTCGTTTCGACGACCGGCTTGTCCTCTATGGCTGGCTGGAGGACCGGGACTTTGGAGCGGCACTGGCCAAGACGGGGGGACGCCTCATTCGATGGTCGGGCTGCCAGGGTGTGCATATGGGGGTCAAGAGCGGCCGCACCAGCGGCGAGCGCCTGGGTTATTCACAGGTCGCCAATCCCCTGTACATGCTGAAGAAAGGGACCATGAAACCTCATCTCGTGGCAAACCAGATCTTTCGAAACATGGCCAGCAATGTGGGACGGCTGTTCACGCCGGAACCCTATGTGGACCGGAAAGGACGGCTGAAGGGAAATCTTCGTGCGATCATTGAGGGAGTTACGGGAGAGTTGGCGCCGGAGAGGGCAGCCGGTCTCGGCCAGAAGCGGACGGTGGTCGCGAGCGATGGAAAGCCGGCAGGTGCAGGAAGGGCGTAGTGGCCCTGTTGCGTAACGACATGGGAAGCAGCCTGCGGGGAGGCCGGCTGCGAGGACCATGGGCGTGTTGATTTCAGGGGAGGGGGGAACGCGTGATGACGGGACTGACGGATGCCAGCGGGGTTGAAGGCCTCCCGCGTCGGGTTGTGGTGATCAGCGATCTTTCCGAGCCGAGGGACGGGCCGTCGGTGATTGCGTTGAGGAATGCCGGCATGCTCGCGGATCGCGGACTTTCGGTTGAGTATTTCTGTGGTGATTTTGGCCGTAACGAAGAGCTGGCCCGATGCGGCATCACCCTGCATGCGGTGGGTGCCAGCGATCTGCGCAGCAGTTCCTTTGCAAGGGCCGTGGTCAAGGGGCTCTACAATGTCCCGGCGGCTCGACGGCTGAAATCGCTCATCCGGGCGAAGGACACGCCGGAGACGCTGTACCATGTTCACAACTGGTCCAAGATCCTCTCGCCCTCGATCTTTGACGCGCTCCGGCCGGTGATGAACCGCGTCATTCTCACGGCGCATGACTATTTTCTCGCCTGCCCGAATGGTGGCTATTTTCACTTCCAGGAAGGGCGGCCCTGCACGACTAGGCCGCTGTCCCTGTCGTGTCTGGGCGCCAATTGTGACCGTCGCTCTCGCCTTGAAAAGATATGGCGGATAGCCCGGGATATCGAAAGGCGCATTCTGATGGACCTCTCGGGGGCGGGGGCAATGGTTCTTGCCGTGCACGAAGGCATGGTTCCGCTGCTTGAGAGAGGCGGTATCCCGGCCGATGCCATCAAGGTGCTGCGGAATCCGGTTCAGCCGTGGTCTGACGCGCGCGTGCATGCTGAGGCAAATCACAGCTTTCTGTTCGTCGGTCGTCTCGAACACGACAAGGGGGTCTTGCTTCTTGCCGAAGCGGCAAAGCAGGCAAATGTGCCCATCACATTCGTGGGTGAAGGCGCCTTGGCTTCCGAGATCTCGGAGATCTACCCGGCGGCCAGGATCGCAGGGTTTAAGGATCGGGACGGGCTGAAGGAGATTGCGGCCGAAACGCGCTGCCTCGTCGTGCCGACGCGTTCACGCGAGACATTTTCGCTCGTCGCCTACGAGGCCTTCACGTCCGGCATCCCCGTGATCATCAGCGATTTCGCAGCCACGCGTGACGAGATCCTCGAACAGGGCGTCGGTTTGTCCTGCAACCCTTACGAAACCGGCGGTCTCAGCCGTACCCTGGTGGATCTGGCAGCAGACGACGGCCGCATCGCGAAGATGAGTGTCAAGGGTTTCCACGATCGGGAGGTGCTGGCCCTGTCCTCGCAGGATTGGGAGCGCCGCCTTCTCGACATCTACCGGCAACAGATCCAGAGTGCCGGGACACGGCAAGAGGCTCCCATCCGCCGGAGCCGCCGCGTGACCGTCTCCATCCCGTTGCTTGGCTGAGCGTCCTCAGGAGCGCGCCTCGACCCAACAAGGCGCGCGGCTGCATGTCCTGCTGTCCGGGCATTCGTTCGCAGCGGACCGCATAGACCATCGTCAGCAGCGCAGTATCTTCCTGGCCATCCGCAGAAAGAGAGATTCGCAACTGTCCGGAGAACCAACGAGTTTCCACAGGATCAGGTCTGTCCCGGCGAAAATCGCCATGGCTAGCCCGGAGACCCAGGCCAGATCGAAGAAGGTCTGCAGCGCGCCGACGTTCGAGCTGAACAATTGCTGTGTCGCCAGCAGGAAGAACGCCATGGGGATCATGGCAACTGTGGGACGGGCCAGACTCGAAAGCTGTGCCAGAATGCCGAGCTGGATCAACTTTCCGACGAGGACGAGGTTCACCAGGAAGCCAAACACTGCGGCGATGGCATGGCCGATCAGCAGTCCTTGCAAGGTCATGGCCATTGTCAGGCCGACAATCAGGGGCACCTTCACACAGAACTCGATTGCCAGCTTCTCGAAGGCGACACGGGTCCTGTTGAGTGACATGGCAAGTGCCGGCAAGAGGACCGTTGGCGCATAGCCCACGGCAGCTGCGAAGGCGAGCCAGGTCAGGATCGGGGCGGTTTGCTGCCAGGCAGGGCCGAGGATCAGATGGATGATCGGATCTGCCAGCATTCCCATCGCGAGAAAGAGCGGGGCCATGATCGAATACACGCCTGCAGAGGCCTTCAGATAGACCTTGCCAAGGCCGCCGGATTGGCGCGCCATGACGAATGCGGAGAACAGGGGCGACGTGATGGGCTGGATGATTGCCTGGGCCGGCACGGCTATCAGATTGTCCGCCCAGGTGAACTGACCGAATGTTCCGATATCCACATAGCGGGGCAGAGCCACCTTGTCTGATTGCCAGTTGACGGCCGAAAGGAGTTGTCGAGCGGCGTTCCAGCCCAGCATGTCGGAAAAGACATGCCATTCTGACAGCGTGAAGCGAAGGCGCTGGGGGGCGAGGAAAAACGAGGCGATCATCGCCAAGGCCGTGCTCGATATCTTGCCGATCGCGATCGCCCAGTAACTGCCGGTGGTGATCGCCAGGATGGCGGCAATGACGAGCGCGCCAGCCTTGGCTATGATATCGAGCGCGACATCCCGCCTGAAATCCAGGACCCTCGTATATTCCGTCAGCTTCTGGCTCACCAGTCCGCGCATGGCGGGCGCGAGTGACAAGGCGCATTGCAAGGCGACCAAGCGGGGCTCGTGATAAAGCAGCGACAGCGGCCATGCCATCACACAGAGGAGTGCGATGATTGCCAGCGCGCGGAGCGCGGCCAGCGAGAGTGCGGTGTCATACATGCTCTCGGTGGGATTCTGATGGTTCAGGAGTGCCGCTCCCAGGGGCATTTCGGAGAGGGTCTCAACAATCAGCACGGCGGTCATCGCCATTGCGACGAGCCCGAATTCCGCCGGGCCGAGAAACCGCGCAAGGATCAGCAGGGTGACAAAATCGAGGCATTTCGTGAAGAGCCGCGCTCCCGTGGTCAAAAGCCCAGCCCTGACCGTTCGCTCGGAAAGCGGGGGGCTGCTCTTGCCGCCCGGAGCCGGATAGATATCGTCGCCGGTATCGATCTGCGTCATGACCGGGGCCACATGACCTGGTCCCCCGCGGGTCGCCTGCGGCTGACTTTGACTGACATCATCGCGCCTTCATTCCCGAACGGCCCACATACAAGAGCGACATCGAAGCGATCCTGACCGCCGGGAGCCATCCGGATCGCCATCACTCGATCATCCAGATATGGCAGGTTCTCGAAGAGAGATTGAGTTGCCATTCTGTCTCCGGGCTAATCCTTTCGGCCGGGCAGTGGTAGAAGCTCGACAAGCGGATGGGCATTCCGGCATTGGTATTGCTCAAGCATGTGTTTGCGCTTCAAATGGTCAGGGCGGGTTGTACGTGACGGGTATTGGTGCCCCGGCTATGGAGCCGCCCTCCGCCAATCGATCTGCGCACGACTGGTCCTGTTCTGTCAGAAGGGTCGCTGGCTATCGGGAGATTTGGTCGGCGGACGAACGGTTTCCCGGAAAAATTCTGCTGCAGTGTAACAAACCCTGATCTGCTTTGTCCTGTAGCTATCAAGGGCGTTTGCCACACAGAGGCATCATGGATCAGACACAGAAGAATGACGATTTCTCCAGCGCGCGCTGGACCCGGCCGAAGCGTTTCGATCGGAATCTCGTTGTCATCGGGGCAGGGTCGGCTGGTCTGGTCTCGGCCTACATCGCTGCGGCTGCCAAGGCAAAGGTGACCCTGATCGAAGCCAACAAGATGGGCGGAGACTGTCTCAACTTCGGCTGCGTGCCCTCAAAAGCTCTGATCAAGAGCGCCAGGGTGGCCCATCAGATGCGCCATGCGGACCATTACGGCCTGGAGGCGGTCGAACCAAACGTCCCGTTCTCGGCCGTGATGGAGCGCATCCACAAGGTAATCGCCGAGATCGAGCCGCATGACAGTGTCGAGCGATACACCGGGCTCGGTGTCGAGGTGCTCGAGGGCTATGCGAAGCTGATCGATCCCTGGACGGTGGAGGTCGTCCTCAACGACGGCAGCACGCAGCGACTGACGACGCGTTCGATCATCATTGCAACCGGTGCGCAGCCTTTCGTGCCACCGATCCCCGGCCTCGCCGAGTCCGGTTATCTCACCTCAGACACTCTCTGGGAGCGGCTCCGTGATCGACCGACTGCGCCACGGCGCCTCGTCGTTCTGGGTGGCGGGCCGATCGGCTGCGAACTGGCGCAGAGTTTTGCCCGGCTCGGCTCCGAGGTTATGCAGATCGAGATGGCACCACGCCTGATGATGCGGGAGGACGAGGATGCGTCCGCGCTCGTCGAAGCATCGATGAAGGCGGATGGCGTGAATGTCCTCACGAACCACAAGGCGGTCGGTTGCGGCGTTAATGGCGATGAGAAGTGGATCGAGGTCGAGCATGGCAGCGTTCGCCGTCGTATCGGTTTCGACGAGATCATCGTTGCGGTCGGACGTGCGCCACGGCTCAAGGGCTTCGGACTGGAGGAGCTCGGCATCAAGGTCGACCGCGTGATCGAAACCAACCAATACCTGCAGACGCTGCATCCCAACATCCTGGCCGCCGGTGATGTGGCGGGACCTTACCAGTTCACGCATGTCGCGGGACACCAGGCCTGGTTTGCCTCGATCAACGCGCTTTTCGGCGATCTCAAACGGTTCAAGGCCGATTACAGCGTTATTCCCTGGGCAACCTTCACCGATCCTGAAGTGGCACGTGTCGGGCTGTCGGAAGCCGAGGCGAAAGAGAAGAACATTCCGCACGAAGTGACGCGCTTCGGCATCGACGATCTCGATCGGGCGATCGCCGATGGAGCCGCTCGCGGCTTCGTCAAGGTGTTGACCGTCCCCGGAAAGGACAAAATCCTCGGTGCGACGATCGTCGGGGAACATGCCGGAGACCTGCTCGCGGAGTTCGTCTTCGCCATGAAGCACGGCCATGGGTTGGGCAAGATCCTCGGCACGATCCATATCTATCCGACGCTCGCTGAAGCCAACAAAATGGTGGCCGGACAGTGGCGCCGCAAACACATCAACGGCTTCCTCCTTTCGCTGCTCGAGCGGTTCCAGACCTGGAGGCGCGGGTGATCGACGCGCGGATCCTGCCCCTTCAGCGGGCAGCACTTCAGCCTTTCGCCGCGTTCCTGGCCGTGCGGGGTGCGCGCGCGGATCACATCAGCCTCGTCGGCTTTCTGGCAGGGCTCGGGGCTTTTGCCGCCCTGTGTTTCGGGGCGTGGCTGGTGGCGCTTCTCCTCATCCTCGTGAACCGGGCGATGGACGGCTTGGACGGCGCCGTTGCCCGGATCCAAGGGCCGACTGATCGCGGGGCCTATCTCGATATCGCGCTCGACATGGTGTTTTATGCGCTGGTTCCACTCGGGTTTGCGCTTCAGGCGCCGGAGATCCACGCGCTTCCGGCCGCCGTGCTGATCGCCTCCTTCGTCGGTACCGGCTCTTCATTTCTGGCCTTTTCTGCGGCCGCGGCGAAACTCGGTCGCAAGGCGCCCGAATTTCCGACGAAGGGGATCTATTACATCGGCGGGTTGGCCGAAGGCTTCGAGACGATCGCGGTCTTTGTCGCCATGTGCCTCTTCCCGGGAAGTTTTTCCTTCTTGGCCTACGGCTTCGCTGCGCTCTGCGGGGTGACGACCGTCATCCGGTGGCGTCAGGGCTGGGTGGCGTTTTCGGAGCAGGAACGATGAGTGGCGCTTCGACGGCTTCAGTTGATGTTGTTCACCGCGTCCAGCGCGTTGCGTACCGCCAATCTGGCGCGATGCAGAAGCACGCGCATGTTGCCCTCGGATATTCCGAGAAGGGCGCAGACTTCGGCCGGGTCGAGCTCCTGCTGGCCACGCAGGATCATGACCGCACGTTGAGCTGGCGGCAGCATTTCGATCGCCGCTGCGACATGGTGCAGGACACTACGGCCTTCGACATGGCGCTCCGGTGTGAGCTCTTCCCAGAGTTCCGGTACGGTGCGCCATCTTCCGCGCCCGTCGAAAGCCATCGCGAAGGGGGATTCGCCCAATTGATCGTCGAAGGAAACAGTGCGGCCCTCGCGACGAGCGCGGGTGCGTGCCTTGTTGATCAGGATTGCATAGATCCAGCTTGCCAGCGAGCTGCGCCCCTCGAAGAGATCGATGCGGCTGAGAACGGCAACCCAGGTTTCCTGTGTGATCTCCTCGGCAATGTCCCGCGCCGGGACGATGCCGGCGCAGAAGCGGACCATGGCGGCGTTGTGACGCCGATAAAGCATGTCGAAAGCCTGTTGGTCCCCTTTGATCAGGCGCAACACCAAGGTGTGCTCCTCTCCTTCGACTTTCCCCACATTGCCTCCTGCCTTCACGCCAGCGCCATTCGGGAAACACTTAGCAAAACAATCAACTTGGATGTCCAGCCGCATTCGGACCCATCAAGCCATAGTGACAATTGGTGTTCTGTCGATGCCGGCCTCGTGATCTTACAAGGCATGAAAACAGCTTCCGGAGAAGTCGATGAGTGATACGCGCTTTCCACTCGAAAACAGTCCAAAGGCCAGCCAAGAGGCGCCGGCAGTTCCTCCTCCGAAAAAGGCCCGTGTCTGGCGGTATGCGCCGGTTGGTTTCGTTCTTGCGGGTCTCGCGCTCGGTTATGCGCTCGGCCTGCAGGACTATCTCAGTCTCGGCTTCCTGGCCGAACAACGGGAGGCGCTGCGCGCCTATGTTGATGCCAATTTCCTTTGGTCATCGATGTTGTTCCTGATCGTCTATATCCTGGCCGTCGCCTTTTCGTTTCCGGCTGCCTCTGTCCTGACCATCTTCGGTGGCTTCCTGTTCGGCTGGATGATCGGCGGAGCGCTGGTTGCCGTCGGGGCCACGGTCGGCGCGTCGCTCCTTTTTCTCGCTACCCGTTCCGCCTTTGGCAGTTTCCTGCGCCACCGGGTCGACGGCTCCCTTCGCAAGCTCGCCGACGGTTTTCGTGAGAATGCGTTCGGCTATCTCTTCGTCATCCGGCTTGCTCCGGTTTTCCCCTTCTTCGTCGTCAATATCGCTGCGGCACTCTTCGATATCAGCCTCGGACGCTTCTTTGCGGCAACCTTTTTCGGCATCCTGCCGGGCACCTTCGCCTATGCCTATCTCGGCCAGGGCGTCGACAGCGTGCTGGTCGCCGCACAGGCGAGCGGACGAGAGGCGCAAATCTCCGATCTCGTCACGCGGGACATCACGCTTGCCTTCCTGGCACTTGCTCTGGTGGCTCTGATACCGACGATCATCCGTCAGGTTCGAAAGCGCGGAGACCGGCGGTGAGGGTGGAGGCCACAGAATCTGTCAGGCTCTGGAGCCATTTCAACATGTCCGGGGAGGGGTGAGCCATGTTTCGCTGCAGTGAAGTCGCCGACCGTGCCAGCCGCCTGATTGATGGAGAGCTTGGCTTCTGGCCGTTGCTCAACATGAGGTTGCATCTGGCCATGTGCCGTGGCTGCCGGGCCTTCATCCAGCAGATGCGGACGACCTGTGATCTCACCCAGATTGCGGGAGCGATGCAGGATGTCGCCGTGCACGAGCCCGCATATGCCGAAGATATCCAGGAAGCCCTGGCGCGCCGCCGGGCGCTCCGGCGAAGAAACCTGAGATCCGGATGATTTCGACAACGTATTTCAAAGTTGGATCGATCACGCCCGAGGCGTCATCTGATCTCTATCAAGGGGAGTGGCAGATCATGCGTCTGATGAAACGAATTCTTGCTGCGGGCGTGATCGCCGGTGTCAGCGGCTTGCAGGCCATTGCGGCCGGGCAGGATTTGGCAGACTGGACTGCCGTCGAGAAGGCCGCCTCCGGCCAGACGGTCTATTTCAATGCCTGGGGCGGATCTGAGAACATCAACGCCTATCTCGAATGGGTGGGCGCCGAAATGCAGGCGCGCTACGGTGTCAATGTCGTTCAGGTCAAACTCGACGATACCGCGAGCGCCGTCGCCAAGGTGATTGCTGAAAAATCGGCCGGCAAGGATGAAGGCGGCTCTGTCGACCTCATCTGGATCAACGGCGAAAATTTTGCCTCGATGAAGAAGCAGGGCCTGCTTCTCGCACCGGGCTGGGCGACGTCACTGCCCAATTGGCGCTATGTCGACATCGAGAACCAGCCCACCATTCTGACCGATTTCACCGAGCCGACGGAAGGCCTCGAAAGCCCCTGGGGCGGCGCGAAAATGGTCTTCTTCTACGACAAGGCTCGTACTGATGCCGCGGCACTGCCGGACAATGCCGCGCAACTGCTCGACTGGGCCAAGAAGAACCCCGGTCGCTTTTCCTATCCCGCTCCGCCGGATTTCGTCGGATCCTCTTTCTTGAAGCAAGTGCTGAGCGAGGTGATTGATGATCCGGCCAAGCTAGCAAAGCCGCTGAAGGAGGAGACGTTCGAGCGCGACGTCGAGCCGCTCTTTGCCTATCTTGATCAGTTGCATCCGGTCGCCTGGCGCTCGGCGAAAACCTTTCCGCAGAACTATCCGGACATGAAGCAGAAGCTGGCCGACGGCGAGCTGGACATCATCTTCGCATTCAATCCTTCGGAAGGTTCCGCAGGCATCAAGGCGGGGGAGCTGCCCGATACGGTGCGCTCGTTCACCTTCTCGGGTGGCACGCTCGGCAATACCCATTTCGTTGCCATTCCCTACAATGCCAATGCAAGGGAAGGAGCGCTGCTGACGGCGAACTTTCTGATCTCGCCGGAGGCACAGTTGCGCAAGCAAGACCCTGTCTCCTGGGGTGACCCGACCGTTCTTGCCATGTCAAAACTGCCGGAGCCGGATCGTGCGGCCTTTGCTGCCCTTGACCTCGGTGTCGCAACCCTTGCGCCGGACGAGCTCGGACCGGTGATTGCCGAACCGCATTCAAGCTGGATGGAGCGCATCGAAGTCGAGTGGCGTCGGCGCTACGCAAGCGGCAACTGATCCGTGGCAGCCCGACTGGCCGATCACGCCCTCGTCGACCGACTGACCGCACTCCTTCCCCGGAGTGTGGTCGTGCTCACGCTCGGGCTCTTGCTGCTGCCGATCACTTTCGGCCTCTTTGGTACGCTGCTGCCGGCCTTTGGATTTTTCCCGGCTCTCGGGGGCCATGCACTCAGCCTCGACCCGTTTCGTGAACTTCTGGCGACGCCGGGGCTTCCTACTGCCGTAGTCCTGAGTGTGGCAACGGGTCTTGGCGCCACGGTCATCTCTCTCGGCGTGACGCTGATCTTTGTTGCCAGCTACGCGGGCACGCCGACGCTGTCCCGGCTGCAGCATCTGCTTTCGCCCCTGCTTGCGGTCCCTCATGCAGCCGCTGCCTTCGGTTTTGCCTTCCTGATTGCGCCGTCAGGCTTCCTTATCCGCCTCGTTGCCCCTCTCGTGGGCATCGACCGTCCACCGGACGTTCTCATCCCGCATGATCCCATGGGGCTCACGATGATTGCGGGTCTGGTGATCAAGGAAACGCCGTTCCTTTTTCTCGTAACGCTCGCGGCCCTGCCACAGGTCGACCTTCCTGCTGCCCGCCGGCTCGCGGCCTCCTTCGGCTATGGTCGGATCGCCGGCTTCGTCTATCTGCTGTGGCCGGCGCTCTACCGACAAATGCGTTTCGCGGTCTATGCCGTCATCGCCTATTCGTCTTCCGTCGTGGATGTCGCCTTGATCCTCGGTCCCAACCTGCCGGGCACACTCGCCACTCGCCTCGTCCAGTGGATGAACGATGCGGACCTTTCCGCGCGGCTCCTCGCCTCGGCCGGTGCCGTGCTGCAACTGGCCGTGACACTCGGGGTCCTGCTGGCTTGGTTCGGTCTCGAGCGGCTCTTTGCCATTCTGCTCCGTGTATCGAGGGAAACGGGGCGGCGGTTTGTCAGGGACCGTTTTCCGCGCCTTGCGTCAATTCTGGTGGTCGGTCTGATCGGTGCTGCTGTTTTCGCGGGTCTTGCGGTTCTGGCCATGTGGTCGCTCGCCGGCCTCTGGCAGTTTCCCGATCTCCTGCCACAGAGTTTTACGCTGCGGAGCTGGATGAATGCTCTGCCGCGTGTTGCCGATCCACTGGTGACGACACTGGTGACGGGATTTGCCTCGACGCTGCTCGCCGTCCTCCTCGCCGTGGGCTGTCTGGTGCGCGAGAACCAGACGGGACGGACCGGTGGGGAGAAGGCATTGCTCATGCTCTACCTGCCGCTGATTGTCCCACAGGTCACCTTCGTCTTCGGCCTGCAACTCCTCTTCATTGGCAGCGGCAGCGAGCAGCGCCTTGCGGCCCTCGTCCTCGTTCACCTGGTTTTTGTCTTGCCGTATGTCTTTCTATCGCTTGCCGATCCGTGGCGGGCGCTGGATCGCCGCTACGAGATCATCGCAACGGGGCTCGGTCGGTCTCGGTTTGCGGTGCTTGTCTCCATCCGCCTTCCCATGCTGGTCCGCCCGATCCTCACGGCCGCAGCCGTTGGCTTCGCCGTATCTGTCGGGCAGTATCTGCCCACGCTCCTGATTGGCGAGGGGCGTTTATCGACCATCACAACGGAGGCCGTCGCGCTCGCCTCCGGCAACAATCGCCGCGTTATCGGAGTTTATGCCCTGCTGCAAACGATCCTGCCTTTCCTCGCCTTCGCGCTCGCGGTCCTTCTGCCCGCCGTGCTGCACCGCAATCGTCGGGATATGAGGGTTTGACAATGCTTCACCAGACCGTCGCAGCCGGCCTGTCCCTTTTGAATGTCGTGATCCGTCTCGGGCGGAACAGCTTGATCGACCTTACGGCCGAGGTCCCTCCGGGTGCGGTCCTGACCGTCATGGGACCGTCGGGGTCTGGAAAGTCGACGTTGCTGTCCTTTGTCGGTGGGTTTCTCGATCCCGTTTTCGATGCGTCTGGGACGGTTTCCGTCGATGGTGTCAACCTTCTTTCTCTTCCTGCGGAAGCAAGAAGGGCTGGCATCCTTTTTCAGGATCCGCTTCTCTTCCCGCATATGACGGTCGGCGCCAACGTCGCCTTCGCAATCCCGGCAGAGATCTCCGACCGGTCACAGCGCCGACGGATCTCTGCCGAGATCCTCGCGGAGATGGATCTCGCAGGCTTCGAAGGCCGCGACCCGGCAACGCTTTCCGGTGGACAGAAGGCACGGGTCGCACTCGCTCGCGTTCTCGTTTCCCGGCCCCGACTGCTGTTGCTGGACGAACCCTTTTCGAAGCTCGACATGGATTTGCGCGCCCAGATGCGGTCCCTCGTCTTCGAGCGTGCGCGGGGAGCCGGCCTGCCGGTCATTCTCGTGACTCATGACGAGGCTGATGCAGAGGCCGCTGGCGGGTTCGTGCATCGGATCGGAGCAGCCAATGGCTGACGCCGGCGCAATGGGGCAATCCGTGGTCCTTCTCGGAGGTGGGCACGCGCATGTGGAGGTCGTGCGCCGGCTGGGGCAGCTTGGCCTCGGTGCGCAGATCTCGCTCGTCTCGCCGTCACGCCATGCGCCCTATTCCGGCATGTTGCCGGGCCATGTTGCCGGCGAATACGAATTCGACGACTTCCACATCGATCTCGCTCACCTCTGCGCGCGCAACGGTGTCACCTTTATCGAGACCGCAGCGATTGGCATCGATGCCCACCTCAAAAAGGTGTCGTTCGCATGCGGCGGCGACCTCGCCTATGACCTGCTTTCGATCGATATCGGCTCGACGCCCTCGCTTCCGGAAGGGATCTCCGGTGGCCTTTCCGTAAAGCCGATCTCGAGCTTCACGGAGCGCCTGTCGCGCCTCGATGCCCTGGTTGCAGAGGGGCGCCCCCTTTGCCTCGCCGTGATCGGGCAGGGGGTCGCAGGCGTCGAGATCGCCTTTGCGCTCAGGCGTCGCTTCGAGGGGCGGGATATCCGGATCGCCCTCGCCGGTCGTGCGGCCGGGCCGGTTCCAGAACGCAGCCGGCGGGCAAGGCTGCTCGTGGAAAGGGCGCTGCATGCGGCGGATATCGCCCATTATCCCGCTTTCGATGTCGTGGCCTTTAAGGATAACGAACTGACAGCCCGCGACGGGCGCCAACTGGCTGTGGACGCGGTCGTCTGGACCACCTCGAGCGGCGCGCCTGCATGGTTGCGTCAAACAGGGCTTTCCCTCGACGCAAGCGGCTTCATCAAGGTCGATCACATGCTGCAGTCAGTGTCCGAACCGCATGTCTTTGCCGCTGGCGATGTCGCCTCGCTGCCGGATCCTCGCCCGAAGGCGGGTGTATTTGCCGTCCGGCAGGGACCCGTTCTGGCGGAGAACATTCATCGGTACCTGTTGGGAAGGCCGCTGACGGTCTATCGCCCACAACGGTTCTGGCTGGTGCTGATCTCGCTCGGATACGGGCGTGCCATTGCAGACAAATGGGGCATGGCGATCTCCGGAAACTGGGTGGCCCGGTGGAAACATCGGACCGACAGCCGTTTCATGCAGCGCTATCGCTGAGGCGGGGGGACGGCTGATTGCGATCCGGTGTTTGCGAGAGATTGTCGGTAACGCAAGAGCAGTTTGCATTCGCAGGCGTGGCTCCCATCCGTGAAGGCTCCTGCCCGACAGCGACGCATACCAAACCGTTTCAATGAACCTGGGGGTGGCCTCGAGATATGGCGAATTCGGTGGAGCGCGTGAGTGTTTCTGTTGTTCGCAAAGGGCTGCGGACCCATGGATTACCCTTCCGCGGCGGGCGTTGCCGCGCTAGGCTCTCGCCATGAAAAAGATCTTCAATCCTGCCTCCGTCCGCCGTCCTTTCGGGCATTACAATCACGGTCTGCTCGTGCCGCCGGGTGCGAGCCTGCTCGTAACCTCCGGCCAGCTCGGCATTGGCCCTGATGATACGATCCCGCCCGATGTGACCGCGCAGGCCGAGCTGTGTTTCGAGGCGGTCAAGGCCATTCTCGAAGCGGCAGACATGACGTTCGCGGATGTGATCCGCGTCTCCGGCTTCGTCACGCGACGGGAAGATTTTCCAGCCTATATGGCGGTGCGCGATCGCTACACGCTCGATCCGAAGCCGGTCTCGACGCTCCTGGTGGTCGGTGGCTTCACGCGACCGGAATTCCTGGTCGAAGTCGAGGTGACAGCGGCCAAGGTCGTCTGACCGCCAGTCTTCTCTCAGAAGTTTTCCATTTCCCGGCGCACCTTCGCCATGAAGGCAGCGCGGGTTTCTTCCGTGCAGTTGTTCATGTCGTAATGGGCGAGGTATTTCACCGGTGCGCCGATCCCGATCTGGGCACGGAGCACCCGCTTGACGATTTTCTTCGGCGGGTTTCCGGCGAGGAAGGCGCGCATGGGGGTGGCGCCATAGGTCATGACGGCAGTGAGCTTCCTGATGTGGCGCAGCGTCGGCGTCAGCTTGCCGTCCACCAGATCAAAGGAAACTCCGGGCAGCCAGACGCGGTCGAAATAGCCTTTCAGCATCGCCGGGAAGCCGAAATTCCAGACGGGGGTGACGATGACAAGCGCTTCCGCCTTCTTCAGTCGATCGACATAGGGCTGAACCAGCGAAAGGTTGTCGGGAATGTCGTGATAGACGCGGCGATCATGGGCCGAGAGCACCGGGTCGAAACCCTCCTCATAGAGATTGCAGCCGTCGACTTCATGGCCGGCCTTTTCCAGGCTTTCGCAGGTGAGTTTGTAAAGCGCCCGGCCGAAGCTTTCATCAAGGGGATGAGAGTGGAGAACGAGTACGCGCATGTCAAAAGCTCCAAGTCGTTGCCCGCCGCCTTCGCAGTCGGGGTCCAGTTGAAAACTTCCGCGCCGTTTGTCCCAGAATCCCAGTCCTTCGCCGCCTGATGCCGAGGGATGGGGGATGCCATGTCGTGTGTCGCATGAGCCGGTGGGCCGGCCGGGAGTACCTTCGGAATGGGGTCGTTCCGGCGGTTATTCGCTGCGGCTCCGGAACGGGAAGCCGCAACGCAGATCGTGATCCCTATGAGGCTTCGGAAAGAACCTCCAGCCCGGGAAACAGGTAGTTCTTGCCGGCGGAGAAATCGAAGTCCGGGTTTTCCCAGGCGATCATCTTGCCGGGGTTGAGGAGGCCCTTCGGATCGGTTTCCTTCTTGAAGGCCAACTGGACCTGGTCGGTCTGCTTCATGCCCCCTTCCTCCAACGTGTAGCGGTGCGGGTTGAAGATCGGGCAGCCGTTTTCTTCGTGAATGCGGATAATCTCTTCCAGCCGCTCCTTGGTGGTGTAGCGCACCAGCGGCAGGCCGGCGCACTGGATGTGGCCGTCAAACTTGATGAATTCGAGATGGCAGATCACCTCGTCTGGAAAGAGTTCGGTCATTACGCGGACCTTCTCGACATGGTCCGGGCCCGGATACTGCACCTGCAGATAGGTGATGTTGGTGTCGAGCTTCAGGGCGCGGAGCGTCGTGTGATTCCAGGCCAGTTCATAGGCATGCGGGATGCCCTTCATGCTCTCGACCGTGTCAGAACGGAAACGCACGTCCCCCTTCATCTTGTCGGCGAGCGCCAGGAAGGCTTCCATCGAATGGGGGGCGACCATAAGCACGACGACCGACTGACCTTCCTTCAGCCAGGGCTTGTGGCGGGTAAAGTAGTCGAAGGGAATGGGGGCGGCGATCGGGGCGACTTCCTTCAAGAGGATGCCGTTCTTGTGGGCGAGCGTATCCGCAAATTTCACCGCGTCCATGAAGTCGTCATAACCGACGATGACGTCGACCCAATCATAAGCCGGGGCGAGCGGCATCTCGACCTCGGTGATAATGCCGTTGGTGCCATAGGCGTGGGAAACCTTCTGCAGGTCCCATGCGGACAGTTCAAGCACGCGCGGTTCGGCTTCCATCGTGACGACACGCAGACGCAGGATATTGCCGAGGTCGCGCAAGCCGCCCCAGGTGATCGAGCCGACACCGCCGGAGCCGCCCGCGATGAAGCCGGCAATGCTTGCTGTCTGCTTGGTCGAGGGGTGGAAGCGCAGTTCCTGGCCGGAATGTTCCTTGGTCTGGCGGTCAAGCTCGGAGATGATGATGCCGGGTTCGCATATGACGCGACCGGGCAGGATCTCCTTTACCTTGTTCATGTTGATGAGGTTGAGCACGATGCCGCCTGACAGGGGCATGGCCTGGCCGTAATTGCCGGTGCCACCGCCGCGCGGGGTAACAGGGACGCCATGGGCAAAGGCGACCTTCAAGGTGCGGATGACCTCTTCCTCGGTCGTCGGTGAAACGACGAGGTCGCCGACGACATTGTCGAGTTCTTCCTTCAGGATCGGCGAATACCAATAGAAGTCACGGCTCTTCTGTTTGACCAACGCCGGATTGTCTTCGACGGCGATGCCTTCCAGCTCTTCGATGATTTTGGCGTAGTCAGCCATGTCTAAACTCCAAGCAACGGGTCAAGTTCGCGGTAATCCGGCAGGCTGCAGTCGATGCCCATGCCATTCCGCATCACGATGCGGTCGGCCTGCGGACGGGAAAGAAATTCGCTCCAGCGGCGGGCACTGAAGAGGACGAGATCGGCGCGGCCGCCGACCGCAATACGGCCGTGGTCAGGGCGCTTGAGGATGTCGGCCGGCGTGCGGGTGACGACCCTTGCTGCGGTGTCGAGCGGATGGTCGAGATGGATGATGCGCACCGCCTCGCGGAAGACCTCGACGGGATCGAGATCACCATAGGCGTAGAAGGGATCACGGGTGTTGTCGGAGGAAACGGCGGTTGCCACACCCGCAGCTGACAGTTCGTGGAAGAGGGTGACGCCGCGTTGGCGGGGTGTGCGCCCGGACACGCGGTCCTGCAGATACATGTTGCACATCGGCAGCGACACGACCGCGAGGCCGGCTTCCGCCACCAGATCGATGGTGCGTTTCGCCAAATCCTCGTCCTGCCGGGCGAGCGAGCAGCAATGGCCGACGGTGACCGAACCCTCGAAACGGTTGCGGAGCTTGGCCTCGGCGATTGTCTTCAGTGTCAGAGTTTCCTTGTCCTGCGTCTCGTCGACATGCAGGTCGATATCGAGGCTGTTTTCCGAGGCTGTGCGGAAAAGGATGTCGAGCTTCTGGTCGAGGTCCGGCATCAGATAGGTGACGCCGCCGAGCATGCCCCTATGCGCGACGATCACGTCGATGAGGTCCTTGAAGAAGGCCTCGTCGGTGATCTGGTCGAAGGGGAAAAGGGCTGAGGCCTGCAGGTCGATTTTGCCGGCCCAGGCGTCGCGGATTTCCGCGAAGACCTCGAAGGAGATGCGGTGCTGGGGCGCCAGGCTGTCGAGATGGGTGCGGATCAGGCTGGTGCCATGGGCGTAGGCCGTGCGCAGCGAGAATTCCATGCGGGCCTTGACGTCGGAAGCCGTCCAGTTGGCCTCCCGGTCGGATTTCACGGCTTCCAGCGCGCCCATGAAGTCGCCTGACGGGTTCGGACGGCGCTCCCAGATATGGCCCTTGTCGAGATGGGTGTGCATGTCGACGAAGGTCGGCCAGACCATGCCGTTCCTGAGATCGGTGGAAGGCAGGCCGGCAGGGGCTTCTCCCTGTCTCAGGATCGCCTCGACCTTGCCGTCTGCGACGACGATGTCGGCGTTGAACAGGCCCTCGCAGGCGGGGGCCTCCAGCCCGTCGACACAAATCTCGGGCAGTGTCGCATTGGCGAGAACGAAGCGCTTTGCGGCAGGGAGGGCGGTAATCGGACTCGACATCAGTTTTCTCGTTTCAGGCTGCTCTCGTGCCAGCGATGCAGCGCCAGCCAGGAAATGAAGGAGGTGATGGCAAAGATCACGACGCCAAGGCAGGAGAGCAGGAAGAGGGCGGCAAACAGGCGCGGAATGTTCAGACGGAACTGTGCCTCAAGCAGGCGGAAGGCAAGACCCGAACCGGCGCCGGCCGAGCCTGCCGCGAATTCGGCGACGACGGCGGCGATGAGCGCGAGGCCGCCGCCGATCCGGAGACCCGTCATGAAATAGGGGAGCGAGGCCGGCAGCTTCAGATAGAGCAACGTCTGCCAGCGCGAGGCACCGTAGAGGTCAAAGAGATTGAGCAGGTTATGATCGACGCTCTTCAGGCCCTGGATCATATTGGAAAGGATCGGAAAGAAGGCGACGAGAAAGGCGCAGATCAGCAGTGCCACTTGCGTGGAGGGGGAGTAGATCAGGATCAACGGCGCAATGGCGACGATCGGCGTGACCTGCAGGATGACGGTGATCGGGTAGAAGGCGATCTCGATCCATTTCGACTGCACGAGCGCGACAGCGATGCCGACCCCGCCCAGAAGTGCCAGCCCCAGCGACATCAAGGTGATCTTGGTGGTGACCCAGAGTGCCGGCGACAGCGTGCCCCAGTCTTTGAACAGGGCGCCGGCGACCACAATCGGGCCGGGCAGGATGTATTGCGGAACGCCGCTCACCCAGACGCCGACTTGCCAGACCACGATCAGCAGACAGACGACGATGATGGGGACAAGGATTTTCAGTAGCGTTTCGGCCGGCCCGGTCATCAGTGATGCTCCCCGTCCATGGCTTCGATGAGTGTTTTGGATACGGTTTCACAGGCCTGGCGATAGTCTTCCGAGGTCCGGTAGAAGGCATCGCGGTCGAGGCTGGTCTGCAGCGGGAAATCCGCATGCACGCGGCCGGGGCGCGCCTTCATCACCACGATGCGGCTCGAAAGGTAAGCGCTTTCGAACACCGAATGGGTAACGAAGATGACGGTGATGCCGGTTTCCTTCCAGAGCTTGAGCACATCATCGTTCAGCTTCTGGCGGGTAATTTCATCCAATGCGGCAAAAGGTTCGTCCATGAGGAGGAGTTTCGGCTTGGTCACAAGCGCGCGGGCGATCGAAACGCGCATCTTCATGCCGCCGGAGAGTTCGCGCGGATAGGCGCCGGTGAAATCCTTCAGACCAACGCGGTCGAGTGCTGCCAGGATGTCTGCCGTGGCGGCGGCCTTCGAGATGCCGCGGAGCTTCAGCGGCAGGTAGACATTGCCGAAGACGGTTGCCCAGGGCATCAGCGTCGGCTCCTGAAAGACGAAGGAAACATCGCCTTCGGGCAGGCCCTTGGAGTTGATGCGTGAGCTTGGCCAGTCGATCGTGCCGGTTGTTGTGTCGCCCAGGCCGGCGATGATCCGGAGCGCGGTCGACTTGCCGCAGCCGGAGGGGCCGAGAAGGCTGACGAATTCACCACCGTTGACGGTGAGCGACATGCCCGTGAGTGCCGCCGTACCGTTGGAGAAGACCTTGGACACGTCCTTCATCACTACGAGCGCCCGGCGCTGTTCGGGAGGGGGCGGGGTGAAGGGGGCTTCGGAACGTGACATTGACAGCCTTGGTATCTGAATGAACAGGAGTGCTCGGAATTTGCCCCTCACCTTACCGTCTCTCCGCATGCGGGGAGAGGGATGTCACCACATGCCGGCCCGGAACTCCTTCTCCCCGCAAGCGGGGAGAAGGTGGCGGCAATTCAGGCGCAACGCGTTGCGCCCGGGATGAGGGGCTGCCCCTTACTTCTTCAGCGCCATGCCAACGCCCTTGCAGACGAACTGCGTGGTGTAGGCCTTCTTGTAATCGAGGTCGGCCGGCTGGACACCGATCTGGACCATGGAGTCGAAGAAGGCCCTGTATTTCTCATCGGTCATGCACCCGATGCCCTTGTCCATCGCCTCACCGGACTCGACGATGCCGTATTCCTTCATCTTGGCGATCGAGTACTCGATCTGGCCATCGGTCATTTCCGGGTTGTCGACCTTGATCAGATCGTTGGCAGCCTTGTTGTCGCCGTAGAGGTAGTTGTACCAGCCTTCAGCCGAGGCATCGATGAAGCGCTGCACGACATCGGCCTTGGTTTCGACCATGGTCGTCGTGGTCGTGATCATGGTGGAATAGGGGTTGTAGCCGTTGTCGGCGAGAAGGAAGACCTTCGGCGCCCAGCCGGCCTGCTTCTCGATCTCATAGGGTTCCGACGTCAGGTAGCCCTGCTGGGCGGACTTCGGATCTGCAATGAAGGGGGCCGGGTTGAAGGTGTAGGGCTTGTACTTCTCGTCGGTGAAGCCCTCGAAATTCTTCTTCATCCACTCGTAGTAGGTGACGTAGCCGTCCTTGCCCATGAAGATACTGTCGAGCTTGGCGAGGTCCGCGAACGTCTCGATGCCCTGGTCGGGATGGGCGAGCAGGACTTGCGGGTCCTTCTGGAAGATGGCCGCGACATCGATCAGCGGGATGCCTTCCTTCACCGCGTCCATTTCGCCGAGCGGGCTGCCCATGTAGAAATCCACCTTGCCGGCGATCAGAAGTGCGCGGTTGGCTGCCTGCGGGCCGCCCTGGATAACCTTGACCTTCAGGCCGTACTTCTCATAGGTGCCGTCTGCCACGGCCTGATAGAATCCGCCGTGTTCCGCCTGGGCCAGCCAGTTGGTGCCGTAGGTGACCTCATCGAGGGCCAGCGCTGCGGAGGTGGAGCCAAGCGAAGCGGCAAGGCCCATCAGGGCAAAGAGGCTGGTCTTGGTGAGCATGTCGCGCATTGATTGTTCCCCTGTTCGTTGGAGGGCCCGTTCCGGGCTCCTTTTTAATCATTTGATCGAGTGTCATGCGCCTTGAAAAGCATCAAAATTCGCCTGCATCGATGCTTTTTTTGCACTGGTCGCATGAATGCTGCATAGTGATGCGGCATGGCTAAATTTTACGCAGCGGAGGTCCCGTGCTGCACTCCAGAAAGCTTCTCTACATCAATGAAATCGTGCGCTGTGGCTCAATCCGCAAAGCCGCCGCGCGCCTCAATGTCGCATCATCAGCAGTCAACCGCCAGATCCTCGCATTCGAAGAGGAGCTGGGTGCGCCGATCTTCGAACGCCTTCCCAAAGGTCTGCGCCTCACGGCCGCCGGCGAGCTCTGCGTAGAGCATATTCGTGACGTGCTGAAGAACTACGAGCGTCTGGAGGGGCGCATCCGGGGCCTCAAGACACCGCATGCCGGCAAGGTTTCGCTGGTGACGACCGTTGGCCTCGCCTCAGGCCCTCTGCCGGCAATTCTCGCGGGCTTCATTGCCGAACATCCCCGCGTGCAGATCAAGCTGCGCAATGATGGCGGCTCGACGACAATCAACCCGGTCCTGACCGGCGAGGTGGATCTCGGTCTCGGCTTCAACATCCCGGCAACGCCCGGCATTCGCACGCTTGCCAATTTCGATGTGCCCGTCGGCGTCGTGCTGCCGCCCGGGCATCGGCTGGCACGCGAAGAGGGGCCGGTCGATCTCGTTGAGGTGGTGCAAGAGCCGTTGATCCTCGCGCAGTCCGGTACCAGCCTTCGCAACATCATCGATCTCGCGCTCGCGCCGCTGCCGCTGCTGGTCGAGCCTGTGGTGGAGACGAACTCATCGGAGCTCATGAAACAGCTGGTGAAGGCCGGGACGGGGCTCACCTTGCTCAATCCGCTCGATGCTGTGGCGGAGTGTCGGCGCGGTGAGCTCATCTTCCGGCCGCTGACCGAGGCGCATATCCGCCACCAGCCAATGAAGCTGTTTGCCCGGGCGCGGGCGCCGCTCGATTCTGCGACCAGTCTCTTTGTCGAGTATCTGATGCAGGAGCTGCTGGCACAGGTTCAGGATCTGAAGGCGCAGGGGCACATCCCTGAGACCATTCGCGGTCAAGGCTGAGGTTCGCTGGTGGGCCTTAGTCGGGAGCGTAGAGACTGGAGAGCGGGTAGTCCGCGAGATCGCGCAGGAGCTCGATGAAGCCTGCGACCTGGTGCCTGCAGATCGCTTCGCCCTTTGCCGCCGTGCCCTTCGAGGCATCGCCGACCACGCCGTGCGGGTTGAGGTCATGGGCGATCCAGGCGAGGGAATGTGGCGGCAGGGGCGTGAGGAATTTTGAATTTGCTTTCATCTCCTCGGCCCTGGAGACAAAATTCTGAGCCTTGTCCATGCGCACCAGTTCGGGACGAAAATGCAGCATCAGCGAGGTCTCTACCTCGCCACCATGAATGCCATAGCGGCTTTCATGCTCGGAGATCATGCCGTCCGGATTGCCGAAGCGGCCCCATTGGGTGGAGACGACGGCCATCTGGTGGCGGACGCGCAATTCGCGGGCGACGATGCTCATGACATCGACATTGCCGCCATGGGAGTTGACGATGACAAGTTTGCGGATGCCAGCTTCGGCGACCTTGGTGCCGATAGCGGTCCAGGCGGGGATCAGAATTTCCGGACCGAAGGAAAGGCTGCCGGGGCCGTAGACGTGTTCATTGGCCTTGCCGATTTCCTGTGTGGGCAGGACGAGAAAGTCGAGGTCATCGGGACGTTGAACCTTCAGTTCGGCCAGCATGCCGTTCGCAATCGCGACATCGGTTGCGATCGGCAGATGGGGGCCATGCTGCTCGGTCGAGGCGATCGGCAAAATGGCGATCGTAGTATCCGCAGGCAGAGTGGCGAAATCCGTCGTGGTCAGTTCATTCCAGAAAAAGGGTTTCGCCATGGCCGTGCCTCGCTGTCTCGTTCTTCCGATCGATAAGACAAAACAGCGGGCTGCGAAAAGCATCATATTCAGTGCGGGCCGTTGCCTAATTGCGCTCGCAGACATGCGCGCTGGCCTCCCTGACGCTGCGCATGGCGTCAAAAGACCAAACCGGGATGCTCATTCCTGGTCCTTCCTTTTTTGTCTCGCCCTGTCGCCCTGTCGCCCTGTCGCTCTGTCGCCCTGAATGCGCAGTGCTCACGCTGGAGCACGCTTGCGAGGCAATCGCGACGCGAAGACGCATTGTCGATGTGCCTGCTCCGCCCCAGATAACGATCGCGTCTGTACTTCAACTGTGGAAAGCCGATCATGCACCCCGAGGTCACCGTCTGGTTCGACAGCAGTTGCCCGCTGTGTCAGCGCGAGATTGCATTCATGCGACGCCTCGACCGGCGCGGGGCGATCCAATTCCTGGATGCCTGCGATCCTACGGTCGGCTGTCCGGTCGATCGTGCCGAGATCCTCACTCGCTTCCATGCGGAGGAGAATGGCCGGCTTTTGTCCGGGGCGGCGGCCTTCGCCGCGATGTGGCGGGCCATTCCCGTGCTCCGTCCGCTTGGGATCGCGGCCGGCTGGCCAGCTCTCACACCGGCCTTCGACGCGGCTTATCGCGGTTTCCTTCGGATCCGGCCTCGGCTTCAACGACTGTTGCGCTGAAGCCTGAGAGGCCGGGGACAATTCTTTCACTGGGGCATTGGAATTGCCGTGGCCGTTGACGGTAGTGCTTGCTCGCTCGAAGCCACAGCCTGCTCAGGCTGGTCGCGAGATGGCTCGCTGCGTGAGACGGGGGCTGGTGCTCTTGTGAGTGCCGCGTCGGCAGCCGGGGCCGAATAGGCATAGGTGGTTGTGGTCTGGTGAAGCGATCCCAGCGCCAGTCCGGGCTGTGCCCCTGCACCTCCAAGTGTCAGTCCGCCGAGAAGGCCTGCCAATATCTCCGGCCCGATGTCGGGGTGACAGTAGCGGAGGCGGATTGTGATGGGTTCCGCGAGCGCGACGGAGGCAGTCTTGTCGAGGGCCTGCCAAGCATAGACGCAGCCGCCCTTGTTGCCGAGTTTTCCGGTAGCCGTGCCATATGGCCCATAGCTGTTTCGTCCGACGACGGGGTCGATGCTCATGCGGACGCCGGGAAAGTCGGCCTGAAGCGCCTTGGCGATTTCATTCCGGCTTGGCCCGCGTTGGCCATATCGGGTCGATGCCGATGCTGCAATCAGAGTGAGCCTGTTGTCGCCGGGCACGGTGGTCCTGTTGACATAGATGATGTCCTGCGTGGTTCCGTCGCTGCCCATGGATTGCCGCACACTGAGCGGGGCTTCGCCGAGGCTGGTGAGGCTCGCGCGGGCCATATGAGCCGGTAGCTCGCGGTTGCCGGTTTGCGCCGTTCCGGCAGCCGACGTCATGCCGTCGAGAAAGGGATCTTCGACGGTGGTGCAACCGTGAAGCCCAAGGAGTGCCAGGATAAGGAGACCGGATGCCTTCATCGGGTGATCCCCATGCGCTCGTTGATCGCCGCTATGCCGCGGCTATTGGCCGGGTCCGCCATAACCTGGTTGAGCTGCGCGAATATTGATCGGGACTGGGCGAGATTGCCGAGGTGGTAGTGGCTCCAGGCACGCATCTGGCTGATGCCCACCGGTTCCGGCACGAGCTGAAGGCGTACATTGAGCGCTTCGAGAGTCTGGCGATATTGCTTGCGGTCGAAAGCGCTCCGTGCCTTCTGCCACAGGAGTTCGGCCCGCAGTTCACGTTCGCGCAGGGGCGTCAGGGGCTGTCTCATCAAAAGGGCTTCGGCATCATCGGTGAGCTTGGCGCGGAGCAATGTGAGGCCCAAGCCGTAAGCTGCATCATCCGCCTTGCCGCCGCCGCGGGCCAGGCCGTCCGTGAATGCCTGGCGGGCTTCGGCCAGATGATTGAGCCCGAGAAGGCACCACCCCTTGGACACCTGCACGTCCGGCCTGAGCTGCCCTCTTGCCTCGAGTTTCCTGAGGTCTGCAATGCAGGCGCCATAGTCCTTCTTCTGCAGGCTGGAGAGATAGCGCGCTTCGATCCCGCCCGGAGCGTTCACGGCTTTGCCACCCTTGCCTTTGGGCTCGGCAGCAGACTTGATTTCGGCGAAAACGGTAGAATAGACCTCCCCGTACCGTGCGCGAAGTTCGTTGATCTCGGCCTTCTGACCAAGCCGCGTCATTGACAGGAGCATCCCCTTCAGGCTGTCCGCTTCCGGCTGCCAGTCGAATGCCTTGGCGAACCAGGCGCTGGCCGGCTGGAACTGTCGGGAGTTGTAGGCATACCAGCCGAGAAGGCGGGCATGGTCTGCCGACTCCGTCTTCTGGATGGCCTCCGAATAGCGGGTAACAACCCGGTCATCGATCTTCGTCTTGCCTTCGCCCTTGAAGGCGAACGACAATTGATCCGCGAGAAATGCGTCTTCCGCACTCAAGAAATCGAGATGCTCGGACACGAAGGCAAAGGCCTCCGCATCCTCCGAGAGATGGACATGGCTCAGCGCGAGGCCGCGCACGGCTTCCGGCGTCGGATGATCCTCCATCAAGCGCTCAAACCACGACGATGCCTCTTTCGGCTGCTCGATCCTGAGCAGATACCAGCCCATCAGTGCGAGATCCTTCGGGGACCCGGCCGTTTCGGCCACCTGCCGGACTGCAGCCAGGACCGCGTCATCGGGGCGCGGTGCGCCCGGGACACTCGCGGCATAGTCCCCGATCTCCCGACGCATCAGGTCGAGTTGCAGGGGCCCCATGCCGAGTGCGAGGTCGGGATCGGCCGACAGGACCTGCATGGCTTCGCGAAGGTCCGCGGCCGAAACGTCTTCGATCGCCTTCTGCAGGGTCGTCAGCACGAGCTCCTTGGAGAACGCCTTGTCCTGCCCGCGAAACAGGATGCCGCGGTAGAGGTTTGTCAGGGCGTCGCGCATATCGTTTGCCCTGTAGGCATCGATCATCATCCAGAGCAGGTCGATCTCGGTCTCCTGCATCGGATCGAGGCCAGCGCCAATTCGAACGAGTGTCGCAAAATCCTTGGCCTCATGGGCCGCTGTGATTGTGTTGCGCAGCTTTCGGCGTTCGAGCTTCATGCGGAAGTCGTCAGACGGTTCCCAACCGGGATTTGCGGCCGCGATCCGGCTGGTCTCCTGGTCGATCCTGGCATAGTCGTCACGCTCGTACAGCTGCCAGAGGCTGCTTTCATCCACCGTGTTGCCGGCGTCCGGGGCGTAAAGATCTGCGGGAAGAACGAAGTCGGGAAACCTCACTTCCAGGCGGCGGGTTTCAGCCTCGACCCGATCGGCCTCGCCATTCTTCGCATAGAAGTAGAGTGCGGCAAGATCGACGCTATCGGGTGCTGACTTGGGTTGCGGCTTCGCGGCCTCGTTCACCGCTTCCATGGATGGTGGCGCCATGGTCGATGCGGCCTGACGAACGACCAATGGCGTCGCCGTGAGGGGCATGGCCAAGACGAATGTGGTGAGTATCGTGCCGGCACACAGTGCGGCGGCTCTGCTGTTCTTGTTCATTCGACTGTCCTCACGCCCTTGCGCGGCACCGTGTAGCCAATCCACCAGCCAAACCCGCCCATCAAGAAAACGACGAGCGCGACGTAGATCATGAAGTTGTCCGAGAGCCAGGCTGCCGCGAGGCGTCTGAGATTGGCGGGGCTCGTGTCCGTGATCGGGAAAAAGCTGTAGGCTTGGGGTTTGCGGTTGACGAGTTCCAGATCGGAACGGCGGATAACGGACTCCTCGCCCTCAAGCGCAGTCCATGTTCCGGGCCTTGTCAGGGCGGCCACACCCAGTGAAAGTGAGACTTCATCGGTTGCGCTGACAATGGTCCAGACGGCATCGCTGTCCGGCACTTTAGACTGCGTCAAGCTCACCAGACGGTCCTGGGTCTCGATGTGGACGTCGTCGCCGATCTCTCTGTAGGTCAGCCAGCGGTTTACCGTGGTTGCCGCCGCAGACAGCCAAGCCGTGATCCGGCTTTTCGCGGATAGTTTGTCCTCTTCCAGCTGGGTCTCCACCTGAAAAGCGTTGAGCAGTGCCTCGGAGTGGGACGACGGACCAGTTCCGCCGATGGACGCCGTGACCAATGCGTCGGTCGCCGCCATATGAAGTCGATTTCCCTTGGGGGCTACCAATTCAGCGCTTTCCATCGCGCCTCCGTCGACGTTCACGACGAGAACGTTCCCCGTCGTCTTGGCCGGGTCCGGGCGACCGATCTTCACCTCGGCAGGCAAGGGGTGGCCTGCCGAAATCGCCATGCGCGCAAAGACGGACAGTGCCGAGCCCAGGCGCGCCGGGGTTGGGGCATCGACGTAGATGTCGAATGCGCCGGCGCCGGCGAAGGGGAATGATTTTCCGGCGAATGCTGCGAGATCCGGCAAGCGCCCTGCGCGTGCCAGTGGCGGGATCTTGACGGTGGTCTCCTGCAGCAGCAGGAAACGGGAGCGGCTTTCATCGCGTGCCGCCGGATCGCAGGCGAGATCGCCTGATGTCGGCAGTTCCGCGAGGATGCGGACATGATTGACGCCAGGATGGAAGGCCCGCAGCGGCAGTTCGAGGGGTTTGTTCTCGAGCCTTACGCCTTCCGGGTCGTGGAGAATCTGGCTTGCCGCCGCGCGCTCGTTGACGCGCACGAGGATCTGGGTTCCCGCAGCAAGGCCCGGTGCCGTTGCCGCATTCAGATGCAGGTCTACCGTGGCGTAGTCACCCGGGTAGAGGTCGGCCGGCATCACGATGTCGAAACTCGTCTGGAACAGGCGCCCGGAAAATGGGGTGGTACGGTAGCCCACCTCGGAGAGTTCGTGGGTGCCCGGCTGGTTGCCGTCAATGATGCCGCGCGCGGCCGCCAACTTGTTAGCCCGAATCAGGGGTTGGAGCGGACCATTCACGGCGGCCAGCAGGAATGCCTGGGTCTCGGCTTTGCCGGAGGCACGCAGGGTGACGGCGTACCGACCGGCATCGCCCCGGCGCACGGAAAGGCCGCGCGGCGCCCCCGCCAGCGCATCGTGCGCCGATTGCGGCAGATCGGCATCATCCAGGTCCCCCACGTAGACGTCGATGCCCGGCCCCGTGCCTTCGAGTTCACCAAGGCTGACGACAATGTCTTTGCGCCCGAGGACCAGAGCAAGCGTCTGCATCAGTGGGAGACTATCCCGGAGGGCGGCGTGTGCCGTTTCCGACTTTGCAATCAGTCGGATTTCGGTTGCTGCATCTCCATTGCGGCCGACCGAAAGCAGGTTCGCAAGATCGCCGTCCTTTGCCGGGACTCCGGCCACGAAGCCGCTCACGAGGGTGTCAAACTGGCTCCACAATTCATAGCTCGCTTCGATGCTGCAATCGATGCGGTGGTGCTGGCGAGCACGGATCCGAACAGTGTTCCAACCGGTCACGAGGTCTTTGGCCGCAACCGGCAAATCATGGGTTGTCGGACCGTGCGGTGAGCGGATCGGGAAGCTCGAAAGCGGCTTGCCGTTCAGTTCGACATCGACAGTTGCATCGTCGGGAAGGACCGATACCGCATTCGTATAGCTGAGGCGCAATGCGCCGCTGGTCGCTGCCTGGTCGGGCGAGAGGTAGAATGTGAGTTCACGGACGGCATCTTCGCCCTCCATCCGCATCTCGCTCGCCGATTGGCGAAACGACACCAATTGGGATTGGCCACCGGAAACCGGTGCGGTTGCGCCGGAGGAAATCGTCGGCGGTGTGAGCTCGCTCGCGACGGTCGAAAGGTTCGGTGCTACCAGCAAGAGTGCGGTTGCGGCGGACAAAAAAACGGTCAGGTTTCGCTTACGCATATGCCGTTCCTCTCTGTGTCGCCGACACGGCGGCGGGAGTGTCCCGGCGTAAGCCCGGAGCATGGATGACCATCGGCGCATCCGGATGCGATACTTCCGTGGTTTCCCGCACCAGACGGAGTGCATAGGTGAAGCCGCGAAGCGTCTCGGTGATCGTCCACAGGGCAAACCGGATCGTGCCGGTAAAAAAGCCCTTGTGCTTCTGGACACGGTTCCAGCGATCCTGCAGCGGCTGCTGGTCGCAGTACATCATCTCGGCAATGGCGACGAAGGTCTCGGGGGTCCGTTCGGCAAAGGCGAAGCCGAAGTCCGTCTCGTCAGGGCGTCGGATCACGCTTCTGCAGACGAGCGGGACCTCCATGCTGCGACCGTGGCGACGCACTTCGATGACGGCCTCATGCCCCTTGTCGATCCCATCGACCGGCTTGCCATCGATGAACTGCAGGGCAAGGCCACCGCTCGAGACGTCCCCGATGATGACGGCGTATCCGGTGCCGTCGAGATGCAGGATCGCGTGGCGGCGCACGTGAAGACGCTGGTTGCGTCGGCGCTCCCGGCGCTCGGAGACCGACCCCAATGCCGCACCGGCGACACCCATGTTGATGATGTTCCAGCCGGCAACGATCAGCAGCAGTTCCGATGGCATGGCCTCGGTGGTGTAGCGCCAGATGGCATAGCAGCTGGCCGCAAGCAGCAGGAAAAAGACCAGGAAATACGGGCGGGCGAGGGGAGACAGTTTGCTCTCGTCGAGTGTCTGTCCCTTCGAGGTGACGTTGAAGGTCGGCTTGCGCGGATTGCGCACGACGCTGAGGATCGCGCCGAAGAGCATGACCGACTGCACATATTCATAGAGTTCCGACACCCAGGGCCAGCGCACGCGGCCGAAAAGATAGCTCTGCATGGCGAAGGACGAGATGAGGTAGGTGACCGAATAGCATACGAATTCGGTGATGTTGGCTTCGAAGATCTGCAGCGAGAAGAATATGTAGAGCAACGGCGAGAACATGAAGGTCAGCCGTGTGAGCGGAAAGAGCCAGAAGAGGTTCGTGCCGGCGTAGCAGATGCGCTGCGCCGTGGTCAGGCCGCGTTGCAGAAAGGGACGGTTGAGTGTCAGGATCTGGAGCATGCCCTGCGCCCAGCGCACACGCTGGCCGATGAAGGAGACCAGGGTTTCCGGCTGCAGACCGGCAATCAGCGGCTTGTCGACATAGAGGCTGTGCCAGCCGCGGCAATGAAGCGCCAGCGCGCTTTCGCAATCCTCGGTGATCGATTGACCTGAAAAGCCATCGGTTTCCTTCAGGGCTTTACGGCGCAACACGGCTGCAGAACCGCAGAAGAAGGAGGCATTCCATTTGTCCAGTCCGCGCTGCACGACAGAGTAGAACATCTCGTTCTCCGACGGCATCTTGCCGAAGGTCTGAAGGTTCTTTTCCACCGGGTCCGGATTGAGGAAGTAGTGCGGGGTTTGCACGAGGAAGAGCTTCTCATCCTTGGAGAAATAGCCGACCGTTTCGTTGAGGAATTCGCGCACCGGTGCATGGTCGGCATCGAAGACGACCACCAGTTCCCCTGATGAGATCTGAAGCCCGGCATTGAGATTGCCGGCTTTGGCATGGCTGTTTTCGGCACGGGCGTGATAGTGAACGCCCAGGGCCGCGGCGAGCGCCTGCAGTTCCTCCCGGCGCCGCCGGGCAGCGATCGCGGCGCGCGGATCGGACTGGCTGCATTTGGCGTCCGTGCCGCCGTCGTCCAGAAGATAGACAGTCAGCTTGTCCGCCGGATAGTTCATCGATTTCGCAGCTGCAAGTGTCAGCGCGAGCAGGTCGGCAGATTCGTTGTAGGATGGAACGAAGACGTCGACCGTCGGCTTTTCGCTGTCCTGCAGCCGTGGTGCCGGGTTGCGCTGTAGGGGATCGGCGACGATGAAGAAGTTGATCGCCAACATCACCAGGCAATACATTTCCGCCGCGTAGAGAATGATGCCGGGAATGAAGTTCAACGGCTCGTGGATGTCCGGCAGTGTCTCCGTCGTGCGCCAGAAAGCATAGCGCAACGCGAGGACGGCCGAGAAGACGAAGGTCATCAGACGGAAAGTCTTGTTCTGCGGGCGCATCATGAACAGGAGCATCAGCCCCAAAATGGCCAGACTGAGAACCAGTTGCGCCTGGAGGCTGATTGGCAGCCAGAGCAGGAACACACCAAGAAGGCCCGCAAAGATCGCGGGCAACGCAACGCACATCATGTGCCAAACCCCATGTTTCACCCCACCGCAGCGTCATCTGCGGCGATCCCTCGCAAGGAACATCCGGCATAAAGGGGGGTATTTCTTAGTAAATTGCTAAGGTCACGGGGCTCTCCCGTGACGCAAATGTGGGATTCTGACCGTATGAAATTTAGCGTAATATGCTGATTTCAAACGCTATTGTTCATTGGAATTTCCGGGTTTTCGGATGTTTGGGTTTATGAAAGTCCTAAGCCTGATCTAATCGACATGGTTGACGTCATCTTAAGATGCTGCACCCGCGTTTCGTCTCGTTTCGTTGCGGCACAGCTTGTTGTGGGCAACGGTCTGCCCTGCGACTAACGGAGAATGTACGATCTGCACCGGATTCGTTACTCCTAGACAATTGTCTATTCCGCCTTGGGACAAGGATTGGCGGAAAAGACGTGGAGGACGAGGGGTCTTGGAGGACGTCTCGTCGAGGAAAGGGAGGAGCACTCGTGACGGATAAATCTTCGTCTAACGCTTACTGGTCAGCGAACATTCGCATCATCTACATCTGCCTGGCGATCTGGGGCATCGTATCCTACGGATTCGGCATCCTGCTTCGCCCCGCTCTGTCGGGTATTGCCGTCGGTGGAACCGATCTCGGCTTCTGGTTCGCCCAGCAAGGCTCGATCGTGGTCTTCATCGCTCTGATTTTCGGCTACGCGATTTACATGAACAAGATCGACCGCGAATTCGGCGTCGATGAGCAGTAAGGCGGACCAATAATGGATCAGTATACACTCAATCTGCTGATCGTAGGCGCGTCCTTTGCGCTTTACGTCGGCATCGCCATCTGGGCTCGAGCCGGAACCACGGCCGAGTTTTATGCCGCAAACCGTGGTGTCAACCCGGTCTTGAACGGCATGGCAACCGCGGCCGACTGGATGTCGGCGGCTTCGTTCATCTCCATGGCCGGCCTCATCGCCACCGTCGGCTACGGCAACTCGACCTACCTCATGGGTTGGACCGGCGGCTATGTGCTGCTCGCACTGCTGCTCGCGCCCTACCTGCGCAAGTTTGGCAAGTACACGGTTCCGCAGTTCATCGGTGACCGCTTCTACAGCCAGGGCGCTCGCCTGACGGCTGTCGTCTGCCTGATTGTCATTTCGGTGACCTACGTCATCGGTCAGATGACGGGTGCCGGCGTTGCCTTCTCGCGCTTCCTGGAAGTTGATGTGTCGACGGGTCTGTGGATCGCGTCTGCGGTCGTCTTCGTCTATGCCGTTCTCGGCGGCATGAAGGGCATCACCTACACGCAGGTCGCACAGTACATCGTTCTGATCATCGCCTATACCATCCCGGCGATCTTCATCTCGCTGCAGCTCACCGGCAATCCGATCCCGTGGTTCGGCCTCTTCGGCACGCATACGGAATCCGCGCTTCCGCTCCTGCAGAAGCTCGACCAGGTGGTTACCGATCTCGGCTTCAATGCCTACACCGCTCAAGGCTCCATGCTGAACATGACCCTGTTCACGCTGTCGCTGATGATCGGTACGGCTGGTCTGCCGCACGTCATCATCCGCTTCTTCACTGTTCCGAAGGTGTCTGATGCGCGTTGGTCCGCCGGTTGGGCTCTCGTATTCATCGCGCTGCTCTATCTGACGGCTCCGGCTGTCGGCGCCATGGCACGCCTGAATATCATCGACACCATCTATCCGGGTGGCACGCAGCAGGAAGCGGTTCTCTACGAAGAGCGCCCGGACTGGATGCGTAACTGGGAAGTTACGGGTCTGTTGAAGTTCGAGGACAAGAATGGCGACGGCCGCATGCAGTATTACAATGATGCTGCCGCCGGCTTCACCGACACGGCCACTCAGCGTGGCTGGACGGGCAACGAGCTGACGATCAACAACGACATCCTCGTTCTCGCCAATCCGGAAATCGCACAGCTTCCGGGCTGGGTCATCGCCCTCATTGCGGCCGGTGGTCTCGCAGCCGCTCTGTCGACCGCAGCCGGCCTGCTTCTCGCCATCTCGTCGGCGATCAGCCACGATCTGATCAAGGACTTCCTGAAGCCGGACATTTCGGAAAAGGGAGAACTCATGGCGGCACGTGTCGCCATGGCAGGCGCAATCCTGGTCGCAACGCTCCTGGGTCTCAACCCGCCCGGCTTTGCTGCCCAGACCGTTGCACTCGCCTTCGGCCTTGCCGCTGCAACGATCTTCCCGGCTCTGATGATGGGCATCTTCTCGAAGCGCATCAACTCGCTCGGCGCCACGCTCGGCATGATCGTCGGCCTCGTGGTCACCTGCTTGTACCTGTTCACCTATCTGGGCTGGTTCTTCGTCGCAGGGACCAACATGCTCGAAAACGTTCCGGCCAACTACCTGTTCGGCATTCCGCCGACGGCGTTCGGCCCGATCGGTGCGCTGCTCAACTTCGCCACGGCCTACGTCGTGTCGATGATGACGCAAGCTCCGCCGCAGCATGTCCAGGATCTCGTCGAATCCATCCGCGTTCCGCGCGGTGCGGGTCAGGCGACCGGTCACTGATATCAACCTATCGGGAGGGGCGGCACAGTCGCCCCTCCTGTCCCTCAAACAAACAAGGCGCCAGGGCGCCCAATGAGGGCGAGGCACATGGTCCAGTTGCAGTCCGCCGTGCTGGCTTTTCTCGAGACGGTCCATCCCTATGACAGTCTCCCGAAAGATGAGATCGAGCGGGTCTCTACCCGCTTTCAAGAGATTTCCTTTTCAGCTGGTGCAGAAATCTATCACCGCGGAAATCCTCTGCCGGGCATCTACCTGATCATGGACGGTGCGGTCGAAATCATGGATGTCACCAATACGGTGGTCTCCGAACTCGCCCCGCGCAACTCGTTCGGCGAACGTGGCCTTCTGGCCGACGGTTTTGCAGCCACCACGGCCACGGCGCGGAGCGCCTGCACGCTTCTGATCCTGCCGAAAGATGAATTTCATCGATTGATGCAGGAGCAGCCCGTCTTTTCCCGCTTTTTCACGCGCGGCAGATTTGCCGACAGCCGTCGCGGCGACATGACGATTCAAAAGGTCAGCGAGCTCATGTCGCGACCGCCGATCGTCTGTTCGCCGTCCGACACCGTCCGGTCTGCTGCGACACTCATGCGGGAGCGGCATGTCTCCAGTCTCGGTGTCGTCGAGGACGGACGTTTTCAGGGGATCTTGACGACCCGCGACTTGACCGGCCGGGTGCTCGCGGAAGGGCTCGATCCCGAGACGACGCCGGTGTCGGCGGTCATGACACCCCATCCCGTCGGCCTGCGTGGCGAGGCGCTCGGCTCGGACATCCTGCATCTGATGCTGGAGCGCCGCGTCGGTCATCTTCCTGTCGTGGAGGGGGACCGGCTGATCGGCATGATCACGCAGACGGATCTCATCCGCTTCCACGCCATCAGTTCGGCCCAGTTGATCAGGGACATCGCGTCTGCCGATCGCGCCGAGGACATGCGCGCGATCACGGCGCGGATCCCGCAACTGCTGGTCCAGCTCGTCGGCAGCAACAATGCGCATGAGGTCGTGACCCGCCTCATCACCGACATCGCCGACAGTGTGACACGCAGATTGATCATGCTCGCCGAGCGTGAGCTGGGCCCACCACCGGTGCCATACGTCTGGCTCGCCTGCGGCAGCCAGGGCCGCCAGGAGCAAAGTGGGGTCAGCGATCAGGACAATTGCATCTTCATCGAGGATGGCGTCGAGCCCGAGGAGATGCCCTGGTACCAGCAACTGGCTGCCAAGGTGAGCAGAGGGCTCGATATCTGCGGCTATTTCTATTGCCCAGGGGACATGATGGCGAGCAATCCGCGCTGGTGCCAACCGGTCTCCGTCTGGCGCAGCTATTTCCGCGACTGGATCTACAAGCCGGACCCGACTGCGCAGATGCTGGCCAGCGTGATGTTCGATCTTCGGCCGATCTGCGGTGCGTCTTCGCTTTACCAGGATCTGCAGGCGGAAACACTGGAAGAGGCGAGCCGCAACTCGATCTTCACCGCCCACATGATCAGCAATTCCCTGAAGCACGCGCCGCCGCTCGGGCTGCTCCGTGGCTTTGCGACCATCCGCAGTGGCGAGCATCGCAACCAGATCGACATGAAGCACAATGGCGTCGTTCCGGTGGTGGATCTGGGACGGGTCTATGCCCTGATGGGGCGGCTCCCTCCCGTCAACACCCGCGCGCGATTGCTGGCGGCGGAGGAGGCGGGGATCATTTCGGGCGCCGGCGCGCGTGATCTGATTGCGGCCTATGACCTCATCGCAGACATGCGGCTGCGAAATCAGTTTCGCCAAGTGCGTGACGGCAAAAAGCCGGATAACTTTCTTGCGCCCTATGATTTCGGCGATTTCGAGCGCTCTCATCTGCGCGACGCCTTCGTTGTCGTCAGGACCATGCAATCGGCGCTCGCCAATGGCGGACGGGCGCCTGTCTAGAGGAATGAAGAATGCTGTTTGAGTTGATTGCCGCAGTGGTTGCCGGCGTTGCCCTGGCCGGATTGGCGATGCTGCTGCGCTGGTTGAGCCGTGGCCGGTTGCCCAAGTGGATCATCCCGGCCATGGCTGGCGTCGGCATGTTGAGCTATTCGATCTGGAGCGAATACAGCTGGTTCGACCGTATGAACATTGCTCTGCCTGGCATTGCGGTTTCGTGGAAGAACGAGCAGACGGCGTTCTGGCGGCCCTGGTCCTATATCGAGCCCGTCACCACACGTTTCACCGCGGTCGATCTGAAAGGTGCCAAGCGGCATCCGGCCCAGCCGGGCCTGGTCATGGTCGACATCCTGCTTGCGGCGCGGTGGCAACCGGTGAAGCCGGTCAAGGTGGTCTATGATTGCCAGAATGCCCGGCGCGCGGATCTCATCGATTCCAGCATGAACATCGCCGACGACGGCCGTCTGGTGGGCGCCGAGTGGATCAAGGTCGAGCCGGACGATGCTGCCTTGAAGATTGCATGTTCGAGCGGGTGAGGGAGAGATGACCAGGATCAGCTTGCGCGGACGTATCCTGATGTTCTTCGTGGCCTTGGCTGCGGGGACGGTCGTCGCCCTGGCTTTGGGTCTGTGGTTCGGCTACCACCGCGACGGCAGTCAGGATATGCTCAATGCCTTCATGCAGAGCGCGATCGCGGCCGGCTTTCTGATTCTGGCGCTGGTGACCTGGGTCTGGTTTCTCTTCGACACACATCTTGCACGGCCGATCGACAAGGTAGCCTCCGCGATGCGGGCTCGTGCACATGCCGACGTCGCGCATGATTTCGAGGCCGAGGATGCGCGGTACCTGGGCGATCTTGCCGCCGCCGCCTCCGCCACCGCGACCACGCTTGCCCAGACCCGCGGCGCGCTGGCAGAGCAGGTTCAGCGGGAAACCACACGCCTGTCTTCCGACAAAAACAAGCTCGAACAGTTGCTGGCCGATGTTCCACCTGCGGTTCTTCTCTGCACGGGCCGGCATCATCTGGTCTTCTACAACGGTGTTGCGCAGCAATTCCTGGCCGGATCCCAGCGGCCGGTCTGCCTCGACCGCAACATCTTCGACTATCTGACCGAAGGGCCGATCCGCGACGCGCACCACAGATTGCTCGAGGGGGCCGTTCCCGATGCTGTGGTCGAATTCATCTGTCTGAGCCCGTGCGGGCGTCGCCGTCTTGCCGGTCGCATGCGGCTCGCCGGTGACAATGGCGGGGACCATGCGGCTTACGTGATGACCCTGCGGGATGTCACCAACGACTTCGAAGCCTATGCAAGGCGCGACGCATTGCTCGGTGACGTCTTCCAGCAGGTTCGTCCGGCCTTGTCGGATCTGCGACGGGCTGCGGAGACAAAAGCGGTGTCAGGTCTCGCGAATGACCCTGTCGTGCAGCAATTGCAGGCTCTGGATGAGATGCTCGCCGAACTCGAAGCGCGCTTCGAGACCTGTCGCTCCGATGGTTGGCCGATGGCCGCGACGGACACACGGGAGCTTGCCGGGCAAGTGAGGAGAGCAGTCGAAGGTCAAGGGCTCATGCTCGACTTCGACGTCGGCGAGTTTGCCGTGCGATGCAACGTGTTCGATATCGTCAACCTGCTGTCTCACCTCGTTTCGCATATCCACGGCGTGACCTCAGCCACGCATTTTCGTCTGGTCATATCGGATGCCGGAGGGGCTGCAGATGTCGTCCTTTCCTGGGCCGGTTCGATGATCCCGCCTGAGGCCCTGAATGCCTGGCTCGGCGAGGCTGTCTTCGAAGGCGGAATGACTTGCGAGACGATCCTGAAGGCGCATGGCAATGTTCTTGTCGTCGATCGTGCCGATGATAGGCCGGCGATCTTGACGCGGTTGCGCTCGGTCGAGCGACTGCGTTCGATCGGAGCAGACCTTTCCCGTCATGTGGTTTACGACTTCGATCTCTTGTCTCGCCTCAACTACGAGAAGATATCGGACGCACAGATTGATGCCCTGACCTATGTCGTCTTCGACACGGAGACCACAGGCCTGCTGCCCGAGCAGGGGGATGAGATGGTGCAGATTGCAGCGGTGCGGATCGTCAACGGAAAGCGCGTCAAGAGCGAGGTTTTCAACCTGTTCGTCAATCCGGGACGACCCATCCCGCCGTCATCCTCGGCCATTCACGGGGTGACAGATGCGATGGTCGCCGATGCCGTGAGCGTTCAGGAGGCCGTTCGGCAGTTTCATCGCTTCGCCGAGGGGGCAGTTCTCGTGGCGCATAATGCGCCCTTCGACATGGAATTCCTCTCCCGTCGCGAAAAGGAACTGGGCCTGCGTTTCCTCAACCCGATCCTGGATACCGTGCTTGTGTCGGCGACGGTCTTCGGTCGCGCCGAGACCCATACCCTTGATGCTCTCGCCGAAAGGCTCGGTGTCTGCATCGACGAGGAGGACAGGCACACGGCCCTCGGTGACGCCATTGCGACTGCGGATGTGTTCATCAAGCTGAAGGACATGCTGGCCGGGCGCGGACTGTCACGCTTCGGTGACGTTCTGGCCAGTCTTCGCAGCCACCAGAGGCTGGTCCGTGACCTGAATGATCGGGCCCGGGTTTCCTGAGGCGAAGGCTTCGACAAGGCTTGCTATCCGGGCTTTCCACATCTCGCACAGCTGCCATCGGCCGGTGACAGGTGGGTGACAGGTTCTGCTGCTAGGCGTATGGTCACATCGTCCCGTGGAGGCGGGACAGATGGGACATGGGAGGAGCGGGCACAGCCTGAAGCGGTTCTATCCGCAGTGAGCAAACCTGCGTTCTCCCCACAGATCAGTTGAAAGCGGCAAGAGCCGCATTGATGGTGGAGGACTATCTTGAAGCACTTTTTCCTGGCATCCATTCTCGCAGGCGCCCTGGCCCTTCCGGCCGTTGCTGCCGATTACACGATCATGGCTCCGGCAGCGCCTGGCGGCGGCTGGGACCAGACGGCCCGCTCGCTTCAGCAAGTCATGCAGTCCGAAGGCATTTCCGGCAATGTTCAGGTCGTGAACGTGCCCGGCGCCGGTGGCACGATCGGTATCGCCCAGTTCGCCAGCCAGCAGAAGGGCAATCCGAACGCCCTGATCGTGGGTGGTTACGTCATGGTCGGCGCGATCCTGACAAACCAGTCTCCGGTCACTCTCGCCGATGTCACGCCGATTGCGCGCCTGACCGGCGAATACGAAGCCATCGTGGTTCCGGCCAATTCCGAAGTTCAGAACATCGGCCAGCTGGTCGAGATGCTGAAGGCCGATCCGGGTTCCGTCTCCTGGGCTGGTGGCTCGGCGGGTGGTACCGACCACATCGGTGCCGGCCTGATTGCCAAGGCTGCCGGTGTTGACCCGACCAAGATCAACTACATCGCCTATTCGGGCGGTGGTGAAGCGCTTGCGGCCATTCTCGGCGGTCAGGTCACGGTCGGCATTTCCAGCTACGGCGAATTCCAGGCCCAGATTGCTGCCGGCACCCTGCGCCTTCTCGCCGTCTCCAGCGCCGAGCGCATTGAAGGCGCCGATGCTCCGACGCTCAAGGAGAGCGGCCTCGATGTCGTGCTGCAGAACTGGCGCATGGTTGCCGCTGCTCCGGGCCTGAGCGACGAGCAGAAGGCTGCGGTCATGGCTGACGTCGAAAAGCTCGCCAAATCGGCTGCCTGGCAGGAAACGCTGAAGACCAAGAACTGGCAGGATACATACCTTGCCGGCCCGGCCTTTGAAGAGCAGCTGGCCAAGGACATCGCTGCCACAGAGACGATCCTCAAAGACATCGGTCTCGTGAAATGAGCATGGAAGAGCGTTCTTCCGAGCATCGCACGCGCCGCCCTGATTGGGCGGCGCTGGCCATCGCGATCGTGATGTTCGCGGTTGCCGGCCTGATCTTCTTCGATGTCGCGCGCCTCCAGGGTGGCAACATCTATTCCGGTCTTGGTCCAGCCACCGTGCCGAAGGGTATCGCCATCGGGTTGATCGTGCTTGGCATATGGACGGTCTTCGCTGCGATGCGTCGTGACTTCCCCGAGAGGGAGCATCAGGAGCTTCCTCCCGTCCTGTTCATCGTCGCGGGGCTCGCCGCGCAGATGCTGCTTTTGAAGACTGCCGGGTTTTCGCTCGCCACCGGGGTGCTGTTTGCCATGACGGCCGCCGGATTTGGCAAAAAGAAGTTCTGGATCTCGCTACCTGCGGGCATCGCACTCTCGTTTGTCGTGTGGATCATTTTCGCGCGCTTCCTGCAACTTTCCTTGCCAGCCGGCCCACTTGAACGGCTGTTCTTCTGAGGGGAACCCCGTGAATACGTTTGATTTCCTTCTCCAGGGGCTGGCGATTGCCGCGCAGCCGATGAATCTCTTTTATGCGCTGATCGGGGTCACGCTCGGGACCCTTGTCGGCGTCCTGCCGGGCATCGGCCCGGCGCTGACCGTCGCGCTATTGCTGCCCGTGACCTATCAGCTCGATCCTGCGGGTTCGCTGATCATGTTCGCCGGCATTTATTACGGCGGCATGTATGGTGGCTCGACCACGTCTATCCTGCTCAATACGCCCGGCGAGAGTGCCTCCATCGTCACGGCGCTCGAGGGTAACAAGATGGCCCGCGCGGGCCGTGGCGGCCCGGCACTCGCAACGGCGGCTATCGGTTCGTTCGTCGCCGGCTTGCTGGCCACGATCTCGCTTGCCTTCATCGCGCCGTTTGTCGTCAAGTTCGCCTTGTCCTTCGGGCCGCGTGAATATTTCGCGCTGATGGTGCTGGCTTTCGTCACGGTCTCGGCTGCCTTCGGCGATTCCACGCTGCGTGGTCTTACCGCGCTCTTCGTCGGTCTCGCTTTCTCGATCGTCGGTATCGACCAGCTGACGGGGCAGACACGCCTGAGCTTCGGTGTTCCGGATCTTCTCGACGGCCTCGAGGTCACGACACTCGCCGTTGCCATGTTTGCCATCGGAGAGACGCTCTACGTCGCTGCGCAAGGCGATCGGGCTCCGGAAAAGGTCGAAGCCGTCAAGGGCTCGCTGTGGATGGACAAGTCCGACTGGAAGCGCTCCTGGATGCCCTGGCTTCGGGGCTCGGCGATCGGCTTTCCGATCGGTGCCATGCCGGCCGGCGGCGCCGACGTGGCGAGCTTCCTGTCCTATTCCGCGGAGAAGAGCTTTTCCAAACATCCCGAGGAATTCGGCCATGGCGCCATCGAGGGTGTTGCCGGACCGGAGGCGGCCAACAATGCTTCGGCCGCGGGTACGCTCGTTCCGCTGCTGACGCTCGGCCTGCCGACGACCGCGACGGCTGCGATCATGCTTGCAGGCTTCCAGCAATTCGGTCTCCAGCCGGGACCGCTTCTGTTTGCCACCAATCCGCAGCTCGTCTGGGGCCTTATCGCTTCGCTCTTGATCGCAAACTTCATGTTGCTGGTGCTCAATCTGCCTCTGATCGGCCTCTGGGTGCGTCTGTTGACCATTCCGAAGCCTTGGCTCTATGCCGGCATCCTGGTGTTCGCAACGCTCGGGACAATCGGTGCCAATCCGTCCGTGTTCGAGCTCGGGCTGCTGCTCACCTTCGGTGTGCTCGGCTATTTCATGCGTGTCTTCGGCTATCCGATCGCGCCTGTCATCGTCGGCCTGATCCTCGGGCCGATGGCCGAGCAACAGCTCCGCCGTGCGCTGTCGATCAGCCAGGGTGACGCGACGGTCCTTTTCACCTCGCCGATTGCGGGCGTGCTGCTGATACTTGCAGCGGTCGCGCTTTTCCTCCCCCTGATCCTCCGAGCACGGGGCAAGGGCCAGGTCCTGGCGCAGGTCGCCGGCAGCGAGGACTGAGCCTTATCACGCCTGCTGCCGATGCAGGGCCTCGTTCGCAGGGTCTGCATCGGCTGCATGGCTGGCGTGACTTCCCGTGCATTGTATTTCTACCGTCGGAGGACCATCTTCTGCTTGCAAACAAAGAAAGCGAGCAAAGAAATGTCTAGCCTCCGCAAGTCCATCCAGCAGGGTTTCCTCGGTCGTGCGATCGCCGTTATCGGCGCTGCAAGTTCCGCAGCGGCCGCTGTCGAGGGACACCGTCGTCCGAAGGATCACCACCTCAAGACGCTCGGCATCAACCCGGCAGATTTTCCGCGTTATTAATCCTCACGGGGATGAACTCTCGGGCGCTCGTCGAGCGCCCTCAGGACGATCAAACGGGCCGCGAGGCCCGTTTTGCGTTTTGGCGGACGCTTTGGGACGGGGATGTCATCGTCTCATGTGTTCAGGCGATCGCTCGCTGCCGTCAACGCAATGCTGACACCACCGGGCAACCACTGAAAATCGATGCTGCCGCCCAGTTGGTGGGTCGCGCTCGTGCGTGCGAGTTTACTGCCGAACCCTTCCATTGTGGGCGCGGTAATCTGAGACTGAGATCGTGCGACCATTTCCCGCCATTCCAGATTGAATGACGATCCATCCATGTGCCATCTGACGTCGAGACGGCCATCGGCATCTCGGAACGGTCCGTATTTCGCCGCGTTGGTGGCAAGCTCATGGAATATCAGGGCAAAGCTTGTCGATGCATGCGGGCCGAGATGAAGGTCCGGTCCTGCAAGCGATAGCTGAGCAGCCCGGTCGGCAAGATGCGGCGAGAGGATTTCTTCGATCAGCGAGCGGAAAGCGACTGTTTCGCCGCGTTGAGACCCGGAGATGATGGCGGGCTGGATCAGCTGGTGCGCCTTGGCCAGAGCCTGCAGCCGGCCCTGCAAGGCTTCGGCCATCGCAGCCACGGACGCAGAGGAGCGGGCGGTCATCGTGATCATGCCTGCAGTGATCGCAAACAGGTTCTTCACGCGATGATTGAGCTCGCGCAACAGCAGCTGGCGCTCTTCCTCGGCGACCTTGAGATCATGAATGTCGGTGCAGGTCCCATACCACCGGGTGATCTCGCCGTTTCCGTCGCGCACACACTGGGCACGGCCGATCACCCAGCGGTACACGCCGGTGTGATGCAGCAGGCGGTATTCGACGTGATAGGGCTCACCCGTCGCCAGGCTGTGTTTCCATCTCTCCCAGGCCTCGGGCCGGTCGTCCGGATGAAAGACCTTCTCCCATTCCACTCCATGGGTCTGACCTGCCGGTACACCGGTATATTCGTACCAACGCTGGTTGAAATAGTCGTGGTAGCCGTCGGGCAATGTCGACCAGATCATCTGGTCGATGGAGTTAACGATCGCTTCGAAACGTTGCTCGCTGTCCCTGAGGGCAGCCATGGCATTGGCCGCCTCGGTGACATCCGTGGCCTGGACGAAGATCCCGACGCGTTCGCCGGAGGTGTCCGTAATCGGCTGGAAGACAAAATCGACATGACGCAGTTGTCGCTCGCCGTCCGGACGCAGGAATTCGACTGGGACGGCCTTGCCCTGGTAAGGCTCGCCGCTTGAATAAACGGCATCGAGAATGTTGATAAAGCCCTGCGATTGCACTTCAGGCAGTGCCTGCGACACGGTCTTCCCGACAAGATCCGTGCGCTGTACGAGTGCCTCGTAGGCTGGATTCACGAGTTTGAAGGTGTGAGATGAGCCCTCGAGAATGGCAATCGCCGCTGGGGCCTGAGCAAAGAGCCGCCCCAGACGGGCGATCTCTTCCTGTGCCTCACGCCTCGCCAACACCGCGGCTGTCGTCTCGTTGCCCTGATTGAAAACGCCGACAACCTCACCAAGCTCGTCGCGGATGGCGGTGAAGCTGTAATTCCAGTAGCTTTCGGTCTGGACCCCCTGGCGTACCATGGGAAGCATCTGATCGTAGGTGGACAAGCCCTCGCCGGTCAGCATCACCTTTTCGAACTGAGGCCCGACCACTTCCCATATGTCCGACCAGACTTCGGCTCCAGGTCTTCCCAGGGCCCATGGGTGGCGCTCTCCAGGGATATGCGACCAACTGTCGTTGTATAGCAATCGGAGTTCCGGACCCCAATAGATGGCGGTGGGAAAGCTCGAGTTCAGACAAATCGAAAGAGCAGACCGCAGTGCTGCAGGCCACTCTTCCAACGGACCAAGGCCATCGGACCAGTCGCGATTGCGGATCAGCTCCGCCATCGCTCCGCCATTCTTCAGAAAGCCGGGTGTGGCGTTTCGTTGCGGGTCGGTGGACATTCGTTCCTACTGCGTTGAGCTGCGCTTTTCGGCTTTACTCTCGTGAGATAGGGGAAATAAGGATGCAAGTCCATTCCCTTAACTGGCTAGGTGTGGGCCTGGATCGTCTGCTTCGCAAGTGGGCCTAGGCTGAGAATCCTTGCGTGGGCCTGGAACTTTTTCCGGAATGCATCATTTAGTCAGCGGCCTGATCCAAGGCAGGGTGTGAATGACCGAACAAAACTCCTCACAACGCGGCGCACAGGATGCTGGCGACAGACTGCTTGCCTCGCATCTGGCCGAAGATCCGTTTCCTGCGGCCTTCAAGGCCACGCGCATGCCCATGCTGATCACTGATCCAAGGCAGCCCGACAACCCTATCATCTTCTGCAATCAGGCTTTCGTGACACTCACGGGCTACTCCTTCGACGAACTGATCGGGCGGAATTGCCGCCTCCTGCAGGGACCGGATACCTCTCCCGAGGCCGTAGACACACTGCGTAAAGCGATCGCGGCAGAGGAGGATGTCGCGCTGGATATCCTCAACTACCGAAAGGATGGAACATCCTTCTGGAACGCTCTGTTTGTCAGTCCGGTTCGTAATGTCGATGGAGACGTCATCTATTTCTTCGCATCGCAACTCGACTTCACGACGATCAAGAGCAAGGAACGCGAGCTCGCCGAGGCCCGCAACCTCGCCGAGGAGGAAGTGGCCAGGCGTACTCATGACCTGTCGGAAGCCTTGAAGGCTCAGACGATTCTTGTCCATGAAGTCGATCATCGCGTGAAGAACAATCTCCTGACGATCGCCTCCATCGTGAAGCTTCAGGCACGCATGTCGGATAGCGAAGTCGTCAAACGGACGCTGTTCTCGGTGCTTAACCGGGTAGAGGCGCTGAGCACTGTCCAGCGCAAGCTGTTCACCAGCAGTGATCTCGGACGATTCGATGTTTCCGAATTTGCCAAGGACCTGATCGAGGATCTCGTCGGCGCCCTCAAGCGCGACGACATTCGTGTCGTGACCGATCTCTCTCCGGTTCTCGTTCCTGCGGTGAAGGCCTCGCCACTCGCGCTCATCATCAATGAGTTGGTGCTCGATGCCGTCCGGCGCGGGTTGAGCGACGGGGGTGGCGACATCCATCTGCAGGTGAAGCGGACGAACGGACATTTCCTGATCCGGGTCACCGACACCACGACACCGGTGTCGGTCAATCCGGAGGAAGATGCATTCGGCAAGCTGATGCTGGAAACCTGTGCCCGGCAATTGGGTGCCGAAATCCGTCGGGAGGTGGACGGGCATCGTACGGATGTGCTGGTCACCATGCTGGTCGAAGAGAAAGAGGATACGAACACTTGAAGATCATGATCGTCGAAGATGAGGCGCTGCTGGCTCTGGAGCTGGAACTCGAAGTGGAATCGGCTGGCCATGTGGTCGTTGGGACCGCAGCATCGCGAAAGGCTGCCTTCGACATCATAGAAACAAGCGTTCCCGAATTCGCCTTCGTGGACGTCCACCTGAGTGACGGCCCAACGGGCATCGACATCGGCCGGCGCCTGGCCGAGCGTGAGATCCCGTTCGTATTCGTGACGGGCAACGTCAAACGGATTCCAGATGATTTCGTCGGTGCGCTCGGTGCGATCGAGAAGCCCTATACAATGAACGGACTGCAGAACGCTCTGACATACATCGCGGCAACGGTCGCCGGCCTTGAGGCCGCCGCTCCATCCGGCCTCATCCTCTGCGAGCGCGCGCCAGCCTCCTGACGCTTTTCCAGCAGGACTGCGAACCGAGCTTCAAGGCGCGGATTCTAGAAACGATATATCTGGAGCTGGCATCTCTCTAGAAGGAGACGATCTGGCATTGCCTGCGGGGACCGGACCCGTAAGGCTGATATGTATTGTCCTCCACACGGTACGAGCGGTAGCGTTCCATGCAGGCCCGAATGTTCTGATTGTCAGCCATGGAAGGGGCAACCTCCGTCTGATCGCTGCTGACGGCGATCAGTCGTCCTTCGCCGGCTTCCTCAGGTGCATTGTACACCTGATAAGGCGAGGCGCAGTCACGCAACTCTCCGCTAAAACTGCGATAGGTGTTGCTAGCAGGATCATAGGAACGGTACCGTTCCTTGCACCACGAGACATGCTGCGGTGCCAGGGCGGCAGACGTTGTGTCGGTTGAGGCGTCCATAACGGAACTGGTCGAGGCGAAATCGAGACCGTCGGCGCCTGATCCGACGTTCCCATGCTTTGCCTGGTCCGCAAGTTCTGTCGCCTGCGGTTCCGTCATCACAACATGGCTGGCATAACGCGGGGGCAGGCGCTCCAAATTCTGCTGGCTGCGATCGACGCGAACCGGTTCAGACGTCCACAGGTCGGCGATGTCGAGGCCGGTGAAGTGGTGCTGTTTTTCCTCGTCAGGCGCGAATGCTGCCGAGGCAACCACCACGCCGCCGATCACCATCCCGACCGAGAGGGCCGAAGCTGCAAGCAGTTCCAGAACGGGTTTCATCGGGATCTCCCTCTGTCGTGTCATGACAGGAGAATGAAAATCTCGGCATGCGGTTCCCGGTGAAACTGATTGCAGCTTGTTTTTGCGGGTCGTTTGGTAAACGCACTTTCAGTGATTGTGGCGAGGTGGAACCTTTGAGATCTGCCTGAACTCGTGCGCGTCTCGGATCGTGGCTCCATCGGAGAGCTGTGTCACAGTCTGACGATACAGCCTTTGCCACGGTGTCGCGTCTGCGGGCACCGGCGGAATCCCTTCCGCTTTTCTCCGCGCGATCTCGGCATCATCAACGACCATGTCGCAGAGACCCTGATTGAGATCAATCCGGATGAGGTCGCCGGTCCGCACCCATGCGAGGCCACCACCGGCCGCACTTTCGGGCGAGGCGTTGAGGATGGAGGGGCTGTCCGCCGTGCCCGATTGCCGGCCATCGCCAATCGTCGGCAAGCTCAGTATCCCGCGCTTGATGAGGTGGTCCGGTGGCTGCATGTTCACCACTTCGGCCGAACCCGGCCAGCCGAGCGGACCGGCACCGCGAATGACCAGAACGCAGTTCTCGTCGATGTCGAGACCGGGGTCGTTGATCCGCCGATGATAATCCTCGGATCCGTCGAAGACGATCGCGCGGCCCTCGAAGATGCCCTCGCGTCCCTTCTCCTGAAGGTAGCGCATGCGGAAACCTTCCGAAATGACGCTTGTCTTCATGATGGCGAAATCGAAGAGATTGCCCTTCAACACGACGAAGCCCGCTCGTTCGCGCATGGGCTCGCCATAGGGTTTGATCACCTCGCGGTCTGTCGCCTCGCGGCCCTCGAGGTTTTCTCCCATGGTGCGCCCGGTCACTGTCGAGCAATCCCCGTCGATCTTGCCGGCCTGCATCAGTTCCCACATGATCGCTGGCACGCCGCCCGCCCGGTGGAACCGCTCACCGAGATAGGCGCCAGCGGGCTGGACATTGGCCAGAAGGGGGATGTCATATCCGTGAACCTGCCAATCTTCAGGCAGCAGCTCCACGCCGGCATGTTTTGCCATGGCCATCAGATGGGGCTGGGCATTGGTCGAGCCGCCAATCGCGGAATTGACCCGTATGGCGTTGAGGAAGGCCTCTCGTGTCAGGATGTCAGAGGGGCGAACATCCTCCAGGACCAGTTCCACTGCCCGTCTGCCGGTGCGGTAGGCCATCTGACCACGTTCCCGATAAGCGGCCGGGATAGCGGCGCAGCCTGTCAGCGACATGCCGAGTGCCTCCGCGATCGCATTCATGGTCGAGGCCGTGCCCATGGTGTTGCAATGGCCAATGGAGGGGGCGGAATCGAGCGCCCGTTCGAGGAACTCTTCCCGAGTGATTTCACCGGCGGCGTATTTGCGCCGTGACCGCCAGATGACGGTGCCGGATCCGACCAGTTCGCCGTCGTGCCAACCGTCGAGCATTGGTCCGCCGGACAGGACGATAGCTGGCAGATCGACGGTCGAGGCGGCCATCAGGGCGGATGGTGTGGTCTTGTCGCAGCCCGTGGTCAAAACGACGCCGTCGAAGGGGTAGCCATAGAGCAGTTCGACAAGGCCGAGATAGGCAAGGTTCCGGTCGAGGGCCGCAGTTGGGCGCTTGCAGTTCTCGAAAAGGGGATGCGAAGGGAATTCGATCGGGATGCCGCCGGCGTCGCGGATGCCGTCGCGTACGCGCTTGGCAAGATCGAGGTGATGCCGGTTGCAGGGATTGATGTCAGAGCCTGACTGGGCGATGCCGATGATCGGCTTGCCGGAACGCAACTCCTCTGGCGTGGTGCCATAGTTCATGAAGCGCTCGAGATAGAGCGCTGTCATGTCGAGATGATCAGGATTGTCGAACCAGTCCTGCGAGCGCAGCCGGCGTTTCGGCTTTTCAGTCTCGGTCATCGGTGGCACCTTTGCGGTGGTTGATCTTTTCAAGGTGGAGAAGAAGCGCGCTGTGGTCCAGTTCGCCGTTTCCTTCGGCCACGAATGTCTCGAAGGCCTGCCGGATGTCTGCGGTGAGTGGCAGCTCCAATTTGAATACTTCGGCCATGGCCGCAACGGCATTCAAATCCTTCAGCTGCAGGCGTGAAAGGCCTCCCGGCTTGAAGTTCCGATCGACCATGCGCTGGCCGTGCAAGTCGAGGATGCGGCTCTCGGCAAAGCCGCCCCGGATCGCTTCCCGGAATTTTTCGCGGGATGCGCCACCCGCTTCGACCAGCATCATGGCTTCAGCAACCGCACCGATAGTGATGGCGACAATCTGCTGGTTGGCAAGCTTGCAGATCTGTCCGGCACCCGAGCCGCCGACATGCGTCACTCGGCCCAGCGGGGCGAAGACCTCGGCAAGCTCAGCGACGATGTCCGCATCCCCGCCGGCCATGATTGCGAGCGTGCCGGCGTCGGCGCCCACGACCCCACCGGAGACGGGAGCGTCGATGTGGACGACCCCGCGATCGGCGAGTTTTGATGCATGCTCCCTTGCGATGGGAGGTGCAATCGACGAGGTGTCGACGACGACGGCGCCCTGTTTCAGGGCATCGGCAACGCCTTGCGCGAACAGCACGTCCGTGACGGCCGCGCCGTCCGACAGCATGGTGAAGACGATGTCGGCGCCATTGACTGCTTCGGCCGGGCTCTGTGCGATCGCGCCGCCGAAGGCCGCCAATATTTCTGCCTTGCGGAGATCACGGTTCCACACGGTTACCGGAAAGCCAGCGGCGAGCAAACGTTTCGCCATCGGGGCGCCCATCAGCCCCGTGCCGAGAAAAGCTATCTGTCGTATGGCTCTTGCGGTCACAGGCTTCCTCCCAGCTCGTCCTCGATGTGAACGCGGATGATCTCGTCGAAGGAGTTCTCCGCAGTGAAGCCGAGTGCGCGTGCGCGGGTCGCCTCGAAACCGGGAGCCCAGCCAGCGCAGATGCGCATGATTGTCTCGTCCGGCTCGCGGCGGATGAGCTTGACGGCTTTTTCACCCGCAACGCGCCGCAGGGCCTCGATCTGTTCGCCGACGGTTGCGCTCAACCCCGGCATGGAGAGATTGCGTCTCGGGCCGACCTCCTCGAGATCGATGGTAGCGCCGTGGATGAGGAAGCCTACCGCCGAGCGTGGCGAAGCATGCCAATGGCGCACATCTTCATTCACCGGTAGGATGGCTTCCTGGCCAACGAGAGGTTCTCGCAGGATGTTGGAAAAGAAGCCGGATGCGGCCTTGTTCGGTCTGCCGGGGCGAATGCAGACCGTGGGCAGCCGGATGCCGATGCCGTCGAAATAACCCTTCCGCGAATAGTCCGACAGCAACAGTTCGCAGATCGCCTTTTGCGTTCCGTAGCTGGTCAGCGGCGTCGTGTGGAAATCGTCAGGGATCGGGTAGGGCAGTGGGGCGCCGACGACCGCGATGGAGGAGGTGAAGACAAGCCTCGGGCGATAGCCATCGGCCAGATGGGCCAATCGGATCGCTTCGAACAGGTGGCGCGTGCCGTCGAGATTGATCAGGTAGCCCTTTTCAAAATCGAGTTCGGCTTCTCCGGAGACGATGGCGGCGAGGTGGAAGAGCACATCGGGGCGAGACGCGATCAGGGTCTCGGCGGAGCCCGGATTGGACAGGTCCAGCGTCTGAAGCGACACTTTCCCCGTGAACGAAGCGGGTGCTTCCGGCGCCACGACATCCACGAGCGTCATGGCCTCGACGGTCTGGCCGGCCAGGGTGCGATCCCTGGTGAGGCGTTCTGCTAGCTTGCGACCGACCATGCCGGCCGCGCCGATGATGAGCACGTGCATTTTGTGATTTCCTCCCTTGGCATTCATCCGCCCGGCCAAACAATGAGGCAAGGGCGGAAACTCAAAAAATCAATTGTAAGGTTGTCTGATAACCTTATATCATCAGTTTGAAAACCCAATTCTTGGATATTCGCCCGGTCCCAAGTGTCGAGGAGCAAGAGTGATGCAGGCTGCAAATGGCCAGATGAAAACCAGCGGTTCGTCCAGCGAGATGGTCGCTGCCCTTGCCACAGCATTGGGAGGCGATCTCGTCCTGAGCGGTCAGGACATAGAGCGCTACTGCCGCGACTGGCACGGTGACGTGACGACCGGAGCGGTCGCGGTGATCCGGCCCCGCTCGACAGCGGAGGTTTGTGCCGCCGTTCGCGCCATCCGTGCCCTCGGCCTTTCGATCGTTCCTCAAGGGGGGAATACCGGGCTTGTGCTCGGCTGCACACCCGACGATCCAAGTCGCCAGGTGATTGTCAGCCTGGAGCGCATGACGGCCATCCGGCGGATCGACGAGGATGATTTTTCCGCCGTCGTCGAGGCAGGCGTGATCCTGTCGGAATTCAAGGATCGGGTGGAGGAAGCGGGTCTCTACTTCCCGCTGGCGCTCGGAGCGCAGGGGTCGTGCCGGATCGGCGGCAATGTCTCGACCAATGCCGGCGGTATCAACGTGTTGCGCTACGGCATGACGCGTGAACTGGTTCTGGGCCTTGAAGTCGTGCTGCCGGATGGCTCGGTCTTCGAAGGCCTGTCGACGCTCAGGAAGGATAATCGCGGGATCGATCTCAAGCAGTTGTTCATCGGTGCTGAGGGAACACTGGGGATCATCACGGCCGTTTCCGTGAAGCTCATGCCTCCGGCCGAGAAGGTTGCGACGGCACTTCTGGGTCTGGGTACGCTGTCGGATGCGATCGCGCTCTATCGTCGGGCGCGCCGCGATTGCTGCGATCTGATGTCCGCCTTCGAGTTCATGCCTCCGATCGCCTTCACTCTGGCGCAAGAGGCGATACCCGATCTCGCAATGCCCATGAGCGCTGACTATCCGGCATATGTGTTGATGGAGATCTCGGGCTCCGGGCTCGTCGATATCGAAGACCTCATGCATCGCTTCCTGGAAGGCGTGATGGAGGATGGTCTGGTGCTGGACGGGGTGATTGCCGCCTCCCGAAGCCAGGCGAAGAACCTCTGGTTGTTCCGGGAGGGGATGAACGAAGGGCAGGCAAGGCGTGGGCCCCATTTGCGAACCGATATCTCTGTCCCGCTGTCGCGTCTGGCTACTTTCGTCGAGGCGGCAGAGGCTGCGGTCACGGTGCGTCTGCCCGGCTGCATCTGTGTCTCCTATGGCCATGTCGGTGACGGGAACGTGCATCTCAATGTGCTCCCTCCTGGCGGGCTCTCAGGTGAGGAGGTTCAGCAGCAGATCTATGAGGCGAAAGGCGTGATCAATGCGGTGCTCGATGATTTTGGAGGGTCGATCAGCGCCGAACACGGGATTGGTCGCCTGAAGAAGGCCGATTTCCTCCAGCGCCTGCCACCCGTCCAGCGGCGGTTGTTGACCGCCGTCAAGCAGGCAATCGATCCGGACTGGATCATGAACCCGGGTTGCCAATTGAATTCCGATACGGATTCATGAAATACCGGAGCGGTGGCAAGGAGAGGAGCAGGTATGGCGATCGACCTCGGGCAGATCAACTTCGGACAAATCAGGCGCAGCGAGCACCTGCCTGCTCGCATCGCCGCCCAATTGGCCGATGAGATAAGCCAGGGGCGGCTGAAGCCAGGCGAGCGTTTGCCCACGGAGCATGTTCTCGCCAAGACGCTTGCCGTCAGCCGTTCGGTCGTCCGTGAAGCGATTGCGCAATTGCGTAGTGAAGGGCTCGTCGAAACCCGCCAGGGTGTGGGCGCGTTCGTCAGCGAACCCTCTGCCCGGCCGATCCGGATAAAGGATGGTGAACTGTTCGAGCCGCAGAGTTTCCGGGCGCTCTTCCAGTTGCGCGTGCCGCTCGAAATCGAGGCGGCGGGTCTGGCGGCTGTCCACCATACGCCAGATGATCTCGCCAGGATCGACGACGCCCTGTCGCATATGACCGGGGCCGCCAAGTGGACGGAGCAGGGGATTGTTGCGGATCTCGCCTTTCACCGGGCGGTCGCCGAGGCGACGCACAACGAATATTTTGCACTTTTCATCGGTTTCATTGCGGAGCGGATCAGCCTCGCAATCAATGCCGCCCGGTCCCGTGCTGTTCTCGAGGAGATCGTGGAGGTGACGATCGCCGAGCATGTTCGCCTGAGGGACGCGATTGCAAGCGGCAATGCGGTTGAGGCACGCGAGGCGATGCGGGCCCATCTGCATGGCGCCGCGAGCCGTATCGACCTCAGTCTCGAGCAGTTCTGACCGCCGAACCGGTGGGCGGGTTGTCAACAAGGTGCTTCTACGGGGTAGACAGCCTGAAATTCTGACCTTAAGAATGCACATGAAGAGTTGTCAGACATCCTGACAATAGGGCAAGGCGACGTCAGTCCCGGCCCAAGGACAGGGAGGAGGTCCGTCTTGCAGTCTGGAGTACGCCTGGAATCCGCATATATTCTGCCGGAAGATGCATCGGAAGCGCTGCTGGTTGGTCGCGTCTGGTCAAATGTCGCCGGCGGTCCCTGCGTGGTTCTCGTTCGCCACGGCGAAGTGCTCGACCTGACGGCCATCGCGCCCACGGCCTCCGGCCTGTTCGAGATCGAAGACCTGGCAGAACGCCTCTCGTCGCAGGACGACCTTCCCGTACTCGGTACGCTCGACGATTTTCTTTCCGGTCAGGCGGGACGTCTGCTTGCACCGATCGATCTGCAGGCCGTGAAGGCTGCCGGCGTGACCTTCGCTGACAGCATGTTGGAGCGTGTGATCGAAGAGCAGGCAAAGGGTGATGCGGCCCGCGCCCAAGCCATCCGCAAGGAGCTGGCGCCAGTATTGGGTGACAGTCTTCGTGGGCTTGTCGCAGGTTCGGAACAGGCAGCCAAGGTCAAGGCGCTGTTGCAGGACATGGGGCTATGGTCGCAATATCTGGAAGTCGGTATCGGGCCAGACGCCGAGATCTTCACCAAGGCCCAGCCGATGTCCTCGGTCACCTGCGGTGACGCCGTCGGAATTCATCCGATTTCGCAGTGGAACAATCCGGAGCCGGAAATCGTTCTTGCAGTTCGTTCCGACGGCAAGATCATCGGCGCGACGCTCGGCAACGACGTGAATTTGCGGGATGTCGAAGGCCGGTCTGCACTGCTTCTCGGAAAAGCGAAGGACAATAACGCGTCCTGCTCGATCGGGCCCTTCATCCGGCTCTTCCACGGCAGCTTCACGATGGATGTGTTGCGCAAGGTTCGTGTTTCGCTGCTCGTGCGCGGAGAAGACGGCTTCGAGATGACGGGGGAAAGTCCGATGGAAGCGATCAGTCGCACGCCGGAAAATCTGGCTTCCCAATTGCGCAACCGAAACCATCAATATCCCGACGGCGCGGTTCTGTTTCTCGGGACCATGTTTGCCCCGGTCAAGGACCGACGTGGCGCCGGTCTCGGCTTTACCCACGAAGTGGGAGATCGCGTCGAGATTGCCACGCCGAAGCTGGGACGTCTGGTCAACTGGGTCGATCGCACGGATTCCTGTCCGGAATGGGTCTTCGGGACGCGTGCCCTTTTCCGCAACCTGGCCCAGCGCGGCCTGCTCGACAAGGCGTGAGATGCGTATGACCAGAGCTGTCGATCTTTTCTACAAGTTCCTTGAATTGCTTTTGATCCTGCTCCTGTCGGGCATGGCAATCATGGTGTTTGTCAACGTCATCTTGCGCTACGGCTTCAATTCCGGTCTCACGGTTTCGGATGAGATGTCCCGATACTTCTTTGTCTGGTTGACCTTCGTCGGCGCTGTCGTCGGATTTCGCGAATATGGACATATGGGTGTTGAAAGTCTGGTCGCGACCTTCGGTCGACGCGGACGCGTAACCTGCATGATCTTGTCCAATCTTCTGATTTTCGGCGTTTCGGCGATCTTCTTCTGGGGGACCTGGAAGCAGTTGCCGATCAATGCCAGCATGAGTGCGCCCGTGACGGGCCTCTCCATGGGATGGGTCTATGGTATCGGCTTCTTCACTGGCGCCGGCTGCAGCCTCATCGCACTCGAACGCCTCTTCCGCCTGGTCACCGGGCGTGTCACCGAAAGTGAAATCGCCGCCTTTGCAGGCGAACACCACGGCATCGAGAAGCTGGTGGAGCGCGCCTGATGACCCTCGTCGTCTTTATTGTCTCTCTCCTCGGCGCCATGGCCATCGGCGTTCCCGTCGCCTTTGCGCTGATGTTCTGCGGCGTCACGCTCATGTGGTACATGGGCATGTTCAACAGCCAGATCATCGCTCAGAACATGATCGCGGGCGCCGACACGTTCACGCTGCTCGCAATCCCGTTCTTCGTCCTGGCAGGTGAACTGATGAATTCCGGCGGTTTGTCTCGCCGCATCATCGAATTCGCCATTGCCTGTGTCGGGCATATCAGGGGCGGCCTCGGCATCGTTGCCATCATGGCTGCCGTGATCATGGCCAGCATCTCCGGCTCGGCCGCAGCCGATACGGCAGCTCTTGCCGCGATCCTCATTCCGATGATGGCCAAGGCCGGATACAACGTGCCGCGCTCCGCTGGTCTCATCGCATCCGGCGGCATCATCGCGCCCGTCATCCCGCCGTCAATGGCATTCATCGTCTTCGGTGTGGCGGCGAATGTCTCGATCACGCAGCTCTTCATGGCCGGCATCGTTCCTGGCATGTTGATGGGGATCGCGCTTGTCATTGCCTGGCAGGTCGTGGTGCGGAAGGACAAAGTCCTGCCCTTGCCAAAGGCGCCGGCAAAAGATCGACTGCGCGCGACAGGGCGTGCCGCATGGGCACTCGGCATGCCGGTGATCATCCTCGGGGGCATCAAGGCCGGTGTGGTCACGCCTACGGAAGCGGCAGTCATCGCGGCGGCCTATGCCATGTTCGTCGGTATGGTGATCTATCGCGAGCTGAAGCCCAAGGATCTGCCACGGGTCATTCTCCAGGCAGCCAAGACAACCTCGATCATCATGTTCCTGGTCTGCGCTGCTCTCGTGTCCGCATGGCTGATTACCGCCGCGAACATTCCCGGTGAGATCACGCGTTACATCGAGCCCCTGATCGATCGTCCCATGCTTCTGATGTTCGTCATCATGGCGCTGGTTCTTGTGGTCGGCACAGCACTCGATCTGACGCCAACCATCCTGATCCTGACACCCGTACTGATGCCGATCATCAAGCAGGCAGGCATCGACCCGGTCTACTTCGGTGTCATGTTCATCATGAACTGCTGCATCGGCCTGATCACGCCGCCCGTCGGCGTCGTGCTCAACGTGGTCAGCGGGGTCGGGCGCGTACCGCTCGGCAAGGTCGTGACGGGTATCGTTCCTTTCCTGCTGGCGCAGGTTCTGGTTCTGGTCCTGCTCGTCATATTCCCCGACATCGTCATCGTGCCGGCGCAATGGCTCCGGTAACGACCCAAGCTCAACCCACTCATTTCAATCCAAGGGAGGATACACTATGAGAAAGATACTACTCGCAACGACAGCAATGGCATTCGCCGTTTCCGGAGCCGCTCCGGCCTTCGCCGAATTCAACGAGCGCACCATTCGCGTCTCGAACGGCATCAATGCCGACCATCCGGTCGGCAACGGAATTGAAGCCATGCAGAAATGCCTGGATGACAAGTCCGGCGGCAAGCTGAAGCTGCAGGCTTTCTGGGGCGGTGCCCTCGGCGGCGACCTTCAGGCAACGCAGGCCCTGCGTTCCGGCGTTCAGGAAGCCGTGGTGACATCGTCATCGCCGCTGGTCGGCATCGAGCCGGCGCTCGGCGTCTTCGATCTGCCGTTCCTCTTCGCCAACGCCCAGGAAGCCTACACGGTGCTGGACGGCGACTTCGGCACGATGATGAACGAGAAAATGGCGGCCGTCGGCCTGGTCAATCTGGGTTACTGGGAAAACGGCTTCCGCAACCTTTCCAACTCGGTTCGTCCGGTGACGAAGTGGGAAGACTTCGAGGGCATGAAGGTTCGCGTCATGCAGAACAACATCTTCCTCGACACTTTCCAGAACCTCGGCGCCAATGCAACGCCAATGGCGTTCGGTGAAGTGTTCTCGGCGCTCGAGACCAAGACCATCGATGCGCAGGAAAACCCCTATGTGACGATCGACACCTCGAAGTTCTTCGAAGTGCAGAAGTATGTCACGGAGACCAACCACGCCTACACGCCGTTCCTGTTCCTCTTCTCCAAGGCGATCTTCGACACCTACACGCCGGAAGAGCAGGCAGCCTTGCGTGAATGCGCGACGGTCGGCCGTGACGTCGAGCGCAGTGTCATCGCCGACCTCAACAAGCAGTCCCTCGAGAAGATCAAGGCTGCCGGCCTTGAAGTGAACGCGCTGTCAGACGAGGAACAGGCACGTATTCGCGAAAAGTCGATGGTGGTCTACGAGAAGCACAAGGACGCGATTGGCGCTGACGTAGTCGACAGCATCATGGCTCAGCTCGCCGAAATCCGGAAGTAAAACCTCCCTGGTCGTGGCTCTCCTTAAGGAGCCGCACCAGAAAGAGCCCGCAGCGGACATTCCGCTGCGGGCTTTTTCATTGCTATTCCGGGATGGCGGGCAGAACCTTGTCCCTCTTCTTCAATTGCTGTTCACGGAAGAAGATGAAAAGGCCGGACCCGACGATCAGCGATGCGCCCACCAGCATGGTCAGCCGGGGGACTTCGTTGAAGAAGGCGTATCCGAACACCACGGCCCACAGCAGAAGCGTGTACTGCAGCGGAGCGACCGTCGCTGCGTCCGAAATCTTCAGCGCCCGGTTGACCAGCATATGCGCACTCATCGCGACGATGCCGAGCAGGCCAAGCAGAAGCACTTCCGTCCCGGAATTGAGCGGAGCCCAGCCAAAGGGGGCAGCGATCAGTCCGACAACGGCCGCGCCGCCTGTCTGAAACAGCACCAGGGTCTTGTCGGGTGTGCCCCTGAGGCTGCGCCCGGTGAGCATCATGAGTGCGAAGGCGGCCGTGCCGATGATGGAAATCAATGCTGGTGCCGTGAACATTGCACTCGACGGTTCGAGCGTGATGACGACACCGATAAAGCCTACGGCAATTGCGCCCCAACGCCGCCAGCCGACCTTTTCACCCAAGAGGAATGGCGCTGCCGCAGCCACGTAGATCGGGGCCGCCAGCCAGTACGTCATGACATCGGCAAGCGGCAGGTACATGACCGCATAGTAGAAGCAGAACAGCTCGAGGGTCGAGAAGACGACCCGCATCAGCTGCAGTCCCGGTCTCTCCGCCTCGACGACCGGTTTGAGGCCGGCCATCCAGAGGAAGGGCGCAAGGATGAGCAGAGCCGCGATACTCCGGATCAGAATGACCTGCCCGATGCCATAACTCGCGACGAGCCACTTTCCCATGGCGTCGTTCATGGCGAAGAGCAGCATACCGAGCAGCATGACGGCCGGGCCTGCCATGCCGGCAAAACGCAAGGCGCTTTGCCCGCGGTCATCAGTCGTGCGCATCGTCATCACTCCTCCCAAGTCGATCCCAGCCGGGTTTCATTTTTGTCATGTTGCCTGACAAATTTGATTGTTTTCTCCGATCATTCGAAAATTGGCAAGTCGGAAACGAGGCTGTCGCTGCACTTCGCGAGCAGGAGCTGAGGCAGCTTTCATCAAGTCCATGGCCTGAAGCCGTCTTGTCGCGAAGAGCGATCTGAGTCTGGCATCCCGACCGCGCCTGAGATCGTCAGCACCATCGATGTTCTCTCCCCGCAATCGACGTCGACGAGGCGACGAACTCACTTACCATCACCGCAATTCTCGCCAAACCGACCGCTGCTCAGATGAAAACGCCGTTCAAAGGGTATTGAGGCCGGGCAGACGCTGAAATTTTCAAGGCTGGGGGCAAGTTGGGTGCTGTTTTTCCAACGCGTGGAATCTTTAGAATACCAATCTAGTCGTGATTATTGACCTCGGCCCAATTATGACGAAAATGTGTCGATATAAGCCGGGGCCAATGAATGGCCGGGCGTCGTCGGAGACTGCCATGTCAGATGCGATCGCAAAGATTTTCGGTGAATCCAAATCCACACACTCACTCGACATCTGTCGGCAGCGAGTGGCAATGGCGGCCGTTGCGATCTCGATCCTGTTCCTGGCCGCTCTGGTCGTTACGCTCTGACGGCGCACGGAACCTGGCAATTCCTGCTTGCCAGAAGCGTCGCGTAGGCGGCCAGGCATTCCCAATGTTGTGCCCGTGATAGGTCGCTGGACGCGGACCGGCTGTTCTCACGGCGTGCCGATGCGAGAGAGCGGGCGTTCGTTCCCGCTCTGCCTGCAAGCCTCGGTATATCCGACGGGTTATTTCCGAATGATGACCCAGATCGCGTGGATGATGCCCGGCAGGTAGCCGAAGAGCGTCAGCAAAATGTTCAGCCAGAAGTGCAGTCCGATGCCCACCTGGAGGAAAACGCCGACCGGCGGCAGGAGGATTGCGAGAAGAATGCGAACGACGTCCATGGAAACTCCGATTGGGTTTGTGTCGCCCGTATAACGCGGTACAGGCTGGATCGTTCGACCAAGATAAAGCCATAGCTAGAGAAAGTTCTGCTGCGCCTCGAACACGGACGTGCCCGGGCCTGCGACCCGGGCACGTCTTCTTTCGTCGTTCTCCCGACGCGTTTATTGTTATTCCTCGCGCTGGCCCGTCAGGCTCAGCAACAGCTGGAACAGGTTGACGAAGTTGAGGTAGAGCGACAGCGCACCAAAGACGGCGAGCTTCTGCTGGCTCTCCTGGTCGACGTTCTCGGCATACTGTTCCTTGATGTTCTGTGTATCCCAGGCGGTCAGGCCGACGAAGACGACAACGCCAATGACGGAGATCGCAAACTGCAGGGCGCTTGAGCCCAGGAACATGTTGACGACCGAGGCGATGATGACGCCGATCAGACCCATGACCAGGAAGGAGCCGAACTTCGAGAGGTCACGCTTGGTCGTGTAGCCGTAGAGGCTCATCGTGCCGAACATGGTGGCGGTGATGAAGAAGGTGCGGGCGATCGAGGTTCCGGTGAAGACCAGGAACACGGATGACAGCGACAGACCCATCACGGCCGCAAACGCCCAGAAGGCCATCTGCGCGGTGGCGGCTGACATGGCGTGGATGCGGAATGAGAAAAAGAAGACGAAGGCAAGCGGTGCCAGCATCACGACCCACTTCAGCGGGGTCGAGAAGATCGGCACATAGAGAGCCGGTGTCTGGCTGACGAAGAAGGCGACGATGCCGGTGATGACCAGCCCGAGGCCCATATAGTTGTAGACGCGCAGCATGTGCTTGCGCAGACCTTCGTCGAAGAGTGCAGCGGACTGGGCCTGAGCGCCGTAGCCGAAGCGGTTCTGGATGGGATCCATAGTCAGTTTCCTCCTTGGGATCAGTAAAGGGTGCGGGCAAGCTTGCGGGCCTGTTCGGCCAGCTTGTCCGCGTTTTCAGTTTCGGAGATCAGCGCGTAGGCTACCTCGCCGATCTGCCAGTAGGCGGCGTTGGTCTGACCCTCCTGCTTCAGCAGCACCTGCTGAACAGAAAAATTGCCAGGCCGGACGGCAAAAAGGGACATCCTTTCACCGGATTGGGGCTCGACTTCGAGCTCAACGCTCGGGCCATAGGTCGAGGGAAAAACCTGCGCATCCCGCACGGACCATTCCGTCGGCATGGCAGGAAGCACGATCGCTGTCGCCGCTCGGATTTCTGCGGGATCGAAGCGGCCTGCCTCGATTTGCGATGGCATCTGCTTGCGCAGTTCCGCCGTTTGGTGGGCGCGCATGGCTTCTTCGACAAATTGCGGCGGCGGAACCGAGGCCACCACCTCGCCGATGCTGCCGGGGTCGATCCAGCCATGGGCGACCCAGCCGGCGCCGACGAGCAGAGCGACGGCCGCCGCACGACGCATCACGTCGACGGTCCGGGGGCGGTTCATGGCGTTTTCGAGGACCCGTGCCGCATCGCGTGTCTCCTGGCGCACCGCTGTCGGCATGCCCGCCAATGCCAGACGCAATTCATCACGGACCCGGAGATCTGCCATGACCTTGGCAGCGATGGATGGGTTCTCCGACAGATAGGCTTCGACCTCGATGCGACGACCGACATCCAGCTGGTCGTCGACATAGGCGTGCAGGTCGGCCTCGATCACGGGGTCATGGCTGGTCATCGGGGTTTCCTCCAACAATTCTAAGGTGGGAAACGGGGTTCGCATCCTCGCCGCCTTCCATGGCCCGAAGCCGGGCACGGGCACGCGATATGCGGGACATCAGCGTTCCCACGGGTATGTGCAGGACATCAGCCGCCTCCTGATAGGAAAGCTCTTCGATGGCCACGAGATGCAGTGCTTCGCGCTGCTCTTCCGGCAGGGCGAGAAAGGCGTCTCGCACCTGTGAGAGGCGCACGGTGTGTTCCTGTCCTGCTGGAGTCACCGTCTCGGACAGCTCGCGGGCTGCGTCGTGACGGCGATTGACAGAACGGTCGCGGCGGAGCCGGTCGATATGGGTATTGTGCAGGATCGACATCAGCCAGTTGCGGATGCTGCCGTCACTCCTGAAGGTCGACCTGCGCTCCAGCGCCCGTACGAGGGCGTCATGAACCAGATCTTCCGCCTCGTCCGGATTTCTGACGAGCGAACGGGCGTAGCGTCGCAGGGCTGCGAGCTGGCCGATCACGTTGAACGGGTTCGAATTCGTCGTCATGCTCCAGTATACGGAGCTGGACGTGATGCTATTCCATCCTCAGCCAATTTTTTTCGCACATGGTTTCGGAGGACGGGCGCCGAGCAGGCTCCGGTCAGTGGTCTGGACAAGATTGCCGGCGGCGACGATTGCAAGTTCATACCTGTGACGAAGACATTGTAGCTACTTGGGTGGGGTTCATCAGCGGTCTCATGACGTTCTTGCTTTGCTGCCATAGGCAGCGACTGTTCTCCAGATTCAAAAATTAGCGGGGTTCTCAAAGGTGAACCCGGAACCATGAAGGTTCGGCGCATGTTTCTCCTGTCCCAGGAACGGAGATATCCCATGAGCGAAGAGAGCGAGAAGCCGCGCGAGCACCGGGCGGAGAAAGACAAGTCCAAGGCTGAGGGCATGCCGGCCGCCGGCCCCCATGACAAGCCGGAGCTTCAGGATCCCATGAAGACACCGGGAACGGGGTCGCTGCCCAAAGTCGGCTCCCGCGGTACCGATGTGGGTCCCGATTGAGCAGCCATCACTGCAACGCAAAAGGCCGGCGAAAACGCCGGCCTTCTGATGTGTCTCGTACGCACGTGATCAGATGTTCTCGGCGACGGCTTCGTGGGCGAGACGTTCTTCCTCTGCCCGTTCCTCGCGATTGTATTTAATGGAGGACCAGAGCGAGATACCGATGAGGGCCGCGCCACCAAGGCCGGTGATCACTTCCGGGATATGGAAGAGAGTCTGGACATACATGATCACGGAGAGGATCAGGATGGCGTAGAATGCTCCATGTTCGAGATAGCGGTACTCGGCCAGCGTGCCCCTCTCCACCAGCATGATGGTCATCGAGCGCACATACATGGCGCCGATGCCGAGGCCGATCGCGATGATGAACAAGTTCTGCGTCAGCGCGAAGGCGCCGATGACGCCATCGAACGAGAAGCTGGCGTCGAGTACTTCAAGGTAGATGAAGGCGCCGAGGCCACCCTTGGCCGCTTCACTCATGGTCTTCTGCGAGGCGTCAAGCAGGCCCCCCAGCACTTCGACGGCCAGGAAGGTCACGAGCCCGTAAATGGCCGAATAGACGAAGGTCGTCGCTTCTTCGCCGTCGAGAAGGTAGGAGAACAACAGGATCAGGAGCAAGACGAGCGCAATCTCGATACCCTTGATGGAGGCCGAGCGTGCCATGTGCTTCTCGAGCCACTCGATCCAGTGCACATCCTTTTCATGGTTGAAGAAATAGGTGAGGCCAACCATCATCAGGAAGGTGCCGCCGAAGGCCGCGATCGGAAGATGCGCATCGTTCATGATGCGAGCGTATTCGGCCGGCTCGCGAGCTGCCAGAATGATCGCCTCGATCGGGCCGATCTGGGCGGCAATGACCACAATCAGCAGCGGGAAGACGATGCGCATGCCGAATACGGCGATGATGATGCCCCAGGTCAGGAAGCGATGCTGCCAGACCGGTGTCATGTCCTTGAGTTTGTTGGCGTTGACAATCGCGTTGTCAAAGGAGAGCGAAATCTCGAGGACGGCCAGAACCGCGCAGATGAAGAAGACAGTCGCCATGCCGCCCAAGGTGCCGGTCGATTGCCAGCCGAGGACGCCGCCGAGGATGAGGCCAATGACCGTGACGATGAAGGCCCAGCGGAAATAACCGAGGGTGGACTTTGCGCCCGTTGCTGATGAAGTGCTCATGAGCGGACCTCCAGGCGAAAGGAGGTGGCAAGAGTCGAGATGCGAAGTGCCCTGCACGCCTTCGCATGAAGCATGATCCAAGTGTTCATTGTTTTAGAATCCGCCGGCTCAAATTGCTGGCGGTACCGACATCACGAGAGCGCCGTAAACTCTCGCCAGAGGGGCCCGGCACCAGGTTTGGACGCGGTGATGCTGAAACCACGGCGCCTCACGTTCTTGTTAACGAACATTGCTCAAAGGTCAAGATTTAACGCGGGGAGGGCGGCGCGGTGGATCTGGTGGGCAAAGTCAGCGCAACGTCTCAACGGGGCCCCGCCTCGGACCAGAAGGAGGACTTGATGATGGACGGCGATCCGGAGCTGGATCTAGGGCGTTTCCTCGCTGCACAGGCAGAGGGCTATGCGCAAGCGCTCAAGGAGTTGCGGAGCGGGCAAAAGCGTAGCCACTGGATGTGGTACATTTTTCCGCAACTCGAGGGCCTTGGGAATTCCGCGACAGCGCGGCACTTTGCGCTCCGCTCGGCAGATGAGGCACGTGCCTACCTCGCGCACCCCTTGCTCGGCAAAGGGTTGGTGGAGGCGACGGAAGCTGTTCTCGCCCATGCGGACCGCCGCCTGGTGGAGATATTCGGTCATCCCGACGATCTGAAATTTCGGTCGTCCATGACCTTGTTTGCGGCCGTGGCTCTCAACGAGGAAGGCGCGATTTTTCGTCGGGCACTGGATGTCTTCTGCGATGGTGTTCCCGATGCCATCACCCTGAGGCTGCTCGGCGACTAGGCGGCTGCAACACGCACAGTCGGACGGACCGCCAGAGTGTTGCTGACGGTGCATATCGCTTCAGCCCGGTGTGCAAGCGCCACGCGCTGATCGTGATCCAGGGCGCCGTCGATGGCCAGCTCGACTGTGAAACCGGCAAAGCGCAGTGGCTCATCTGCGGCCTTCTCTCCGCTGACGCTCGCTGTGACCCTTTCGACGACCTCATGCAGCCCCATTTCGCGCGCCGCGATCCGCGCACTCATGCTCATGCAGGCGGCAAGTGAGGCGAGGAGGAGATCCAGCGGGTTGAAGCCTGGCTGGGAAGGGCCTGTGACGACGTCGAGTTCGCCGCCGGTGGCCGATCGAATGGCAGGATAGCCCGTCTTGCCCAGCGTTGCCGTCGCACCGATCGGCCGGCTTCTCAGATCTGCCATTGCGGTCCCCGTTCTGCGGAAAAAGCAAAATAGAGACCCGGTCCATGCGGTGCAAGCAGCGTCAGATGCTGCTGCCGATCCGGGCCGTACCCGTCTGGCCGTTGTCACGGATCCATTTCAGTTTCTTGTCGCCGGTTCGCAGGAGTTCGAAGCACATGGGCGCACCCTTGTACCAGCTGGTGAACTGCTGACAGAGTTTGTCGCCGGCGATCCACCAACGCCCCTTGTCGTTCGGTTTGGCGAACCGACCGAGCCCGAGTGCCTCACCGGAACCATCGACCTGACCGTTGGTGCGATAGTTCAGCGGGAACTCGCCGCCCAGGGGCACGGCAAGGTAAATGCGTTTGCCGATGATTTCGCCTTTGATGTCACTGGCGGTGAAGCGCTCATTGGCCAAACCAGGGGAAGCCGACAAGGCGAACGTCATGAACATGATCAATCCGGCGCGGAAGCTGCTGGTCATAACGAAGATCTCCCATTTGAAAGACTATATGACTGTCTACGGCGGGTATATTCGTTTGGATCACGGCCAGATTTGCGGGATACTCAGTTCCTGATGAAGACGTTGACCGTCGCGGCTCTTCCCTCCGCATCGATGACCGTCAGGGTCGACTGGCCTGCACCCAAGGGCCTCCATTCGCCGGTTCGCCTGCGGGTGGATTCCGACATTGGCTTGCCGTCTACCAGCCAACGGAAGGGTGCGCGGCCTGCCTGCATTTTCATGACGACGGGCAGTGCTTCACCATCGGGTCCCTTGCCGAGTTCCAGAATGGAGCCTTCGAGCGGATAGATGATCCGGGGTGGACGCTCGCGCGCTGAAACGGAGATCAGGCCGTTTGAATCGATCGAGAAGCGGCGCAGCGACTGGGGCAGTTCGGAGGCTGGGATGCGATTGGCCCCTGTCGGGGCGCGGGGCAAGGCCGTTCCGGCGAGGCCGGATTTGGCGAATGCCTCGAACAGGATCGGTGCCGCAGTCTTGTAGCCCGAAATGCCGGGGACTGCCGCATTGTCCGGACGGCCGATCCAGACGCCGAGCACATAGCGGCCATCGTAGCCGACAGACCAGGCATCGCGATAGCCGTAGCTGGTGCCGGTCTTGTAGGCGATGCCTGCGGGAGGGCTGCCCATCGGGGGAAGAACGGCGCCCAGCGCATCGGCGACAGTCCAGGCGGCTGCCGGTTCGAAGAGCGGCTGTTCATCGATCAGGCCGGCCATGTCGCGAACGCCGTCGCCGAGCCGTACGGGTTGTTCGCGGTTCGCGAGGCCCGCATAGAGCTGTACGAGATCCTTCAGCGTGATGCCTGCACCGCCGAGCGCAATGGCCAGGCCCGGGGCTTCATTCGGCGGCAGCTTCAACCTGATGCCGGCGTGACGCAGTCGGACCATCAGGCGCGAGGGGCCAACAGCGTCGAGAAGCCGGACTGCCGGGACGTTCAGCGACAATTGCAGCGCTTCACGGATGCTGACATCGCCCTGGTATTGCATGTCGAAGTTCTTCGGGCGATAGCCGAAGAAATCGGCCGGCCGGTCCTCGACGATGGTCTCCTGCGCAACGAGACCCTGTTCGAAGGCGATGCCGTAGATGAAGGGCTTCAACGCGGAGCCCGGCGAGCGCTCGGCGCGTGTCATGTCTATCCATCCGGAGCGCGACGCGTCGAAATAGTCGGCGGCGCCCACCTCTGCGACGATCTCGCCGGTCGTGGAATCCGCCATCAGCAGGGCGAGGGAGACCTTGGGATCGAGCTTGCGGCCGGCTTCGAATGCTACCTTTTCAAGTCTCTCCTGTACCGGGCGCAGGATGGTGGTCTGGTGAAGCCTGACGTCGGGCGCTTTCCGCCTGGCTGCCTCCGCCAGATGCGGCGCAAGGGCTGGCAGTTGCCGGCGTGCGGTCGGCAGCGCCGCGTTGAGCGCCAGCGCGACTTCGGCGGGGTCGACGACCTCTGACTCCCGTACCCGTTCCAGGACCCGTTTGCGTGCTTCCAGCGCATTGTCGCGGTAGCGATCCGGCCGGCGTCGTTCTGGCAATTGCGGCAAGGCCACGAGCAGGGCTGCCTCTGCCGTCGATAGCCGTTTCGGCTCCTTGCCGAACCAGGCGAGGCTTGCGGCGCGCACGCCTTCGAGATTGCCGCCATAGGGTGCGTGGGTGAGATAGAGGTTGAGGATCTCTGTCTTGGACAAACGCCGTTCGATCTGAATCGCACGGGCGATCTGAACGAGCTTTGCCGTCAGCGAGCGTTCGCGGCGCGGTTCGATCAGTCGCGCGACCTGCATCGAGAGCGTCGAGGCGCCCGAGACGATACGACCGTTTGCGGCGAGCTGCCAGGCGGCCCGTCCGAGCGCGAGCATGTCCACACCGGAATGGCTTTCGTAGCGCCGGTCCTCATAGGCAATGAGCATCCGCAGCAGATTGGGGTCGACGTCGGCGACGGTCGTTTCGAGGCGCCAGAGGCCCTCCCGAATGGCGAAGGCACGCAGGAGCTGGCCGTCGCGATCGAGGATTTCTGTCGAAACGTCCCGCGCTGCCTCAAGCGGGGGAGGGTATGTCCTATCGGCCCAATAGAGCAACGAGAGAGAGGCGGTTGCCAAAACGGCAGCCGCCCCGAAGCTGATCCCGATGCGCCGGAGGCGGCCCATCAGGGTGCGGTGGAGACCGTCATCGCGCCGGCTGCCGTGCGCGCCGACAGTTGCGGGCGATACATGTCTTCGACACTCGCAGCCGGCAGGTCGTACGTGCCGGGGGTGACGGCGCGGACGACATAGGCCAGTGTCATTGTTCCGTTCTCGCCTTCTCCGCGGCTGATGGCGGCGACGAAGCGATCGCTGCGGAACTCAAGATGGGCAGTCTCGGTTTGGCCGATCCATTCGAAGTTCGCCAAGGCAGCGCTGTCGACCAGGCTCGGATTGTCGATCTCGAACCCCGCGGGCAAGAGATCGCTCACAAGAAGCTGGGCCGGCCAGTCATCTCCCTTTGTGACTTCCAGCACCACGACGTAACGCTCGTTCTGGATCACCTCGGTGATGTTCGCTTCTTCGCCGGTCAGGCTGTAGTAAGTCTTGGTGATCTCGAAGCCTTCGCCGCCTGCCGCTGGCGGCAGAACAGGAGCAGCAACGGTCGTGATCGCGGCGCTCACCGGATCAAGACCGGTATTGGTCAGCGTCAGCGGTGTCTGCAGGAGTGCATCACCCGGGATCGTTGCGGCATAGGCGCCCCTCTTTCCCGTGCCATTCACCTCCAGTGTCAGCTCCTCGTCATCCTGCTGGAGCGCTCGGGCAGCGAGAAGCATCCAGGTCTGCTCCTGTGTGCTCAGCGTCTGCCTGGATTTCCATTCGTCCGCGACGACCTTGGCGAGGATCGGCACGACAGGCGGCACCGGGCGGCTTTCGGCGGCGAGGGCGAGAACGCCGGCCGCATCCCGCAGTGCCGAACCATAGTCGGAGCGGGAGAAGCTCACCGGGGTCAGACGGGCCTGTTCGCTCATGCCGGCTGCATCGAGGAAGACGGCATTGGCGCGCTCGCTGTCGCCATAAAGCGACAGTGCGGCGGCCAGATGCGCCTTCGACAGCGGTGTCGGGAAGTCTGGCAGCATCGTATCTGCATAGTAGCGCAGATCACTCAGCGAGGCCTTGCGACTGCGCGAAAGCACGTAGAGCGCATAGGCGATCTCGTTGCCGCGTGTCCTGATGTCATTGTCATAGGCGATGCGGTTCTGCAGGTTCTGCAGCGCCTGGACCAGGGCTTCTTCCGGTACGTCGAACTTCTGCTCGCGGGCGCGCGTCAGGAAGTCGGTCACATAGGCGTCGAGCCAGAGGCTTTCGGAGCCCGGCGCCCAGAGGCCGAAGGATCCGCTCGACGACTGGTAGGCCAGCACCCGAAGGATGCCGTCCTGCACACGCTTGTTGATCCCCTCGTCTTCCGGCAGGCCGGACAGCTTGGCCAGCTCATCGAAATAGAGAAGCGGCAGCGCGCGGCTCGTCGTCTGTTCGGCGCAGCCATAGGGGTAGCGGTCCAGCGCCATCAGCAGGCTCGGGATGTCAAGGCCATCGGCGCGGGCGACATTGAGGCTGACCGAGGCACCCTGCAGGAGGCTGTCTGCGAGCAGGTCTCCATCGACGGTCAGGCTCTTTCCCGGTGCCAGCGCAATGACCTGTCGCTCTGTGATCGGCAGTGTCGACGGACGCACGGGCAGGTCGAGCGACTGGCTGACCGCGATGCCGTCTGCTCCCGTCAGGGCAATGTCGATTGTGCCATCGCCGGGTGCGTTCGCTGTCAGCGGTAGGGTGACGGTCGTGGTTTCCCCTGATGTCAGTTCGATCTGCTGGCTTTCGGCGCCGCCAATGCTGACCGGGTCATTGCCGGTGACAGCGAGTGTGTAGGTGCCGGAGGGGGCGTCGGTCGCGGCAATATCGAGACGAAGGTTGCTCTCGTCATTGGGCGCGAGGAATTTTGGCAGGCTTGCGGTGACAACGACCGGATCGCGGATGATCACGTCGGCCTCACTGTGGCCGACGCCGGTCTTCGACCATGCCCATGCCATCACACGCGCAGTGCCGTTGAATTGCGGGATGTCGAAGGAGATCGTGGCCTTGCCATCCGGATCGAGCTTTACGGGGCCGGAGAAGAAAGCAACCAGCTTTTCACGCGGCGGGTTGCCCTGAAGGGCGACCTGTCCGCCGTCACCCCCGGTGCGCAAGCGTCCGGTGGCGCCCAGCGAGCCATCGATCAGGCGTCCATAGAGGTCGCGCAATTCGAGGCCCAGCCGGCGCTGGCCGAAATAATGGGTTTCGGGATCCGGCGTCTCATATCGGGTGAGGTTGAGAATGCCGACATCGACGGCTGCCACCATCACATAGGCTTCGTCGCCAACTCCCGCGCCGGCCACTTCGACGGGGATTTCGAGCGGCTGTCGCGGCAGGGTCCTTTCCGGCGGGGAAAGCTTGATGGCCAGCTTGTCGGCACCGGGATCGACGGCAAGCCACGCAATGCCGATCGCACGCGCCGGCATGCGGCTCTCCTCGGCATCACCCGGACGGAAGAGGGTCGCGCTCACATAGACGCCAGCACCGAAGTCCGCGGAGACGGGGATTTCGATTTCCGTGCCGGTGGCGAGAACTTCGGCAACTTGCGTTGAGACCAGGGCATCCGTGCCCGAGGTGACGATCACCTGGCCGGCAAAGCGCGGTGAGATCCTGAGCTTTGCGGTGTCGCCGACCTGATAGGAGGCCTTGTCGAGGCCGATTTCGAGTGCGTCCGGTGTCTCCGTGGAGCCTACAGTGACGAACCAGCCGGCATCGAAATCGACGCTGGTGACGGCATCGCCCTGCTCGACCTCGAGGCGGTGACTACCCCACGTCACGGGGACGGAAAGTGGGGTGCCTTCGGCTACAATGTCGATCATGCCGTCGGCCAGCAGCTTGGTCGTGGTGATCGGCTCGTAGCGCCAGGAGGAGCCGTCGCGGTACCACTGGTAGTTCCGCTCCAACTTGATCAGTTTCCAGCGCGCAGCCGGCAGCGCCTGACGCTCACCATCGGGGCCAAGCGCGATCAGGTTGAAGGCAGCGTTCGAGTTTTCAGCGAGATCACCTTCGAATTCCGCTTTGATGCCGATGACAGGACCGTCCGGTGTGACGGGCATGGTCAGTTTGCGCTCCACGGCACGGCCACCGCCTTCGCGCAGACGCAGCGCCACATCGGCGTTGAGAAGGCGCGTGGTGGAGGGCAAGTCCGTGAGGGATACATCGATGGTGGCCAGGCCATCATCATCCAGCACGCCCAGACCTTCGAGCGGCAGGCGCACATCCTCGATGCCTTCCTCGTCCGCGAGGCCGAAGCTGTAGCGGGGGAAGTCGGGATGGCTCGTTGTCGGGCGGATCACGACTTCGCCTTCGAGCGTCAGTCCGGCTGCCGGCGCGCCATAGAGGTAGCGGCCATCGGCGGAGACGGTCACGGGCTCTTCCGGCGAGATCGCCTCGGCCTCGCTTGAGAGCTTCAGGTCGAGCCGGTCGGGCACGAAGTCGTCGACCAGGAAGGTCGACTGGGCGATCGCCGATTTCTTCGGGTCGGTGTGTATCGCCACCGTCCAGGTGCCGCGCATGGCATTGGCAAGGATGGGCAGATCGACGGAATAACCGCCCAGCGTTTCGCTGGTCACGGCCATGCGGCGGAATTCGACGCCATCCGGTCGCGAAAACAGGAAGGTCAGCGGCAGTCCGGAAATGGCGTCGGCATTGGTGTCGCGGGCGAGGGCTGCAACATGCACGGTCTCGCCGGGACGGTAGATGCCCCGCTCGGTCCAGGCCAGGATATCGACCGGGCCCGGTGCCGGACGACCGGTGACACCGCGGTCGGAGAGGTCGAAGCCGGCCCGGGTCATGTCGAGGAAGACGTTGTCGTCGGCGCCACTGCGGGCAGCAATCACCGCTGGCGCCAGGGCTGCGCCGCCGCGCACGAGACCGGCATCGAAGCGTGCGCGGCCTTCGGCATCGGTCGTGGCGGTGGCGAGGATCTCGTTGTTCTTGGCAATCAACTGCAGCTCGATGTTGGCGAGTGGGCTGGCCGATGCCAGCGAGCGGGCAAAGACGTGAAGACCGTCGGTGCCGGCAAAGGTCGAGAGGCCGATGTCCGAGATGACGAACCATTGTGTCGCGCGGCTGTCCCAGTTCTCGGTGACGGAGGTTGGCGAGACGGCGGTCAGCACATAGATGCCGGGCTTGCGCGTGGGCAGCGCTTCCTGCAGCGGAATGCTGGTGACGACTTCCCTGTTCTGCTCGTTGGCGATGTCGAGGGAACCTTGCCAGACGAGTTCGCCGATCTCGTCCTTCACGCGGCCGGCAGTGTAGCCGTCCATCTGGGTGAGGAATTGCGAGGCGGCGAGGAGCGGGGCAATGTTGCGGTCACCGATCCGGTAGAGTTCGAGGTTGGCGCTATCGGCGTTCACCGAAACGAGCGGAATGCCCTGACGGGCGGAGGAAGGCAGGACGAAACTGTCACCGGTGAAGCGTACGCTGGAGCTGCGGTCGCGGACATAGACTTCGAGCTCGACCGGCGCTTCCAAGTTTTCGTCGACGGAGGAGGGCAGGCCAGCGCGGAGGGCGAGCCGATAGCGGCCGCCATGCTCCAGCCCTTCCACGCAGACCTGGTTGTTCTTCGCTTCGAGTGCCTTTGGTGTCTTGCCGTCCAGGGTGACGAAGGAGGTGTAGTCGACACCACGCTTGACCAGCGGTTCGGAGAACTCGACGCAGGCGCGCGGAGAGGCGCTGTCGGAATCGACCGTGTTGCTCACGACGCGGAAACCCTGGCGGGAACGGAGATCCTTGAGGGCCGCTCCGACTTCTTCATTCGACGCGAGTTCGAGGCTCGCCTTGTAGGCGCTAAGCGCCGGGCGCCAGTTCTCGCTGTTTTCCAGCGATTTCGCGAGGGTGGCGAGCGCTTCGGCGCGGGACGCTGAGCCGCGGGTCAGCAGATAGCCGTTGATCGCGGCCATCGCGCCTTCGTTGGCCATGCCGTAATTGTTGGCGACTGTATTGGCCATGCGGGCCATTTCCAGCCAGAGCGCCGGGTCGTTGGCGTCCATGGAGAGGGCGCCCTTCATCGAGACGATTGCGAAATCAATGTTGCCGCTCGTGAAGGCGGCACGGGCGGACCCGATCAGCGCGTCACGGCCCCATCCATCCTGTTCAGGGGCGATCGCGAGACGGTCCCGCTGATTGCGGGCTTCCGACTTCAGATACTCGGAGACAAATGTCAGGGCGGGCGGGGCGCCGATATCGGGCTCTGCCGTCTGCAGGACGATGCGGCCCGCTATGGCTCCGGGGAAACTGTTCAGCTGGTCGTAGTCGGTTTTGAGAAAACACCAGTTCACCTTCGGATTGAAGGTAAAGGCGCGGCAGGCGGCATCGCCGATGCAGCTCGCTTCGCATTCGTCGAGAGAGACGTTCTTCTCGGTTCGCAGATCAAAGCCGAAATAGTCGGCATCATCGACCCGCTCGATCGTTCTCAAGTCCTGAGCCGACACCGGGGGAGAGAGTGGAACGAGCGCCAGCGCGAATGTGAGCAACGCCGAAAAGCGGTTCTTGAACATAGTCCCCTCCGAGCCTGATCATGGCTTTCGAAGGTTAGTCTTCGCTGATGACATGGGGTTGTCAATGCGCACGCGACACATCCCGCGAGTCATTTCTGGGTGCACCTCAATCCCTTTCGAGGCGTTGCTGGCTGAAGCTTCTCGCCTGATCGAGGATCCAGGTCGAGAAGGTGCTGGCCGGCCCATAGGCCATCTTCGAAAGCGGGCGCACGAGGTAGTAAGCGCTCGAACTCTTGATCTCGTGATCCCAGGCGCGGACAAGCTGTCCGCCCGACAGTTCCGGTTCGATGAGGAAGGTCGGGACGAGGGCAATGCCGAGGCCCGCATGACAGGCTTGGACGACGTTGGAGAATTGTTCGAAGCGCATGCCGCCGCCTCGGCCCTCACTGATGCCCAGACTTGAAAACCAATGCTCCCAAGCCCTTGGGCGGGACGCCATGTCGAAAAGCGGCTTGGACAACAGGTCGGCCGGGCGGGAGACCGGATTGGCGGCGAGAAAGGCCGGGCTGCAGACCGGCGCCACGATTTCATGCATCAGAAACTGGCAATCGGTGCCGGGCCAATTTGGTTCGCCGATGTGGATGGCCGCATCAAGCCCCGACCCCTCGAAGTCGAACTGGCCAATGCGGGTGGCGAAGTCCATGATGATGGCCGGATTCTTCGACAGGAAATCGGGGATGCGCGGCATCAGCCAGCGGGTGCCGAAGGTCGGAAGGATCGCGAGACGCAGATGCGTATCGTCGCGGGTTGCCATGGCTTCGAGCGAGAGAGTCCGGATTGTCGCCAGCGCATCGCCGATACCCTTGGCATAGGTCCGGCCGATGGGTGTGAGTTCGACGCCGCGGTTCGTGCGCTCGAAGAGCCTGACGCCAAGCTGCTCCTCGAGAAGCCCGATCTGGCGGCTGATGGCGCCCTGGGTCAGGGCCAATTCATTGGCGGCGGCCGAAAAGCTGCCGAGCTTGGCCACGGAATCAAAGGCGGCGAGGGCGCTGGTAGAGGGCAGGAAGCGACGCTGGTGTGTGAGCATGCGCTATGATTAGACCTAATAGCAACATGAGTAAACATGGCTTGAATTATGCTCAGTCATGAGCAATCTGAGAGAACGAAACAATGGATGAGACCGATGAGCGAGATGCGACCTTTTTCCTGGAGTGATCCTTTCCTGATGTCCGAGGTCCTGAGCGAGGACGAGCGGATGATCCAGGATGCCGCTGCGGCATTTGCCAGGGCGGAGCTCGCGCCACGCGTCTCAGACGCCTATCTCGGCGAGACGGTCGAGCCGGAGCTTTTCCGTCTCATGGGTCAGGCTGGCCTGCTCGGCGTCACCTTGCCGGAAAAATACGGTGCTGCGGGTGCCAACTATGTTTCCTACGGCCTCGTGGCCCGTGAGATCGAGCGCATTGACAGCGGCTATCGATCGATGATGAGCGTGCAGTCGTCGCTGGTCATCTATCCGATCTATGCCTATGGCTCGGAAGAGCAGAAGGACAAGTATCTGCCGGGTCTCGTCTCGGGTGAACTCATCGGCTGCTTCGGCCTGACCGAACCCGATGCCGGCTCGGATCCGGGCGGGATGAAGACGCGCGCCGAGAAGATCGAGGGCGGTTACCGGCTGCGCGGCGCCAAGATGTGGATCTCCAATTCTCCGATCGCCGATGTCTTCGTCGTCTGGGCGAAGTCCGAGGCACATGGCGGGGAGATCCGCGGCTTCATTCTCGAAAAGGGCATGAAGGGACTTTCCGCACCCAAGATCGGTGGCAAACTTTCCCTGCGCGCGTCGGTCACCGGCGAAATCGTCATGGATGGCGTCGAAGTCGGCGAGGATGCGCTGCTGCCGAACGTATCGGGCCTCAAGGGTCCTTTCGGCTGCCTCAACCGTGCGCGCTACGGAATCTCCTGGGGTGTTCTCGGGGCTGCCGAAGACTGCTGGCACCGCGCCCGCCAGTATGGCCTCGACCGCAAGCAGTTCGGCAAGCCGCTCGCCGGCACCCAGCTCTTCCAGAAAAAGCTTGCCGACATGCAGACCGAGATCGCGCTCGGACTGCTGGGATCCCTGCGAGTGGGTCGCCTGATGGACGAACACCAGTTCGCCCCGGAAATGATCTCCATCGTCAAGCGCAACAATTGCGGCAAGGCCCTGGATATCGCGCGCGTCGCCCGGGACATGCATGGCGGCAACGGTATTCAGATCGAGTATCACGTCATGCGCCATGCGCAGAACCTGGAGACCGTCAACACTTATGAAGGCACGCATGATGTGCATGCCCTCATCCTGGGACGTGCCCAGACCGGCATCCAGGCCTTCTTCTGATCCAGCTTCAGAGGCCGCACAGTCTGGCGCCATTGAAATTTTTGGACCTCGGCGCTGTCGCAGTTTTGCGCCAGCGCCGAGGTTGCAGCGTTTCAGCACAAACATTCATATCCTTGTGGCCTCGTAGAAACACGTGCAGAAGCCCTGCGATTTGCTTTATGCTGATGTAAGGCGATTCCGGCTCGAAGGAGCGGGATGGGGGTGCAGGGCACTCCCAGCCGATTGTGGAGGAGGCGCCATGTATGCTCTGACAGTACTCGACTCTGCTGCATTGATGGCGTTTCGCAGCGAGCATCCCTGGCTCCACTTCCCGGACACGATCACTGAAGTCTCAGTCTATTTCGATGATAATGGCGGGCCAACGCGGCTGACAGCGCTTTCTGCCGGGTCGAACGGTCAGGTCGTGCCCGCCGATGCCAACACCTTCGGCGTTGATACGATCCTCAGTCTGATCCGCTATGCCCCTCAGGGCAGAGTTCTCAACGAGGCGTCCCCCCAGGAGCGCAGTATCTGGGCCTTGCTCGAAGCATTGCCTATTGCGGATGGTTCACGCGCCGTTGAAGCCGTCGAAGCCGAGCGGGCAGAAAAGCTGCAGCAGGCCTATGCGAATTTGCGCTCAATTGCACTCGGCAAGCTGCAGGCTCTGCTTGCCGACGCTCGCAGCTCACAGGAGACCCAACGGCTGTCGAGTGCCATCGCGGCACTGCCGGTCCAGTTGGAGAGCGTCGACGACACGCATAAGCCGCAGTTTCTGGAAGTGGATCTCTGGCGCTTCGTCGCTGTTCTCCGGGACGAGTTGGTCATGCCGGCCGACTACGAGATCGCGCCGGTGAACGAGGACAAGCTGGTCTCTCGGGAGGTCATGGAGCAGGCTGAAATGACCGCCCTTTCGGGCCCCGTTGTCCAGGCGCTCTTCGAGCTTTCGCCCGTCGCCTTCTCGATTTCCACCATCGGGCAGAAAAGCTCGCGCTATGTCCGTGTCAATCAGGCCTATCTCGAGCTTGTCGGCAAGAGCTGGGACGAAATCCGCGGCAGTGAAATGGTCGCCTCGGGCGTTGTCTTCGGCAGCGAGGCCCGGGCTGAACGCCTCATGCTGCTGGACCGGGACGGTGGATATACCGGGATGCTGGGCGAGATCCGCGATTCGTCCGGAAGCGTCATACCCGTGGTCATCTCCGCCCGGCGCATTTCTGTCGCCGGGCAGCTCTATGATTTCGAAGTTCTCCAGAGAGCCTCGCAGGACTGAGCGTCAGGTTCACCTTCGCCTGAACAGGGCGAGCGTGCGCGCCTGCAGCTTAACCTTTTGGCCCTCCTCGGCCACATCGCCCCTGTGCTCAATGTCGAAGGTTGTCAGCTCCAGCTGCCAGCTTCCACCGCCGGTGTCGGGCAGGGAAAAATCGATGTCCTCCGCGATCGGGTTGAACAGAAGCAGAATTTCAGGCCAGACCCCATCCTCTCCCTCCAGGTCGCGACGCTGCAGCTTGAGGGCGAGGGGATTTCCGTCCAGCCAATGCTCGGCTTCCTGGTGGCCTCCATCGACATTGTACCAATCGATTTGCATGCCGTCCCGCCAGTTCGCACGACGCAGCAATGGTTGCGCCTTGCGAAGCGCTATGAGGCGTCGACTGAACTCCCTCAGATCTTCACACCCTTGCGGCAGGTCTTCCCAATGCAGCCAGCTGATCTCGCTGTCCTGGCAATAGCCGTTGTTGTTGCCCATCTGCGACCGGCCGAATTCATCGCCAGCGAGCAGCATGGGTGTACCGTGTGAGAAGAAGAGCGTGGCCAGGAAATTTCGCTTCTGGCGATCGCGGATCGCGTTGATCTCCGCGTCATCGGTCGGTCCCTCATGGCCATAGTTGTGACTGCGATTGTGGTCGTGGCCGTCCCTGTTGTCTTCGCCATTGGCGTCGTTGTGCTTCTGGTCGTAGGAAACGAGGTCATTGAGGGTGAAGCCGTCATGCGCCGTGATGAAGTTGACGCTTGCCCAGGGGCGGCGTCCGCGCAGGTCGTAGATATCGCCTGAACCGAGAAGCCGGGCCGCGAAGTCCTGAGAGGTATTGTCGGCGTTCAACCAGTATTCGCGCGTCGAGTCGCGATACTTGTCGTTCCACTCGGCCCAGCCCGGCGGGAAGCCGCCGACATGATAACCACCCGGACCGATATCCCAAGGTTCTCCGATAAGCTTGACCCTGGAAAGCACCGGGTCCTGCGTTACGGCGTCGAAGAAGCCGCCACGCTGGTCAAAGCCCTCGGGCTCGCGGCCAAGGATGGTGCCGAGGTCGAAACGGAATCCGTCGACATGCATCTCCTCTGCCCAGTAGCGGAGGCTGTCCATGACCATCTGCAGCACCCGCGGGTGCGAAGTGTTGACCGTATTCCCGGTTCCGGTGTCGTTGATGTAGTAGCGATGATTGTCGGGCATCGTCCGGTAGTACGAGAAATTGTCGATGCCCTTGAAGGAGAGGGTTGGCCCCAGTTCATTGCCTTCGGCCGTGTGGTTGTAGACGACATCGAGAATGACCTCGATGCCGGCGTCATGGAAGGACCGCACCATGTCGCGGAAGCCGGCGAGACCCTTGGGGCCATAATAGCGGCTGGCAGGTGAGAAGAAGCCGATCGTATTGTAGCCCCAGAAATTGTGAAGGCCCTTTTCCATCAAATGGCTGTCATCCGGGAAGGCATGCACCGGCAGCAGTTCGATCGATGTGATGCCGAGGCTCTTCACGTAGTCGACGGCAGCCTTGTGTCCCAGACCCTCGAAGGTGCCCCGAAGTTCCGGAGGTATGGCCGGATGCAACTGGGTGAAGCCCTTGACATGAGTCTCGTAGACGATCGTGTCGGCCCAGGGGATTTGCCTGAAGCCGTTGGAAATCCGGCTGGCGGCCGGATCAATGACGCGGCACTTGGGCGAGCATGAAGCGCTGTCCAGCGTGTTGTAGGACAGATCTTTTTCCTCGGCATCCAGATCGTAGCCGAAATGCGCCTTTGACCAGGCGAAGTCGCCGACGAGTTCGCGCGCATAGGGATCCATGACAAGCTTGTGCGGATTGAAACGGTGACCGTTTTCAGGCTCGTAGGGGCCATGTACCCGATAGCCGTAAAGTTGACCCGGCTTCACGCCCGGCAGATAGCCGTGCCATACCTCATTTGTGTATTCCGGCAGTTCGATCCGTGCGATTTCGACGCTGCCAGTGTCGTCGAACAGGCAAAGCTCTACACGTTCGGCATGGGCCGAAAAGAGTGCAAAGTTGGTGCCCTCGCCGTCGAAGCACGCCCCGAGTTGTTGCCACTCGCCGGGCATGACGGTGAAATGCGTGCTCATGGCGTCCATGTGATCCTCAAATGTATGGAGTTGCGCAGCTTAATTCGCCAGCGTGCGGCTTTGTTCCGTTGCTGTCCCGCCGGAACCTTCCAAGGCGCTGGTGGTTCTCTCGTTCATGCCTCCCTGTTGGCCCTGACCGAGGAGATCCCCATGCCAGCGAAATCGAAAGCACAACAGAAAGCTGCGGGTGCCGCGCTTTCCGCCAAACGCGGCGATACCAAGAAATCCGAGTTGAAGGGCGCGTCCCGCAGCATGGAGAAGAGCATGAGCGAGACCGAACTGGAAGAGCTTGCTTCGGTGAAGCGCAAGGGGAAGCCAGAGCATGCCGAGGATCGCTCATGAATTCCAAGGCATTTGAAGGGAAGACAGCATTGGTTACGGGCGCCGGATCCGGCATTGGCCGGGCCACGTCCTTGCGGCTCGCCCGCGGCGGTGCGCTCGTCGGATTGCTCGGCCGAACAGAGGATGAGTTGCAGGAGACGCTCGACGAGATCCAGGCCAGTGGCGGCGAGGGGATCGTGCTGGTCGCGGATGTCAGCGAAGCAGGCGAAATGGAGCAGGCTGTCGAGCGCCTGGTCAACGCACGCGGGGGACTGCATATCGTGGTCGCCAATGCGGGTATCAATGGAACATGGGCGCCGATCGACGATCTGAGGCCAGAAGAGTTTGACAGCACGATCGCCGTCAATCTCAGGGGAACTTATCTGACGCTTCATCATAGCGTGCGGCAAATGAAGAGCAGCGGCGGGTCCATTGTCGTCGTCTCGTCGATCAACGGCACGCGGACGTTCACGACACCTGGAGCGACGGCCTATTCAGCGACCAAGGCAGCCCAACTTGCTATGGTACAGCAACTTGCCCTCGAGCTCGGTCAATACGGGATCCGTATCAATGCCGTATGCCCTGGTGCGATCGATACAGAGATCGATGACAATACCCGCACGCGGAAGCAGCGTGAAGCCGAGGTGCCGGTTGAATTTCCTGAAGGGGATATTCCTCTGACGGGAGGAAAAGCCGGCACTGCCGCCGAAGTGGCTGATGTCATAGCCTTTCTCGCGTCCGATGCCTCCCGTCATGTGACGGGAACACCGATCTGGGTCGATGGAGGCCAGAGCCTTCTTCGGTGATCGGCTCGCTGTCTCCTGTCAGTCGGGATCGTTGGGCGGCAGGGGAATATGATGTTCAAGCCGATGGATCAGCCAGAGCACGCAAACCGCAAACAGTGTCGCGATCAGGGCAATCTGCCAGAAGCCCAGCCCGCAGGCGAGGCCGATCGAACCGGCAAACCAGAGACCCGCACCCGTGGTCAAACCTTTCACTTCACCCTTGTTGAAGACGATCATTCCTGCCGCGAGGAAGGCAATTCCGGCTGTCACCGCTTCGATGAGGCGGATGGGGTCCGGGCGGATCGCGTCGCTGGAGAAGGCCGAATGATTGGTGATTTCAATTGTGAGGATGGCGACGATCGCTGCCGAGAGGCAGACGAGGATATGGGTCCGCAGACCTGCGGCATGGGACCGCCATTCCCGCTCGAAGCCGACGACCGCCCCGCAAACGAGGGCAATCAGCAGCCGGATGATGATGGCTGAGAGCTCCAAGCTTGTCGGCGTGCCGAAACTCGTGAGTTCTGATGGCATGTCATGATCGATGGGCACCAAATGGTGCCCATCGCCTCTGCTTAATGTTTGTCTTCGGAGGCACCGACTGTCGAGGTGTAGGTTGCCGAGACCGGATCGCTCGCCGGGAAGGTATCTTCCAAGCCTTCCTCCAGTTCACTGTCACCGCGATCGCGCTTGTCCTGCTCCTGGCGCAGGCTTTCGACCGCGTCGCTGGGTTCGGATGCCGCATCGTCCCCGTCATCGGTCGAAAGACCGAAACGGCTGGCCTGCAAGAGCACAACCTGAGCCTTGGCGAGCGCATTGTCGCGGCTCAGGCCGCCATTCTCTGATTGGGCAAGACGCACGGAAACGCGCTCTCCGCCGTCCCCCATGAATTCCACGAGGAAGCCCTCGTTTGCGCCCGTTGCTTCGGTGACTTCGGTCCCGATGATCTGCATGACTGATCTCCCGATTTGAGTTGCCGGGGAAACGCTAGACCAGTCGTGTTGTTCCATGGATGCGCGTGCGAGGGAAAAAGGTTCGACGTGTGGACTCGACGGGGATGATACGCATTGTTCGACTTAACGTGTTGTTTACCATGCCGTTTGGCATTTTACGAAAATCTGAACAAAGCAGTGTCAGCGGCGTTGTGAAGGCAAAGGGAGACCCGAAATGAGACCAGGACAGGCCCTCGCCATCGATACGATCCTCATCGTCGAAGACGATGTCTTCATCTCAATGGACGCTGCCGACGCCGTCGCGCGGGCAGGCGTCAATGTAATCACCACCGAAACGGTCTGTGACGCACTTGAGATCCTCGAAACGGAACATATTTCGGGCGCGATACTCGACTTCATGGTCAAGGACGGTGCCGTGACGCCGATCGTGCAAAAACTGCGGCGCAGTGGGATACCGTTCCGCATCGTGTCGGGGTCGGCGATCAAGGAGATCGAGGACAAGGGTATCCCGCCGGAACTCTGCGCGGCCAAACCGGCTGATTACAGGCAGGTGCTCGTATCGTTGATGAAAGACGTTCCCGCGCCTAGCAGCCACTGACCCGAAGTGAGCGTCAGCTTCGTTTTGACATCAAGCGCTCAAGCGTTCGTTCCACGACATCGACCATGACCATGGTCTGGTGATCAACTTCGATGTTTAGCAGGTCGCCAGGCTTGTAGCGCGGGAAAGTCGTCTGTCGCAGGGTTTCCGGGATCAGGTTGATGGTGAATTCGTCACCGTCTGCTTCTGCGACCGTCAGGCTGGCTCCGTTCACGGCAAGATAGCCGCGCTTGAAAACGTATTTGGCCCATTCGTCCGGCACCCGGAAGCGAACATGGGCGCCCGGCATCTCCATTTTCGCGCCGACAAGTTCGGCGGTCGTCGCAATGTGTCCGGCGATGTTATGGCCGCCGTTCTCGTCGGTCGGTTTTGCCGAGCGTTCGATGTTGACGCCGTCCCCTGTCTTCAGTCCGCCGAGATTGGTCCGATCCAGAGTTGCATCCATTGCATCGAAGGTCACGATCGCGCCGTCCATCGACGTCACAGAGAGGCAGACACCCTCCACGTTGACACTCGCGCCGATCTGCAGATCGACCATCAGCCGTTCCGGCAACTCGATGAAGAAGGTTGTATAGCCATCATGACGGATGATGGACTTGATCGGGGCGACGGTTTGGACAATGCCGGTATACATGAAGCTTTCCTCGGTGATGCGCAGCGAAGGTAATGTCTCGCGGGCCAAAGACAATCCCTGCCACGGGACTCTGTGTTCAGCATTTTACCGCTTCAGGAACGCCGGGGACGTGGGCCGGTTGGGCACATGCGGCTTTCGACCGGGTTGCGATCTTGCTTCCGGTTGTCCTAGATCTGTCGTGTGCATGCGGCAGTCTGCGCGCTAAATTTCAATCTGGTGGTAATTCGATGACGAAAATTCTCTGCCTCGCTCTCAATCCGGCCATCGATATCTCTAGCGATGCCGAGGTCGTTCGACATACCCACAAGACGCGTACGCACAATCAGCAGCAATTTCCCGGCGGCGGCGGGATCAACGTTGCGCGTGTGATCGCCACGCTCGGCGGTGTCTGCGAACTGATGTTCCTCTCCGGTGGCGCGACCGGCGAGTTGCTCGAGGCCATGCTGAAGCGGCTGCCGGTTACCGCGCGGCCATTCCCGATCCACGATCCGGTGCGCGTCGCGTATGCGGTGCATGAAACCTCCACCAATCTCGAATATCGTTTCGTGCCGGAGGGGCCCCTCGTGACGGAGGAGGAACTGGCTCCCGTTTTCGAGGCGATCGCGGCGAGCGATGCGGACATCATCGTGGCGAGTGGCAGTCTGCCGCGCGGCGTACCCGACGATACTTATGTGCGGCTTGCCGAAATCATCGCCGCCAAGGGCGCGCGACTGGTTCTGGATACGTCGGGGCTTCCACTGTCGGAAGCCCTCTCCAGATCGCGCATGTTCCTGGTGAAGCCGAGCCTGGGGGAGTTCGAGGCATTTCTCGGGCGCAAGCTGACCCATGAAGAGGTCGGACCCGCAGCACAGGATTATGTCCGAACAGGTGCTGCCCAGTATATCGCAGTGACGCTTGGTGCCGACGGGGCGGTTCTCGCTACGGCGGATGGCATCATTCGGCTGCCGGCAATTGATGTTCCCGTCAACTCGGCGACGGGTGCGGGTGACAGCTTCGTCGCAGGCATGGTCTGGGCGCTGGCCGAGGGACGGGATGTCGAGGAGGCATTCCGGTTCGGGCAGGCTTCCGGGGCGGCCACGGTGATGACCGCCGGAACCGAGCTTTGCCGTCGTGGCGATGTGTTCGACCTGTTCGAGCGCGAGCAGCGGCGCGCTTGAATCCTGTCGGACGGATCACGCCCACGGGAATACCGCGCCCGGCTTGTTTTATTACTTGTCAATGACAATCAAGTTTTATATTGGAGGGCAGCGTGGAGACGCGGCTTAAGGCGTCCGATTTTTATCATCAGTTTACAGGGAGCTCCCAATGCCGCTCACTCATTCGGGACCTTCGCTCAAGCGATTTTGCCTTCTCCTGACCGTCATCCTGTCCGCCACTGGTGTTCATGCACAGGAAACGAGCCCGGGATTTATCCCGCCCCCGATCAATGCACCGCAGGCCTCGACGGAGCGCGCTCCAGGGGTTCCCTCGGCAGCAAATAGCCAGGAAGCCGAGACTCCGACGGGAGCCTCCACAACGACTTTGCCTGCCTCGCCGGAAACTGCCGTATCTGCGCCTGTGACCGCTGGATCAACAGCGCCGGACACACTGAGTATTCCTGCGGCTGCGCAAGCAGAAGCCCCTGTGCCGGATACCGCGACGGGCGGGACCGTGGCCAACCCCGCTGGTGCTGCTCTGCTGCCACCGACGCCGGTCGCTACGGAAGCGGAACCGACCGCTGCGGAAACCGGTCTGCCGCATGACCTGTCGCCGGAAGGCATGTTCATGGCGGCCGATTGGGTCGTCAAGTCGGTGATGATCTCGCTGGCATTCGCCTCAATGCTCACCTGGACTGTGTGGCTCGCCAAGTCGCTGCAGCTTTTCGGCGCACGGGCTCGGGCCAAGGGCGGCCTGAAGGCCGTCACCCGGGCGCACCAGCTGCAAGATGCTCTTCAGGCGCTTGAAAAGCGTGGTGGTGTGGTGGCGACCATGGTTCGCGCCGCCGAACACGAAATGCGCCTTTCGGACGCTGCAATCGACCAGGTGGGAGGTGACGGGGTCAAGGAACGTGTCGCATCGGCGCTTGCGCGGATCGAGGCGCGGGCCGGACGCCAGATGTCGAACGGGACCGGTGTTCTCGCGAGCATCGGCTCGACCGCGCCCTTCGTCGGTCTTTTCGGTACGGTCTGGGGTATCATGAACTCCTTTATCGGTATTGCCGAGACGCAGACCACCAATCTCGCGGTCGTGGCGCCTGGTATTGCAGAAGCGCTGCTCGCGACGGCCATTGGCCTGGTCGCGGCCATTCCGGCCGTCATCATCTACAACGTCTTTGCCCGTTCAGTGACGGGATACCGCCAGTTGCTCGCCGATGCCGGTGCCGGCATCGAGCGGCTCGTCAGCCGCGATCTCGACTTCCGCAAGAGTGCAAGGATCGCTCAGGCGAGCATGGCGATGGCGGCGGAGTGAGCAGATGGCCGGTGGTATTCGCGACAACAGCTCGGGTGACGATCTCGTCGAGAACCACGAGATCAATGTAACGCCCTTTATCGACGTCATGCTGGTGCTGCTGATCATCTTCATGGTTGCGGCGCCGCTGTCGACTGTCGATGTGAATGTCGATCTGCCCGCCTCGACGGCCAAGCCCGCCGATCGCCCGGATGAGCCTGTTTATGTGACGTTGAAGGAAGACATGAGCCTGTCGCTCGGCAATGACACCGTCGTCCGCGAGGGGCTCGGTGCGTCGCTCGACAAGATGACGGAGGGCAATAAGGATGCCCGCATCTTCCTGCGCGCAGACAAGACCGTGGACTACGGCCAGTTCATGGAGGTCATGAACCTGTTGCGGGACGCGGGTTACCTGAAAATCGCGCTCGTTGGTCTGGAAAGCTTGCCGACGGTGCAAGAGCCAGGGACAGATCCGGGGCCGACCCCGGTGGAGACCGCGCCATGATCGAGCCCCGCTCCACGAGACGTGTCGTTGGTGAGGGGCTGTTGTGGACCACGGCCGGTCTGTTGATTGCTACCGCGCATGCAGGCGCCGTTGCGGTTCTCCTGCGCGAACCCGAGATGGTCGTCGCCGAGAACGGACCACCGCCGGCGATCATGATCGAACTTGCGCCCGAACCCGAAGCCGTGATCACCGAAGAGAACGAGATCTCGACGGAAGAGGTTGATTCCGAAGAGGTGAAGACCGCGTCCAGCGAACCCTTGCCGGAACCCGTTCCCGATCCGGTGGCGCAGCCCTTGCCGGAGCCTCCGCCGCCAGAACCGGAACCGGATGTGGCAGAGGCCTTGCCGGAACCGCCTCCCGTGACCGAACCCTTGCCCGAGCCGCCGCCGGAGATCGATCCGATCGAGCAGATGGTGATGGCGGAACTCGACAATGTCGAGGTTCCGATCCCCATGATGCGGCCTCCGGTGCCGAGGCCGAAGGTCGAGAAGAAGAAAGAACCTGCGCCCAAGAAGGTGGTAAAGAAGCAGCAGGCGCAGCCGCCGGCCAGCCAGGCCGCGCGCACGGCAAAGGCCGAAGTGGCCCAGTCGACCCGCAATGCCGCTGCAGCGACGGCCAATGGTTCCGGTCGCAGCATCTCGCCAGCGCGATGGCAGTCGCGACTGATGTCGCATCTCGAGCGCCGCAAGCGTTATCCGAGCGCCGCGCGCAGTAATCGCGAAGAGGGCACGGTCTATGTGCGCTTCCGGATCGACAATTCCGGCAATGTGCTTTCGGTCTCGTTGTCGCGCTCGTCGGGCTATCCTGCGCTCGACAGTGCTGTGCTCGATATGGTGCGGGCGGCGTCGCCAGTCCCGGCACCGCCTGAAGGCGTCAACAAGACGATCACGGCTCCGGTGCGCTTCAATCTGCGCTGAGCCTGGCCTGGGCCACCAAGGCCAACGCCTTGCGCGCAACCAATGCGCGGAGCTTTCCTGCATCTACCCGAATCCAGTCGATCTCGCCGGTACCATGGGAGAGTTGCTGGTCCAGTACATCGGCCGTCGCGTCGGAGTCGGTGACAGGGCGCATTCCGATGCGGGACCGCAGGATCGACGGGTCGGCCTCAAGCCACAGTCCGACGAATCGCACTCCGGTCTTCTCCGCGACCTGCTTTATGGCTTGTCTTTCCTCGGCACGGGCGAAAACGGCATTGGCCACGACGGAGCCGCCGGCATTGATCACCAGTTCGGCTTTTTCAGTCATTGCGGCATAAACTGTCTTGGATACCTCCGGCCGATAGGCTTCTGCCGGCATCGGTGCCCCCCTGACATGGCCGAGCATAGCGCGGCGGAGGCGATCGCTTTCGAGAAGGCGGGCACCGGGTGGCAGGCCCAGCTGAGGGGCTATGGCTTCGGCCAGTGTCGATTTGCCTGAACCGCTCAGGCCTCCAATCGCGACCAATATCGGTTCCTCCTCTCGCAGCAAGTCAAGTGCCAGCGCCCGATAGGCCCGTGCCTCTTCGGCGGCATGGCCGGTCTGATCACCCAGATCGCGCAATTGCGTCGCGCCGACATGGGCGCGGATCGCGGCTCTGAGAGCGAGCAGGAATGGGAAGAGACCATAGCCCGCATCGTCGCCGGTCCTGTCGAGATACCGGTTGACGACGGCGTTGGCGAAATCAGGCAGGTTCCGGTGCCAGAGGTCCATCAGCAGGAAGGCAAGGTCGTAGAGGATGTCGGATTCTGCGAGGTTATCGTTGAAGTCGATGCAATCGAACATGCGCGGCCCCTCGGGGCCAAGAAAGATGTTGTGAAGGTGCAAGTCGCCGTGACAGTGGCGGATCATGCCGGCGCGCTCCCGCTCGTCGAGCAGCGGCGCGTGACGATCGAGAGCCGTTCTGAACAAGGTGTTGAGGACGGTTGTCTGCTCCGCGCTGAAGAGCGTCACGGCTGAAAAGGCCGCATCATTGATATCGAGGACTGCGGAGAGGTTTTGCTTCCCGCTGCTCCTGTGAACGACCCCGGCAATCCTGTGAAAGTCTGCAATGCGTTCGGCCGTCTCTTCCATCAGGGGCTTGGACAACTGGCCGCGTTCTGCCATGCGGTCGAACAGCATGTCCTGGGAAAAGCGATGCATCTCGACGACGTAGTCGATCGTCTCTCCGTCGCCGTCGAATGAAATTTTGCCAGAAGCGTCCTGCGTGATCCGCCTTGCGCCGCAATAGATTTCCGGCGCCGTGCGCCCGTTGAGCGCAAGTTCTGCCTTGCAATAGCGCTGCCTCAGCGCGAGCGTCGAGAAGTCGGCATAGGGTAGCTTCACGGCCCGTTTGAGCTTGTAGGCCTTTTCGCCCGCCAGAAAAATCAGGGATATATGGGTCTCGATCACCTCCACGGCTGAGGTGATCCCATGGCTTGCCGGGTCCCGGAGATAGGCGATCGCGACGGATTGATCCTCGACTAACATGCATCCTCCCGCGTGACGGTCGGCGCAGTTTCGACCATTCGCGAAACGAAGGCCAGCATCTTGCGCATCGACCTTTGTCGCAGGGAAGAAGGGCCGGTGGATGTCCACCGGCCCTTGCACACTCAGTCGATGTCGAACTTGACGCCCTGGGCGAGTGGCAGGGTGCGGCCGTAGTTCACGGTGTTGGTCTGGCGGCGCATATAGGCCTTCCAGCTGTCTGAGCCGGATTCGCGGCCACCGCCCGTTTCCTTCTCACCACCGAAGGCACCGCCGATTTCGGCACCCGACGGGCCGATGTTGACGTTGGCAATGCCGCAATCCGAGCCACGGTCGGAGACGAAGGCTTCGGCTTCGCGGATGTCGTTGGTGAAGATCGACGACGAGAGACCTTGGGGCACATCGTTGTTGAGCGCGAGCGCCGTGTCGAAATCGGCATATTTGATGACATAGAGGATCGGGGCGAAGGTTTCCTCAACGACCGGGCCGCACTGGTCCGTCATTTCGACGAGCGCCGGGCGCACGTAGAAGGCTTCAGCTGCTTCGTCAGAGCGGACGCGGTCGCCGCCGTGCACCTTGCCGCCATTGGCCTTTGCGGCTTCCAGGGCGTGTTGCATGCGCTCATACGAGCCCTTGTCGATCAGCGGTCCGATCAGGTTGCCGGCTTCCAGCGGGTTGCCAATGGTGACGGAGCCGTAGGCCTTGACGAGGCGCGGCACCAGCGTGTCGTAGACGCTTTCGTGGACGAAGAGGCGGCGCAGGCTTGTGCAGCGCTGGCCGGCGGTGCCCATGGCGGAGAAGGCAACGCCACGGAGCGTCAGATCGAGATCGGCGGTCGGGCCGACGATGGCGGCATTGTTGCCGCCGAGTTCGAGGATCGAACGGCCGAAGCGGGCGGCGACGCGCGGGCCGACAGCGCGGCCCATGGCGGTCGAGCCGGTTGCCGAGATCAACGGGACCTTCGGATGATCGACGAGGATCTCGCCGATGTCACGGCCGCCGATCAGGAGCGTCGAGAGATTGGCCGGGGCCTTGCCGCCCTGGGCGTTGTAACGCTTCAAAGCTTTTTCGAAGATCGCATGGGTGGCGATGGCGGTGAGAGGGGTCTTTTCCGACGGCTTCCAGATCGTGGAGTTTCCGCAGACCAGAGCCAGTGCTGCGTTCCACGACCAGACCGCCACAGGGAAGTTGAAGGCCGAGATGATGCCGGTGACGCCGAGCGGGTGCCAGGTTTCCATCATGCGGTGTTCGGCGCGTTCGGTTGCGATCGTCAAGCCGTAGAGCTGACGCGACAGACCGACGGCGAAATCGCAGATGTCGATCATTTCCTGAACTTCGCCCAGGCCTTCCGAGGTGATCTTGCCGACTTCGATGGAGACCAGGCGGCCGAGCTCGGTCTTGGCGGCGCGCAGTTCCTCGCCGAGCAGGCGGATCAGTTCGCCACGTTGCGGGGCGGGTACGAGGCGCCATTCGAGGAAGGCCTTGTGGGCCGCGTCGATGGCCTTGCGGGTGTCGTCGGCCGAGATTTCGGCGACGGCTGCGATTTTCTCACCGTTGATCGGCGAACGTACCGACAGCGTGCCGCCAGTCAGTGCCTTGGCGTCGACGCCGAAGCTTGCCATGAGGGTTGCCGTTTCGGCAGAAAACTTGAGAGTGGCGAGGGTCATGGTGGTCCTTCCGTCAGGTCTACCTGGTTCTTGTTTGTTCAAAATCGTGCGCCGGCCAGATGCGCCACCTGGGCGCCGGCCTCGTACCATGTTTCCTTCAGGGTGCGGAAGGCCGGTGCTTGTGGATCGGTAAGTGGCAGGGGAAGTTCTCCCTCTGCTATCTGGCCGAGGATATGGCCTGCGATCGTCTTTCCAAAAACGGTCCCCGGCGAGATGCCGCGGCCATTATAGCCTGAAAAGCCGATGACGCCTGGCGCAAACTTGTGAAAACGCGGCAGGGCATTGGTGGTCATGCCGATCTGGCCGTACCATTCGCTTTCGAAGGCGATGTCGCCGATCTGAGGGAAGATCGCCTTCAGGGCCCGCTGCGCCCAGGCGCGGTGGATGGAAAGGCCGGTGCCGCGCAAGGCGCCGACACTGCCGAAGACCATTCGCCCCGCCTTGTCCAAGCGGAAGGAGGAAAGCACTTCCTTCGTGTCCCAGCACCCTTGGCGCTCCGTCAGTACAGACTTACGCAAGTTGTCGCTGAGCGGGACGGTGGCGAAGTTGAAATAGGGCAGGTGAACCTGTTCCTCGCGCACGGCGGCGAAGGGGCCGTGGCTATAGGCATCCGTTGCGACAACGATCCATTGCGCATCGACGGAGCCTTGCGCGGTTGAGACTCGCCACCCCTTTGCTGACTTGTCGTAGGACACGACCGGGCTTGCCGTATGCAGAACCGCTCCGGCCTTCTGTGCCGCATGTGCAAGTCCCCTTGCATAGGCGAGGGGCTGCAGCGTCCCGGCGCGGCGGTCAAGCAGAGCGCCTTGATACGCACGTGTTCCGATCTTGTATTCGGTCTGCGCTTCATCGAGCAGTTCCACCGGTGCACCCCGACGTTGCCATTGCTCGGCGCGTGCCTCGATCTCCTTGCGCCCGCTGGTTCCCACGGCGCAGTGCAGGGTGCCCGTGCGTTCAAGCTCGCATTCGATCCCGTGACGATCGATCAGATCCATCACCGCGCGCGGGCCGTTGCCGAGGAGTTCGAGCAAACGTTCGCCATAAACAGGGCCGAGTTCTCCCTGCAGGTTGTCCGGCATGACCCACATGCCGGCATTGATCAGCCCGACATTGCGGCCCGCGCCTCCGAAGCCGATTTCCTTGGCTTCGAGGAGAATGACGCTGGTCCCGGCTTCGGCGAGGTGCAGGGCTGCGGAGAGGCCGGTATAACCGCCACCGACGATCACGACATCCGCTTTGGCCGTGCCGTCGAGCGGCGGTGCCTGTGGAGCAGCCGGGGCCGTCTTTTCCCAAAGTCCGTGGGAGCGAGGATCGTTCAGCATTGCATGGCCCCGGGCTCTCAATGGTTTCGAGGCCCGCAGCCCACTCAGGGTGCATCATTCCGCCTCGTACTGTCTTGTGATTTCTAGAAGAGCGTTCTACCCCATTCCAGCGATAAATTCTCAACAGATCATTCCGAAAAGGCATGACCAATGCTCCCCGCGCGCCGCTTCCTCCCGTCGCTTTCCTTGCTGGCCGCCTTCGAGGCTGCGGCGCGTACCGGGAGCATCACGGCGGCCGCACGTGAACTCGACCTCACTCAGAGCGCCGTCAGCCGCCAGATCAAGGCGCTCGAGAACCAGCTCGGGGTGGAGCTCTTCCTGCGTGAACGGCAGACGATACGACTGACGGTCGCGGGCGACAGCTATGCTCGCGAGATCCGTGAGGCGCTCCGGCGCATTTCGAGCGCTTCGCTCAACCTGCGCGCCAATCCGCAGGGAGGAACGTTGAATCTGGCGATCCTGCCCACCTTCGGCGCGCGCTGGCTCGCGCCCCGTCTCGGTCAGTTTCTGGCAGCCAATCCCGGCATCACGATCAATCTGGTGACGCGGCTGTCTCCCTTCGACTTCCGCCTCGATTCCATCGACGCGGCGATCCATTTCGGCGATGCCGTGTGGCCGGGTGCGGAGCTAACCCTCTTGATGGAGGAGGAGACCATTCCGGCCTGCAGCCCCGACTACAGACGCAAGCTCGCGATCGAGAAGCCTGCCGATCTGCTCGCCGCGTCGCTGTTGCATCTTACCACGCGGCCGGATGCCTGGGAGCGCTGGTTCACCGAAAACGGCATCGCGTTCGAGAGCGTACACGGCATGCTCTTCGACCAGTTCGCCACGGCATCTCAGGCGGCAATCGGTGGCCTGGGCGTTGCGTTGTTGCCGACCTTCCTGATCCAGGATGAGCTTGCACGGGCCGAACTCGTCCCTGCCATCGACCGGCCGATGCGGAGTGCGCAACGCTACTATCTCGCCTCACCACGCGAAAGGGCGGAGTATCCGCCTCTCGTCGCCTTTCGCGCGTGGATCTTGCGGGAATTGTCCGGAACCTGAAGTCTTCGATCAGATGGCGGTGGCCGTCGCTGCGATCCAGACGGCGAAGACCAGATGCGTCAGGTGATGAAGTGTCTGGTCGGTGCCGAGAAGCCACCAGTAGGCGGCCTGCTCGACATTCAGTCGGTATCGCTTCTGCACGAAGGTCTTGCTCTTGTCGATCAGCCCGTGCACCACGAAATCGATCGCGGCAAGCCAGGCAAGCTGTGGAGCGAGCAGGAGAGCTATGAGCAACGTGCCGGCCGCGTGTACCGAGATATGGGCGAGCAGCGGAGCACGCCAGTTCGTCGGTTGTTCCTTGCCCTTTGCCATCCAGCTTGTCTGGAACAGGAAGTCGGCCACCAAGTGCTTGATGATGAACAGAGCGACGGCCCAGATGAAAAGCTGGGTGGAGATTTGCTCCGGCATGGTGGGCATGAACGTTCCTTCGGCATTGGGACCTGACCGAAGATAGACCACTCTCCAAAACGCTGTGAAGCGGCCTTTTGGGCTACTCAGTTTTGCGCTTTGCGCTTCCTTTACATAAAGATGGCGTTTCGGTGCTGCCCGTTAGGGCCATGGTAGTGCCTGTGGGGTTGTCACCAGCCGTCGGAAAGCACCTTTTCCAGCATGTCGACGAAGAAATCCGCACTTTCGCGGCTAAGGCAGAGCGGTGGCTTTATTTTCAAAACGTTAAGATGATCGCCCGTCGGTTGCATGATCACGCCGAGATCGAGCAACCTCTGGCAGATCCCGGCCGTTTCCTCCGTCGCCGGCTCAAGTGTCTCCCGATCGCGAACGAATTCCAGTCCGAGATAGAGACCCATGCCATGAACGGCGCCGACAAGCGGGAAACGCTGGCCGAGAGCTTCAAGGCGGGCTTTGAGATGATCGCCGGTGACGCGTGCATTCTCCTGCAGGCCCTCGTCATGCATGATGTCGAGGACCGTCATGCCGACCACGCAGCTTACGGGGCTCCCGCCGGACGACGAGAAGAAGTAGCCTTCCTTCTCCAGACTATCGGCGATCTCCCGGCGTGTGATCACGGCGCCAAGCGGCTGGCCGTTGCCCATGCCCTTGGCGACCGTGATGATATCAGGCACGACGCCCTGCTGCTCGAAGCCCCAGAAGTGGTGGCCGAGCCGGCCATAACCGACCTGCACTTCGTCGGCGATGCAGAGACCGCCGCGTTCATGAACCAGATCGTAGACTGCGCGGAGATATCCGGGGGGCAGCGGAATACCACCCGCATTGCCATAGACGCTTTCGGCGATGAAGCCGCCAAGCTGCCCGCCGCTGTTTACGATCTTTGCAATCTTTTCGGCGACAGCTGCGACATAGGCTTCCGTCGATCCGTCGCCGCGATGTTTGCCCCTGTAGGTGTTGGGTGACAGGACCGGATGGACCCAGTCTGGGCGGGTCTCCAGGGCGCGGGGATTGTCGGCGATCGAGGTCGAAACGGCATCACTGGCAACCGTCCAGCCGTGATATGCCTCAAGCAAGCTCAGGATATTGCGATGGCCCCTATGGGCCCAGGCCAGCCTTAGTGCGAGATCGACGGCTTCGGAGCCGGAGTTGACGAGGAAGACGGTGTCCAGCCCTTCCGGAGCCAGAGATGCCAGCCGGTCCGAAAACTCTGCGACAGCCGCGTAGTGAAAGCGGGAATTGGTGTTGAGCAGCGCCCATTGCCGCTCAACGGCACCTGCCAGGCGGGTGTGGCCATGACCGAGGATCGTCACGTTGTTGACCATGTCGAGATAGGCGCGGCCCTTTACGTCGAAGAGATGCTCCTTCCAGCCGCGTTCGATCTGTGGCGGATTGGTATAATAGTGCTTCTGCGGTTTGGCGAAGCTCCTGTGGCGGCGGTCCAGTACGGCGGCGCTGTCCGTTTCGGGCGCGTCCACGCCGACACCGAGGAGGCATGACGGGGACGGGCAGAGGCGCCGCCAGATGGTGCTCTGCTGTGGTCTTGAAAAGAGTGGCGGAACGAGATCGGGATCGCGGCAGAACTGAATTCGCAGGCCGCCAATGCCGCCGGCCGCGCCTGCCACCTTGCCGATGGCATCACCCGCCGTGACGCTCGCTCCGTCTTCCAAGCTGCAGTCGATGCCATCGAGATGAAGCGACAGAGCATGCGTAGAGAGGATGAGATGATGCCCGTCGAGCAGGATGGTGCCATCGAAAGGGGCGAAAGCTTCCGTCGCGCCGGGAAGACAGACGTCGATATGCAGGGCAAAGGTGGCCGGCGCCGTTGCAGAGAGAAGCTTGGTGTAAGACAGCCGATACTCGCCATAGCGGGTCGAGGCGACACCGGTTTCCACCGCGGCACGTGCAAGCAGCTTCCAGTCGATCTCCTGGTCTGCCCAGCTGTCGCGCGGCAGGTCCGGGCTGGTGACGGTCAGGTCGGTCAGCCGGAAATCGCCGGGCTTGAGCGACGGGAGCAGCAGATGCGAAATCTCGATGTCCGGCGCATCGTTGCTCGCGCCGGCAGCGTCCAGGATTGCGGCCTCCATCAACGGATAAGGCACCGATGTGGCGACCTCCAAGATCGCGCGCTCATGGTCGACATTGCCGAGTATGTAGTCGTTGTCCGGTTCGATCGACAACTGATGCTCGCTGCTGGCGACGAGCACTCCGGCCCGCGCGACGATCAACGGCCAAAGAGCTTTCAGTTCCTCATTGCTCAGCGGGTAGGCTTCGTGGAAGGCTTTGACCGCCGGCAGGATGAAAAATGGATCGCCGTCGGCGTGGTGGAGCAATGCGGCACAGGTGACGGCGAGATCGGCCACCAGCCAGCCATACAGCACGTCACCGAAATCGATTACGCCATCCGGCATCAGCCGCCCTGCGGCGTCCGGTGTAGCGACGACATTGTCGTCGGTGATGTCGTGATGGATGGCCTGGATGCGGAGGCTGGGGGCAAGCGGCTGGATGCGCTTGACTGCCATGATCATGGCCTTGGCAATCCGGTCTCGCTGCTTCTGGTCCGTAATGGATTTGAGCAGATGCAGGGCGATCGGGCCTGCCCGGCGCAGGTCCCATTGCAGTTCCCGGTCGAGGCCGTCGTGCCTGAAATCCTTCAGTCCACGGGCGACACGCGCCACGACATCGCCCAAGGCGGCGACGGTTTCGGCCGAGAGATGCTTCTGGCGGGTCAGCGCTTGACCATCGAGATAGGAGAGCAGCCTGATCCAGTAGCGTTCGCCGTCGAGCTCGATCTGCGGAATGTAGTCTCCTGTAAGGGCGGCGATCGGCTCAGGAATACGCAAGCCTGTGTCGAGACTGCGAAGATGCTCCATGGCGTGGTTCTGGGCTTCCAGCTCGTGGCGCGGATATTCCGCGCGCGTCACCTTCAGGACGAGGCGTTCCGTGCCGGTGTCGATCTGGAAGTTGCGATCCTGCTGGCTGCCGAGTTCCCGGATGGGACCACTGAAACCATAGAATTCACTGAAGATGAACTTGGCGTCGTCGAGCGAGACGTTCGGGCGTGGCAATTCGGTGCGCTGGAGCAGATCCGAGTCGGCCATACGGTTTCTCCCAGGGGAATCATGACGGGAGATTAGCAGAGCCTTGCTCGGCGTCTATCCCGCAGAACGGCGGGAGCAAAGGCGGTGGGCGCCGTTGCCGGCGCCCATGTCAGTGTCAGCCCATCCGCTCGGAGGCGTAGGAGCCCGGGCTTGCCGGGAAAACGACGGTACGATTGCCGTTGATGAAGGTACGGTGGTGAATGTGGGCGTGGATGGCCCGTGCCAGCACCTGGCTTTCAACGTCACGACCGATCGAGACATAGTCGTCTGCCGACTGGGCATGGGTGATGCGCGCGACGTCCTGCTCTATGATCGGGCCTTCATCAAGGTCCGTGGTCACGTAATGCGCTGTCGCACCGATCAGCTTCACGCCGCGCTCGAAGGCCTGCTTGTAGGGGTTCGCCCCTTTGAAGGAGGGCAGGAAGGAGTGGTGAATGTTGATGATCTTGCCGGACATCTTGCGGCACATGTCATCGGACAGAACCTGCATGTAGCGGGCGAGTACGATCAGTTCGGTGCCGGTGTGTTCTGCCAGGTCCATGATCCGGGCCTCAGCTTCCGGCTTGTTCTCCTTCGTCACCTTGATGTGGTGGAAGGGGATATCGTGGTTCACGACAACCTTCTGGTAATCGAAGTGGTTGGAGACGACGCCAACGATGTCGATCGGCAGCGCGCCGATCTTCCAGCGGTAGAGAAGGTCGTTCAGGCAGTGGCCGAAACGCGAGACCATCAGCAACACCTTCATGCGCTTGGCGGCATCGTGCAATTCCCAGTTCATGCCGAATTTTTCGGCGACGGGACCAAAGCCCTTTTCCAGCTTTGCTTCAGCGACGCCTTCCTCGGAGATGAAGGACACGCGCATGAAGAACTGGCCGGTGTGAAGGTCGTCGAACTGGGAACTGTCGACGATGTTGCAACCCTGCTCCGCGAGATAGCCCGAAATCGCAGCCACGATGCCGCGGGTCGACTGGCAGGATACGGTCAATACATAGCTCGTCATAGGTTCTATCATCTCCTCGGCGGGTGCAGCCGCGTGTCTCTATCGCATCTCCGGCGCGATCGGAAGCGCGCACCGGAAACTGACTGTTGTCCTTGCGAAGGGGAGGCCTTTTCACGGCGCGCCTTCCTGTCTTCGCGTTGGGTCGAGATTAGGGCAGGAAATGCAAAACCTCGTTCCTATTGCGCCTTTCGAAGGCGCATCTTCGCCGTTCCCATGGTCACGACGGACAAACCACCGGATCCCCCCATCCGTGGCATTGACCTTTGCCCAAGCACCAATAACCTGCGCCCAACTTAGCTCCGGACCGAGACCGTCATGGCATTCCGAATGAAAATTCCCACCGGCAAAAGCACCCTCTTCGATCTGGTGCGTGCCTCCTGTGTCGCGCTCGGGCTCCTTGCCATGACGTCGCAGCCGGTGCTTGCGAGCGGGACGTGCCTCAGGGGCGTCAACCTTGCAGGTGCCGAGTTCGGTGAGGAAGACGGTGTCTATGGTACGGCCTATACCTATCCGACCGACGCGACCATCGCCTATTTCGCCGACAAGGGGTTCAACTCCGCGCGGCTGCCTTTTTCCTGGTCTCGCCTGCAAACATCGCTGGACGCTGATTTCGATCCGGCGGAATTCGATCGGCTCAAAGATACGGTATTGCGCTTGCGCGCGGCGGGGCTGACCGTGGTCCTCGATCCGCACAACTACGCCCGGTATCGAGGCGAATTGATCGGCTCACCGGGCGTACCTTACGAGGCATTCGCGAAATTCTGGACCGGACTTGCTCTGGCCTTTGGCAATCAGGACGGTATCGTCTTCGGACTGATGAACGAACCGCATACCATGCCGACCGCGCAATGGTTGGATGGAGCCAATGCTGCAATCGCGGCGATCCGGGCCACGGGTGCCCGCAATCTCATTCTCGTGCCGGGAAATGCCTGGTCGGGCGCGCATAGCTGGACCGGAGAAGGTTATGACGGTGCCAATGGCACGGTCATGCTCGGGGTGAAGGATCCGCTCGAGCACTACGCGTTCGAAGTGCACCAGTATTTCGACGACGATTTCTCCGGGACGAATGCCAATTGCAGCCGGGCGGATGATGCGGTCGCGGCGATCGAAAACTACTCACGTTGGCTGCGCGACAACGGCAAGCGCGGCTATCTGGGCGAATTCGGCGTGCCGGGTGACGAGGTCTGCATTCAGGCGCTCGAAAGCATGGTGAAAGTGGTCGAGCGGGACCGTGATGTCTGGATCGGCTGGGCTTACTGGGCCGGCGGCGACTGGTGGCCGGAAGAAGAGGCACTGAACATCCAGCCGACAGCGTCTGGCGACCGGCCGCAGCTTCGGGGTCTGACGCCGGTCCTGAAAGACTTTTCGGCTGCGGCATCGACCTGTCCGGCACTCGGCCCCTGATGTCGATGCATGGGTACCCACTTCAGATGCTTCACCTTCAAAAATGCCCGAAAACGCGACCTTAACGCTTTTCCTCTAGGCAGGCCGGAAGATTGACTGGAACCATCCAACGAGAGGTTGCGGCATGGAGAGCATGACTGCGTCAAGGCCAAGCGCCGTGACAGGCTTGGCCGAGGGCGCGCGTATCGTCCAGATCGTGCGCCAGTATGCGCCGAGCCGGGGCGGTCTCGAAGACGTCGTTTCCAATCTCAGCCGCTCCCTTGCTTCCCGCGGGTTTGCGGTGCGCGTGGTGACACTCGATCGGCTGTTTCGCGATCCCGGCGAGGTCTTGCCCTTTCGCGAGATGATCGACGGGGTCGAGGTCGTCAGGATCCCCTGGCGCGGCAGCAGCCGCTATCCGCTGGCACCTGCAGTTTTCCGACATATCTCCGATGCGGATCTCGTTCATGTCCACGGTGTCGATTTCTTCTACGACGCGCTTGCCTGGACACGGCCGTTTCACCGCAAGTCGCTCATCGCCACGACGCATGGAGGGTTCTTCCACACCAAGAACCATGCGGCCATCAAGAAGATCTGGTTCCAGACGGCGACCCGTGCTTCTGCGCTCGCTTACGATGCGCTTGTCTGTTGCAGCCAGTCAGACCACAGGATGTTCGCGCCCATCGCCGGGCATAGGGCACGTCTGATCGAGAACGGCGTGGATATCGAGAAGTTCGCTGCGCTCGGCAGTGAGACGCCCGTGCGGCGTATGGTGACGATTGGTCGATTTTCCGTCAACAAGCGGCTCGATCGACTCCTTGATTGCATGGCTGCGCTGAAAAGCCGGTCGATCGGCTGGCATCTGGACGTTGTCGGTTCGCCGTCCGACCAGACGGAGGCGGATCTTCGGGCCGCAATATCGACACGCGGTCTCCAGGATGAGGTGCACCTGCATGTCGGCATATCCGATGCGGAGTTGCGCGAAGTGTTGTCGCGGTCGTCGCTCTTCGTATCCGCCTCGGAATATGAAGGCTTTGGTCTGGTGGCCGTCGAGGCGATGAGCGCCGGGCTTGTGCCTGTGCTGCATTGCAATGAAGCCTATCAGGCGCTCGCAGCCCGTCATTCCGGGGTCGCGGTAAGCGATTTTTCCCGCGCGGATGTCGCTGCAACGGCGATAGAGGGCACATACGAGGCGTTGTTCGCTTCACCCGGTCGTCGCTCCGAGATGATGGTCGCCGCCTCGCAGCATGGCTGGTCTGACGTCTGCGATCGGCATGTCGCTCTCTATGGAGAAGTCCTTGGATCCCGGTCGCAGGAGGTGCTAGCCTGATGAAATCAGCTTCCAAGCGTATCCTTGTCGTTTCGGGACATCACTTCGCGGATGCTCCTCGCCGCGTCGATCTCCACTTCATGTCGGATCAACTGCGCGAGGAGGGAGCGGCGGTCGATTTCCTGATCTGCCGGCTCAGTCCGCTCAGCCGTTTCATCGGTGACGGGCGTTACAAACATGCGCTCACGCGTCCCATCAATACGTGGTTCCGGCTGGACGAGCGCCTCGAAGAATTCGTCTGGTTCGCCCCGTTTCACCCGATCAATCTGCGCTACGGTTGGCTGAACGCTGTCGTGGCTCCGCTTTACCGTCGGTACGGGCATTTCCTGCCAAAGGCCGTCACGGAACGATTGTCGTCCTACTCGCATATCGTCATTGAAAGCGGGCCTTCGCCGCTGTTGACGCGATATCTGCGTCGACATGCGCCAAAGGCGAAGTTCATCTACCACGCGGCCGACCGGTTGGAGACGATCAGGGTGCATCCCTGCATCATCGAGGAACTGAATGCCACGCTGCCGCAGTATGATCAGATTCGGATCATGGCAGAGGCAATGCGCTCGGATTTCACTGCCCAGGATCGGGTCGTTTTCGTTCCGCACGGGATCAGCAAGGGGCTGTTCGAGGCCGCGGCCACCAGCCCCTATCAAGGCCAGCGCCATGCGATCAGCGTCGGCGACATGATGTTCGATGCCGGCATGATCGAGACCCTTGCAGTCGCGAATCCTGACTGGACCTTCCACCTCTTCGGCAAGAAAGCGCTGCCGCTACAGCCGAGGGCCAATATCGTCGTACATGGTGAAGTGCCGTTCGCAACCATCGTGCCGTTCATCAAATTCGCCGATGTCGGGATCGCCCCCTATCGTTCCGGCGCCGGTGCCGACTATCTCAGCCAGTCGAGCCTGAAGATGATCCAGTACAGCTATTGCCATCTGCCGATTGTCGCGCCGCGCTTTGCGGCGGCCGGTCGGGACAATGTCTGTGCCTATGAGCCCGACGATCAGGAGTCGATCCGGGCGGCCTTCGAACGCGCCAAGGTCATGGACCACCTGACCATCGATACGTCCGGTATCTGCGACTGGGAAGAAGTTGTCGACCGGCTGTTCCACGCGCCGGGTGCTGCCTGAATTCGTGTCATGAACTGGATGGGATCAGCACAGTGACTGGACCGTCCGGCTGCCGAAATGGCGCAGCGTGCCCCGGGGCTTTTGCCCCGGCTCAATGCCGTCTCTCGGAGAAAGCCTGATCCTCTTCACACGCCCCGGCGCCAGGTGAAACCAATCGTCCCCCGGCCAGAAATGGTCGAAATCGAGATGGACGGATTGGGCGAACTGGCTGGTGGACAGTTCCAGCCACCAGATGCCGTCGATGTCCTGGATGGCGTGATCGACCTTGGCGGGATGCTTGGCGGCGTTTCGCCCTTGTGGAAAGTGAAACGCTTCTGCGATGAGGTTGCCGCCGGTGCCGACAAGTCTCGCAACGGTGACGTCATGGGATGGCGGGCCGAAGCGGTAGGCATAGGTGGTGTCGAAGAAGGCACCGAACAGTTCCGTGGCCGGCAGGCGATGGGACGAGCGAGCGTCGAGCGACATGGCCCTGCTGGCGGAGACCACCGCCTGGCTGCCATCCCGCAGGCAGGCTATCTCGAGCGTCACAGTCTCACTCGTCGCCGTTTCGTTGACGAGGTGAATGTCGAGCCCGTTCGTGCCCTCGTCGGTCAGGAGAACCTGGATCGGTCGGAAGATGCGCTTCAGGGCATACCATACGGATTTCGGCTCGCCGGTTGCATCGATGACGCCCCATCCTGGCCCTGCTTCGAGATCCTGGAAGGTCCAGGTCAGAGCCCCGCGGCAGGATGATCCGCTTCTGCGCCACTCCGCAAAGGTTTCCGTGACGACCTCTGCCGTGGTCGCTCTGCTATGGTCGAGATAGGCTGCAGGGTCTTCCCGGCGCAATCGCGCGGGATCAACGGCGTAGAGTTGTGCAAGGTAGTGGTCGCGCACGTCCTCGAAATCCCAGGAGGCGCTCCGATCGCGCGGGACACGGCCCTTCCAGCGCGGGTCGTGAACCGGCGGGACGGCAAGGTTGTCGTCCAGCGTCCTCTGTTGCGGGACATGGGCGAAAGCCAGACATTCGGCGGCAAATCGGACATTTTCCCGACGGGCGTCTTCGAGGGGGCGCTGATAGGCACCGACGCCGTAGTAGTGGGTCACACCTTCATTCGGCGCAAAGGGCATGCTGCCGCCGTAGGGGGAGTTGGGGATATAGGCGACGTCCGGACGATGATCTCTGGTGGCCCGCGCGAGCGTCCCGGTGAAGAACTCGGATTGCCAGATGCGCTCGGGAAGGCCGAGCATGGCGCCCTGCTGGAAGACTTCGCTGCCGCCGGCAATGACGACCAGGGACGGATGACCCTGCAGACTGGCGAGGATAGTTTCGACCTCGGCCACCGCCCGCCTGGAAAACTCTTCGTCAGAGACCGGGTAGTCGAAGTTGGCGAACATCAGGTCCTGCCAAACCATGATGCCCAGACGGTCGCAGAGACGGAAGAAGTCTGTACTCTCATAGGTCATGGTTCCGCCGATGCGGATCATGTTCATGTTCGCTTCGGCCGCTTTGGCAAGCCAGGGCGCATAGGCTTCCGCCGAACTCGGCAGCCTCAGGAGGTCTGTATTGGTCCAGACGGCGCCGCGGCAGAAGACGGGCACGCCGTTGACCTTCAGCCCAAAGCCCTTGCCATCTTCGTCGCGGTCCACCTCGATGCGGCGAAAACCGACGAGGCCGAGCGGATGAATGCGTCCTTCGATCGCCAGCGCGACGTCGTGCAAAATCGGGTCGCCATGCGTCCTCGGCCACCAGGCGGCAACGGCAGGCAATTCAAGTTTGGCAATCAATCGCCCGGGCGATCCCTTCTCGAACTGCGCCGTGCGGCCACAGCAGAGGATCGCCAACTCGGTGCCGGTCTTTTGCTCGAGTTTGACGGTGAGATGGCCTGTGCCGAATTCGTCGAGATCGGCATTGATGCGAAGACCCGAGACGTTGTCACGCGACGGTCGGATAAGAGAGATCGGGCGGTACGGTCCGACGGGATGGATTTCGGGACACCATCCCGGCATGTGGCCGAGAAGAGATGTTCGCACAAGGCGCAGACCCTGTTGGTCGATAATCTGCGGACGCCAGCGCGCTCGCGGCCCCTTCTTCTCGAAGTAGGGTTGCAAAGCTCGGAAGCAGATCACCAACTCATCATCGCCAGACATGTCGAGCGCGAGGTCGACGGGTTCGAACATGCTTTCGCTCGTATGCTGCAATGCGCCGTTGACGAAGATTTCGGCAATGGTCGCAAGGCCTTCAAACCGGAGTACCGCTGGGCCAGGCCGCTCGCCGGCGAGCGATCGACGATACCAGACGTCCTTGTCGTGGAGGGGGCTCGGATCCGCAGGATCGAACAAGCCGGCCTCGGTCAGCGCGGCCGCGACGGTTCCGGGCACGGGCGCGGAAATGTGGAAGGCGGTGCGCGGCAGATCAGCCGGCGCGCGATAGCGGCCCGCCTCGGTCATCAGAAGGGTCCAGCCCTGCTCCAGGGGACGCGTATCGGCCCCCAGATAGATCGTTCCCGTCATCGTATCGTCCTTCACGTCAGCCTTTTGCCCAGATCATCCATCAGGCGGTCCCAGGCTGCAATGGCGGGATCGAGGGCTGACGCCAACGGATCGAACTTCTTGCGCGTCACGGCACGGGCGAGCTGGAACTGCACTGTCTTGGCGCATTCGCTGATCTTCAACGCGTCTGCGATCGCTGACCTGTATGCTGGTTCGTCGAGCCAGGAGAGGTGGCTCGCCAGTAGTTCAAAATTGGCCCCGAACTGGCGCAGCGTGTTGAAGGCGTATTTGTGGAAATAGCCGAAGGGCCGTTCAGCGACGGCCTCGACCTGTCTCGGGAACACCGAGGCGAAGGCGGCAATCGGATTTTCTTCTGGCCGGCGGGCGAAATGGCGGCCCAGAAGGGTCGTTGCGGTTTGACGCTGATGGGCTGCCGAAACGGGCGCCTTAGGGAACTTGGCAAATTCCGTGTAGGGCAGGAAGGGGAGGGTGCCCTCTGGCAGGTCATGCTGGAAGACGCCGTCGAAATCTTCTCCCTCCAGCCGGAAGAAGCCACCATTGTGGAAGTAGTCCATCACCCGGTTGGTCGCGTCGAGGCGGTTGATGCCAACTGTGGTCTTGCCATGCTCCTGCCGATAACCCACGCCCTGGGTGTCAGGCATGAAGAAGCTGTCCATTTCCACGAGGCAGAGGCGTCCCCGCGTCAGCTGCTCGGCGACATGGCTCTCGACGGTGTCGAAGATCGCAAGCTCTGTCACCCGTATGTCGTAGAGCTGTTCGAGATCTTCCAGCGGTACCTTGAAGAAGGTAAGCTGGTCGCCTTCGAAATCCTGGGTCAGCGTAAAGCCGAGCATTGCCTCGGGCATGAAACCGGCGGCCGATAGCACCTCGATCCAGAGATCGACATAGCAGTTGGTTTCAGGCCACATGCGCTCCTGAGCGTGGAGCGCGTGGGGGATATAGTTGTCCGGGTCGAGTCCGGCAAAGACGGATGCCATTGCGGGTTCAGCCCCAGAGCGTCTTGCGCACGGGCTCCGGCCAGGCGGCGACGTCGAGGCCATGCTGGGCGAAAAGGGCGAGCGCAATGCGCTCTAGACCGAAGCCCACACAGGCGGTGTGGGCAACCGAGCCGTCGGTCAGCGAGAGACCCCATTTCTGGCCGAAGGCGTCCTGGTGATAGTTGAAGCTCATGCAGGCCGTCTTGTTGGTCTGCGACGTGACGGGGATCAGCAGTTCAAACTTGAGGTTCTGGTCGCGCTGGTTGTTGGCGAGAAGCCTGCCTGCGCGGCCGAAGAAGGGGTCGTTTGCCACGTCGATCTCGACGTCGAGACCGATCGATTTCATCATTTCGACGCCGCGATCCATCCAGGTCTGGCGGAAGGTCGTCACATGGGCCTCTGTGCCCATGCAGACATATTCACGCATGCGGAACAGCTGCTGGCGGGCCGGATCCTTGGAAGGCTCATGGCGGAAGCAATAGGACTGCAGGTCGAAGAGGCCACCATCCATCGAGATCGGGCCGCGTTTGGCGACGGTCGGATAAAGCGGGTAGCAAGCAGCGGGCGTCAGGGCAATGTCGGTTGCCTTCTGCTCCTTGGTCCAGTCCTTGCCCTCCTCCATGCATTGCAAGAGGCTCAGATGGTCGTGGTCATTGCCGCAAAAGGAATGCACGGTGCCGGCGAGCTGCGGGAAGCTCTTCATATAGCCGCTCGTCTCGAAATAGGCACGGTTCATGCCGGGCGGGAAGTGGATCGCTTCGGCTCCGTCGCCGCCGCCGATCCTGTCGATCAGGCGTTCGAAGGCAGCGATCACGTCCTCAAACTGGCCGCTGCGTCCATAGAGACCATCGACGCCGGTCTCGATGAGAAGGCCGCTGTCGAAGAGGCGGTCCAGAAAACTCACCTGCATATCCATGTCACTACCCCAACAATCCGGTTTCTTGCTTGTGTACGAGGAGCATCGTCGCGGTGTTGCCGAGGATGCGGTCGTTCGAGATCATGAGCTCCGCCGAGTGGGCATCCCTCAGATGGCGGCCCAGGCTGTAGGGCGTACCGTTCTTGTAGCCCATGATGCCGCAGATCCTGAGCGCCTGATTGATCACGGGCAGTATCATCTCGGAGGAGGCGATCTTGACGTTGTTCATGGTGACGGCGAAGCCCATGGACGACAGGCGGTCCGGGTCTTTCAACGCCTGCTCGTAGGATGAGAGCCCGGCCTGAATGTTCGAGCGGATGGCCTGTAGCTGGCCGGACATTTCGGCAAGTTGAACGAGGCCGGGAGGCTGTGTGCCCGGTGTCTTGCGTGCGGCAGCTCTGACGAAACTCTGCGCCTTGGAAAAGGCGTCGACGGCGATGCCGTACCAGAGTGCACTCCAGAGAAGATGTGAGCTTGCCAGCATGGACTGAGCGGCGATTTCGGCGAACGGTTTCGGCAGGATCTGTACTGCTGGCGCCTCGCCCTTGAACAGGAAGCCGTCGGAGCAGGTGCCGCGCATGCCAAGCGTGTCCCAGACATGGGTCTGCTCCAGCGTGTACTGCTCCTTCAGAAAGACTGTCATCACCTGATCGCTGGGGGGCGCGTCCTTGTGGGCGCGGGAAGTGACAAGGATCGCGTCGGCGTGCTTGCCGTAAGAGATGACGGTGGCGTCCTTTTCCAACCGGCAGCGGTCGCCCTCGACCTCGATGGCGCATATCGAATTGCGCAGATTGCCACCGATGCCGCCTTCGGTCGTCGCAGAGCCAAGGAGCAATTGGTCAGCGCAGATCCGGCGCATGAAATCCCGATGCCAGCCGGCTTCGGTCCCGTGCGAGACAAGGCTCGACACCTTGATCTGGTGCATGGCGAAGATCATGGCGCTCGCGGCGCAGCCCTGGGCCATGATGGTGCAGAGTTCGGCGATCTCGGAGGTCGAACGCCCCTCGCCGCCGCAATCGACGGGGATCTGGATCCCGAACAAACGTTCCGCCTTCATGGCGTCGACCGCTTCTTTCGGGAACCGGCCGGCCTTGTCGACATCGTCGGCATGTATCGCGGCGACTGCGGCGACGCGGGTTGCGCGTGCCTTCAGGCTCTTGTCCGTCGATGTGGAGCAGAGGTCCATCAGGCGACCTTTCTGTCCCCGACGATGGTCGCAACCGTCGCTTCGATGGCGGCTATGCTGGCAAAGGACTTGCGGTTCAGGAGGTGATCCGGGAACTCCATGTCGAAGGCTTCCTCGAGGCCCAGCATCAGCTGGACCGACGCGAAGGACGACAGGCCGGCTGCATAAAGGTCAGCTTCGTCTGCAAGCGTATCGACGGCGACCGGGAGGCCACCAAGCTTGGCCAGCAAGGTGCGAATGGTTTCGTTCATCGTTTTCCCTCCGATCGGACGTTCGAAATCTATTGAGCGATTTCTTACAGGGGAAAGACGAAGTTTCCGCTAAGCGTTTCAGTAAATTCAGAATGAAAGCGCTGCACTGACCGGCGAAAAGGAGCCAGATTCGGCGGATTCCACGGCAAGCAGGGTCAAGCTAGCCGTCGTAGACATGTTCTGACCCGTGGCGATCGAGAACGATGTATCGATTTGGTCCAACTTGGCGCAGGGTATTCGTGCCGATCTCCACCTTGCCGTGGCCGCCTGGCAAATCCAGGATGTAATGCGGGATGCACAGGCCTGACAGTCTGGTCCGCATTTCCCCTATGATCGCCTGGCCTTCTGCGATGGTCAGGCGGAAATGGCTGGTTCCCGGTGCCATGTCGGGATGATGGAGATAGTAGGGCTTCACACCGATTTCGACGAAGTCGCGCATCAGCTCGGACAGCGTCTCGGCATTGTCGTTGATGCCTCTCAGAAGGACGCTCTGGCTGACCAGCTGGACACCCGCGGCCGCGAGGCGGGCGCAGGCCTTGCGGACCTCCGGGGTGAGTTCGCGCGGGTGGTTTACATGCAAGGCGAGATAGAGCGTCTTGCCGCCGGATTTAAGCGCATCCAGCAAGTCTTCGGATATGCGTTCGGGATCGACGGCCGGCACACGGCTGTGAACGCGGACGATGCGGACATGGGCGATCGTCGCCAGCTCCTGCATGACTGCCTTCAGCCGGCGCGGTGACAGGATCAGCGGGTCGCCACCGGTCAGGATCACTTCCCAGATCCGCTTGTCGGCGCGGATGTAGTCGAGTGCTTTCCGCAACGCGTCGGCGCCGAGATTTCCGTCGCCCTGGGGGCCGACCATTTCGCGGCGGAAACAGAAGCGGCAGTAGACAGGACAGACATGCACGAGTTTGAGCAGAACCCGGTCCGGATAGCGATGGACTATGCCTTCCACGGGCGAGTGCGGATGGTCGCCGATGGGGTCGGGGCGTTCATCGGGGTGTTCGACCAGTTCGTCGGCGCTCGGCACATATTGGGCGGCAATCGGGTCAGAAGGATCGTTCACGTCGATCAGGGCGCGGACAGTCGGCGTCAATGCAATGGCGTAGCGTGCGGCAACGGCGTCGAGGGTCCTAGCCTCTTCCGCTCGGACGAGGCCATCCGTTACGAGATTATCAACACTGCGCAGGGTCGCCTCAGCCAAGATGGGTCTCCGCCACCGGCGCCCAGATCACCTGATCAATCCGGAGTGCCCCAGTTGCAAGCATGACAAGACGATCGAAACCGAGTGCGATGCCGGAGGCCGCGGGCATTGCTGCCAGGGCCTCGAGAAAGTCTTCGTCGAGCGGATAAGTCTTGCCATAGACGCGTTGTTTCTCGACCATCTCGGTCTCGAAACGGCGGCGTTGTTCGGCGGGGTCCGTCAGTTCGCCGAAGGCATTGGCCAATTCTACGCCGCAGGCATAGACCTCGAAGCGCTCGGCTACACGCGGGTCATCGGGGCAGGGGCGGGCAAGGGCCGCCTCGGCGACGGGGTAGCGGTCGAGGATGGTGACCCGACCATTGCCGAGATTGGGCTCGACCTTTTCCACGATGACGCGGCTGAACAGATCAGCCCAGGTGTCATCGTCCGCGACACGGATGCCGGCTTGCCGCAACTGCGTCGCCAGCATGTTCCGGTCCGGGTTGCCGTCGTCATCAATCGTGGCCAGCACGTCGATGCCGGCATGGTGGCTGAAGGCGTCCGCAACCGAAATCCGTTCGGGCTCTGCGAAAGGGTCGGTGGTCTTGCCGCCGTAAGCAAATTGCTGCGTGCCCGCTGTTCGAGCGGCGAGGGCGATCAGGTCGGCGCAGTCCTGCATGAGCTGCTCATAGCCTGCGCCGACACGGTACCATTCCAGCATGGTGAATTCGGGATGGTGCAGCGGGCCACGCTCGCGATTGCGATAGACATGGGCGAAGCACGCAATCCTTGTTTCGCCGGCGGCAAGCAGTTTCTTGCAGGCAAATTCGGGGGATGTGTGCAGGTAGAGCGGGACGGCAGAGCCATCGTGACCGATCGCCTCGGTCTTGAAAGCATGCAGGTGGGCTTCATTGCCGGGGGAGATCTGCAGGGTCGCGGTATCGACCTCAACGAAGTCCTGGGCGGCGAAGCGGGCGCGAAACGCGGCCTGGATCCGGTTGCGTCCGATCAGGAATGGCCGTCGATCGGCGTGGGCCGATGATGACCACCACGCAGGGGCTGAACGGCTGCGGTCAGACATTCCGGATTCTCGATCCTTCTCTCAACACGGGCTGGCTATTTTGCCGGATTTGGGTTAGTCCCGCCCGAGAAATTCGAAGACGTCAGCAGGGACGGCCGTCCTTTACGACGGGTCTCGCGCAGATACAAGGAATTCCAATGGTCAAGGTTATCGCCTCCTCCGTCCGCAAGGGCAATGTTATCGATGTCGACGGTAAGCTCTATGTCGTTCTCACCGCCGAGAACTTCCACCCCGGCAAGGGCACACCCGTTACGCAGGTCAACATGCGTCGCATCGTTGATGGCGTGAAGGTTTCCGAGCGCTGGCGCACGACGGAGCAGGTCGAGCGCGCCTTCGTGGAAGACGTCAACCATCAGTTCCTCTATGAGGATGGCGAGGGCTTCCACTTCATGAACCCGGAAAACTACGACCAGGTCGTGGTGGACGTCGAGACCATGGGTGATCAGAAGGCCTATCTGCAGGAAGGCATGGTCTGCATTCTGTCGATGCATGAAGGTATCGCGCTTGCCCTGCAGTTGCCGCGTCACGTGACGCTGGAGATTGTCGAAACCGAACCGGTCGTGAAGGGGCAGACGGCATCGTCGTCCTACAAGCCTGCCATGCTGTCGAACGGCATCCGCACCATGGTGCCGCCGCATGTTGACGCCGGCATTCGTGTTGTGATCGCGACGGAAGACAATTCCTACGTCGAGCGCGCCAAGAACTGAGCGCACTGACAGACCGATAGCAGAAGCCCGGCGTCGACCACGCCGGGCTTTTTTTGTTCATGCATCTCCCGTTTGCCCCTGGCGCCAGCGGGGTGCAGGGTGCCCCGCCGGCCGTTCTCACCGGTCACGCATCCGCCATCACGAGCGCAGACATGATCAGCGTCCGGCGAGAATAGGGCCGCCGAAGCTTGATCCCCTGGGGCGGGTGGCGGCTGCCTTCGTGGCATCGCCCCGTTCGAGCAAAGTGATCTGCTCCTTCAAATGCAGCCTTATTTTCTTCAAGGCGCGGACCCGTATGCTGTCCGGTTGCGGACGACGCTGTTCCTCGTCGATCTTTGCGGCGACGATCGAGTGGCGGGCTCTCAGGGCTTTCAGCAGTTGCTTCATGGCGATCTCCTTTCGTGCCAGTCGAATATGAAGTCTCGCTGTTGATTGTTCCAATTCATTGATTATATAAATCCGATAGTTTTTCTCTATTGGCCTCGTCATGCCCTTTCGCCCAAGTCATCGCCAGCTGGAATATCTCGTCACGCTGGGTGAGACCGGGCACTTCGGCGAGGCAGCTAAGCGCTGCAATGTCTCGCAGCCGACGCTCTCCGTTCAGGTGGCGCTTCTGGAAAAGCAGCTGGGGGTGACGCTGATGGACCGGATGCCGGGGCAGGTAATGCCTACGCCGGTCGGGTTGGAGATCATCAAGGCGGCAAAAGTAATCCTCAACGGGCTCGATGAGATCAGGGCGCTTGCCACGGGCTCACAGGGTAATCTCGGAGGAGCAATCCGGCTTGGCGTGGCGCCGTCGTTCGGCCCCTATTTCTTGCCCTATCTGCTGCCGCCACTCCATCAGTTATATCCGGAGCTGAAGATCTACATCCGTGAGGACCGGCCGCGTCAGTTGGAGAGGGCCGTGCTGCAAGGGGAGACGGACTGCGGACTGGGCCCGCTACCTTCTGAGGACGATGGCTTCGTGTCACAGCAGATCTGCCGAGAAAGAATTTTCCTTGGCGTGCCCAAGGCCCATCGACTGGCGGAATTCGACAGCATTTCGAAGGACGGGTTGAAGGGCGAGCGGCTTCTCACTCTTGGGGCGGGTCACCGCCTCATGGACGAGGTACGGCGGCTGGCCGACATATCGGGGGCGACTCTTGCCGAGGACTATGAAGGTTCGAGCCTCGATGCGATCCGTCAAATGGTGTCGATCGAAATGGGGCTGTCCCTCTTTCCCGAACTTTATGTCCGGTCGGAGTTCGGCAAGGAGGATGGCATCAAGCTACTGACAATCGAAGGCTGGGAAGGTGTCCGGAACATCGGCTTCTTCTGGCGGCAGTCCTCGGCGCGGGGAAACCATTTCGAGGCGCTGGCGGGTCTCGGACGCGATGTGGCGGATCGGATCCTTGCCATGGAGCAGATCCGATGACGATCCCCGGACAAGCCGGGGATCTCCAGTTTATCAGGCAATGCCGCCGAGGCAGATGTACTTGATCTCGATATAGTCATCGATGCCGTATTTCGAGCCTTCGCGGCCGAGACCAGACTGCTTGATGCCGCCAAATGGTGCGACCTCGGTCGAGATCAGACCGGTATTGACGCCGACCATGCCATATTCCAGCGCTTCCGCGACGCGGAAGATCTTGGCCAGATCCTTTGAATAGAAGTATGAGGCAAGGCCGAACTCGGTCGCATTGGCGAGTTCCACCACTTCCTCTTCCGTTTCGAACTTGAAGAGTGGAGCGACAGGACCGAACGTCTCTTCGGTGGCGACCTTCATGGCGGTGGTGACGCCGGTCAGGATGGTGGGCTGGAAGAAAAGCTCGCCCGCATCTGCGCCGCTGCCGCCCAGCGCGATCTGCGCACCCTTCGACACGGCGTCTGCCACATGTTCCTTGACCTTCTTGATGGCATTGGCATCGATCAGCGGGCCTGTGGTGACGCCTTCGGCAAAGCCGTCGCCCACCTTGAGCTGTGAAACCTTCTCGGCAAGCTTCTTTGCAAAGGCGTCGTAAATTCCCGCCTGGACGTAGAGACGGTTGGCACAGACGCAGGTCTGGCCGGCATTGCGGTACTTCGAGATCATCGCGCCTTCGACGGCGGCATCGAGGTCCGCATCGTCGAAGACGATGAATGGCGCGTTGCCGCCAAGCTCCAGGCCGAGCTTCATGATCTGGTCTGCACCCTGGCGCATCAGGATCCTGCCGACATTGGTGGAGCCGGTGAAGGTCAGCTTGCGTACCTTGTCATTGGCGCAGAATTCCTGGCCGACCATTGCTGCATCGGTCGAGGTCACCACCGAGAACAGGCCGGCCGGCAGGCCAGCGCGTTCGGCGAGGATGGCGAGTGCCAAGGCAGAGAGCGGGGTCTGGGCGGCAGGCTTCGACACCATGGCGCAACCGACGGCGAGCGCCGGCGCGACCTTGCGGGCCAGCATGGCGTTCGGGAAGTTCCACGGCGTAATTGCGCCAACGACGCCGATTGGCTGCTTGATCACCATGATCCGCTTGTCCGGCTGGTGGCCGGGGATGGTGTCGCCGTATACCCGCTTGGCTTCCTCGGCGAACCATTCGACATAAGATGCGCCGTAGAGGATTTCGCCGCGCGCTTCGGCCCAGGGCTTGCCCATTTCCATCGTCAGGATGGTGGCGAGGTCATCGGCATTGGCGACCATGAGATCGTTCAGCTTGCGCAGCACGACGGCACGTTCCTTGCCGGTTTTCTTTGCCCATGTCTTCTGGGCGACGTAGGCGGCGTCGATCGCCTTCGTGATCTCCGCCTTGTTCAGATCGGGCAGAGTGGCGATGACCTCGCCTGTTGCTGGGTTGGTAACGTCGAAGCTCTTGCCCGACTGGCTGGTCGCCAGCCAGTCGTTGCCGACGAGCGACTTGTCGGTCGCCAGTGTCGGGTCATTAAGTTTGTCCGTCAGGATCTTGGAAATGGTCATGCCTCAGGCTCCTGCTGCAACTTCACGGATCGAGGCTTCGATCAAATCGAGCGCCTCGTTGAAGACCTCGTCCTGAATGGTGATCGGGGCGAGGAAGCGGACGACATTGTTGTAGACGCCGCAGGTCAGAAGAATCAGGCCCTTCTCCAGCGCTTTCAGACGCACCGCATTGGTAAAATCCGCGTTCGGCTTGTCGGTTCCCGGGATCTTGAATTCAACCGCATTCATGAAGCCCAGTCCGCGGATGTCCATGATCTGCGGAACGTCGGCACGCATGGATTCAAGCCGCTGCATCAGCCGGTTGCCGAGCTGGTTGGCGCGATCGCAGAGCTGTTCTTCCTCGATGACGTCGAGCACGGCATGGGCGGCGGCAATCGCCAGCGGGTTGCCGGCATAGGTGCCGCCAAGGCCGCCGGGGCCAGGCGCGTCCATGAGTTCGGCGCGGCCCGTGACGGCCGAGAGCGGGAAGCCGCCGGCGAGGCTCTTGGCCATGGTCGTCAGGTCCGGAACGACATCGTAATGCTCCATGGCGAAGAGCTTGCCGGTGCGGGCAAAGCCGGTCTGGACCTCGTCAGCGACCAGCAGGATGCCGTGTTCGTCGCAGATCTCGCGCAGCGCCTTCATAAGGGGACGGGGCACGTCGTAGAAGCCACCTTCGCCCTGGACGGGTTCCAGGATGATGGCTGCAACGCGCTTCGGGTCGACATCGGCCTTGAACAGCTTGTCGAGCACATCGAGGGAAGTCTCGACGTCGATGCCATGCATCTCGAGCGGGAAGGGAACGTGGAAGACATCGCCCATCATCGGGCCGAAGCCGACCTTGTAGGGTGCGACCTTGCCGGTCAGCGCCATGCCGAGGAAGGTACGGCCGTGGAAGGCGCCGGTGAAGGCGATGACGGCGGAGCGACCGGTCGCGCAACGGGCGATCTTGATGGCGTTCTCGACGGCTTCGGCGCCTGTCGTTGCGAAGATCGTCTTCTTCTCGAAGTTGCCGGGTACTATCTTGTTGAGGCGTTCAGCCAATGCGACATAGTTTTCATACGGAACGACCTGGTGGCAGGTGTGGGTGAAACGATCGAGCTGCGCCTTTACCGCCTCGACCACCTTGGGGTGGCGATGGCCGGTGTTCAGGACGGCGATGCCGCCGGCAAAATCGATGTAGCGGTTGCCCTCGACGTCCCAGATCTCAGAGTTCTCCGCCTTGTCGGCATAGATCTGCGTGGTCATGCCGACGCCGCGGGAGATGGCGTCGTTCTTGCGGGCTGAGATTTCGGCGTTCTTCATCGTTTCCGTCCTATGCGAAGGGTTGCCAGCGGCGTCGTTTCGGTCATTGATCGCGCGGTTACATATTTCCTACATTTTTTCTGTAGACTTGCAATATGTCTTGTCGGCATTATCACCCGTGACTGCGACATTTCCCTGGGGGCAGCGTGGACGACATCCGGTTCAAGATAGCAGAGGCTGCAAGGATGGCGGGGGTGTCGCCGTCGACGCTCCGCCTCTGGGAAAGTCAGGATCTGATCCAGCCGATCCGGACTGCGACCGGCCAGCGGCTCTACGATCGCGCGCTCATGGATCGCCTGAAGCGGATTGCCTGGCTCAGGAGCGAGAGGGGCCTTAATCCCGCAGCCATTCGCGAGACCTTGCGTGACGCGATCCTGGAGGTCGACGAGGAAATTGGCGAAGCGGAGGACGATGCAGCCGATGTCCGGCCGGGTACACGCATCCGGCGGCTACGTCGGGATGCAGGCAAGACCCTTGAGAACGTGGCGCAAGCAACCGGCGTCTCCGTTTCGCAGCTCTCAACCTTCGAGCGGACATCGCAGGGCTTGTCGTTTACAGCGCTGCACGAAGTGGCCCGTCACCTCGGCACGACCTTGGCCTCTCTCAGCGGGCAAGAGGAGGGGCGAGGCGGCGAGTCCCTCATCCGCGACGGCAAGTGGGCGTCATGGCCCACCACGTCCTCAGGTGTGGTGGTGCAGGTGCTGGCCGAGGGGCAAAACCTGATGGAATGCAATCGCTTCCAGCTGGCGCCGGGTGCTTCCAGCGAAGGCGCCTATCAACACGAGGGCGAGGAGTTCATTCACATGCTCTCGGGCAGCCTCGAGATCATCCTCGATGGCGACAAGTTCTTCGAGCTGAATGCCGGTGACAGCTTCTATTTCGAAAGCCGCAGGCCGCATTCGTGGCGCAACGTCTCGAGCGGTGAGACCGTGCTTATCTGGATCAACACGCCCGCCACCTTCTGAGATTCAGGCAAAGAAAAACCCGGCTACCGTTTCCGGTGCCGGGCTTCGAATGTCTTGCCTTGCAGTCTTACTTGCTGGCGACCACGGTCTTGGCGCCACCCCAGGCGTAACCGCCACCGACGGCGACGTTGAGCGACACGTAGCCGTTCGCCAGCTGCTGAACAGCCTGAGCAAGGTTTGCCTGCGCACTGGCGACGTTACGCTGGGCATCCAGCACGTCGAGCAGAGAAGAGGCGCCGTCACGATAGCTCGCCGTGGCAAGCGACAGGGCTTCTTCGTAGGAGCGCACAGTGGCAGTCAGGGCCGAAACGGTCTGACGGGTCCGGCTGACGGCAACGAGCGCGTTTTCGACTTCCGAGACCGCGCTGAGGACCGTCTGCTTCCAGGCGAGGTAGGCTTGGCGGGCCGCCGCTTCGCGGGCCTTGATGTTGGCGCGGCGAGCGCCTGCGTCGAAGATCGGCAGATCCAGGCTCGGACCGAAGCCCCAGGAGGTTGACTTGCCGCTGGCAGCCGACGTCGCAACGAGTATCGGCGAGATCGAGCCACTGAGCGAGATGGATGGGTAAAGCGCGGCTTCTGCGACACCGATCTCGGCCGTGGCAGCTGCAAGATTGCGTTCGGCGGCTCGGATGTCCGGACGATTGCGGATCAGATCGGCGGGAACGCCTGCATTGACGCCGCGGCGAGCGTAAGGCTGGGCGGCACCCTTCTGCAGGTCGGCGAGCAGCGTGGTCGCCGGCAGGCCGAGCAGAAGCGAGATGCGGTGGACCGACTGGCGGAAGGAGATCTCGAGGCCCGGGATTTCTGCAAGCGTCGAATTGACGAGACCTTCGGACTGGACGACGTCCAATCTGGAAGCGGCGCCGGCTTCGAGCTGCAGACGGGTGAGTTCGAGCGTTTCACGGCGCGATCCGAGGTTCTTGCGGGCAATCGCAATGCGCTCCTGATAGTAGCGCGCATCGACATAGGCCGTCACGACGCTGGACAGGAAGGTCAGGCGGGCCACATCGGCGCTCGCATAGGCTGCGTCGAGCGATGCCTTGGCGCTTTCCTTGGAGCGGCGATACTGGCCGAAGAGATCGATGAGCCAGGAAACGCTCAGAGTGCCCGTCGAAGTGTTGGTTGTGTCGCTGTCGCGGCTCGAGAGAGAGCCGCTGCCATTGGTCCTGGATATCTGATGGTCAGCACCGGCGTTGACCTGCGGGAAAGCACCGGAGTCGGCCGCCTCGAAATTCGCTTCAGCCGATGTAATGCGTTCGATCGCCTGGAGCACGTCGAGGTTCTGGGCAAGACCGGTTTCGACAAGGCCATTCAGGCGACGATCATTGAAGGCGGTCCACCATGGAGCCAGTGTCACGTCCGCAGCCGCGCGAGCGCTGCCTTCGGAAAACTTGACGGGCAGGGCGGTCTGAGGCGCCTCATGTTCTGGACCAACGACGCAGCCGGATAGAATAAGCAAGGCGAGCGGTGCGGCAGCACGAATCTTGAGCATCACGTGTTCCTGTAAAAGTCCCCGGTCTTGCTACGACGAGGTGATTGATTACCCCGAGCCAGCGACCGACTTACAAACGCAGGCTACCGCAGCACCCTACGCAATAGTTGGTTAAGATAGTTTGTCAATCATTGCGACGACAGATGATCTTTCGGGCTAGCACCACCAAAGACCTGCCGGATTACAACGAAGAACGATGGAACGAAGAAAATTCCGAGCGCCGTGGCGGTGAACATTCCGCCAAGTACGCCAATACCAATGGAATTTTGCGCGGCCGAGCCAGCCCCGGTGGCAATCGCCAGCGGAACGACGCCCAGGATGAAGGCCAGAGATGTCATGATGATCGGGCGAAGGCGCAATTTTGCGGCTTCGAGTGTTGCATCAATGACACTCAATCCGGCAGCCTGGCGATCCTTGGCGAACTCCACGATGAGAATCGCATTCTTCGCCGCCAGGCCGATCGTCGTCAGCAATCCGACCTTGAAATAGACGTCGTTGGACTGCCCGAAGAAGTAGGCCGCCGTGACCGCGCCGAGGACCCCGACGGGCACCGCCATGATGACGGAGAAGGGGATCGACCAGCTCTCATAGAGTGCTGCAAGGCACAGGAAGACGATGAGAACCGACAGTGCGTAGAGCAGAGGGGCCTGCGAACCGGAAAGGCGCTCCTGATAGGAAATGCCCTGCCAGGCGACCGTGTATCCGCCATCCAGATCTGCCGTCAGTTCTTCCATGGTGTCCATCGCGGTACCAGAACTGACACCAGCGCCGGCTGCGCCTTCCATGGAAATTGCCCCCACGCCGTTATACCGGCTCAATGTGGGTGCGCCGCTGATCCACTCCGTCTTCACGAAGGAGGAGAAAGGAACCATTTCGCTGCTCGCATTGCGCGCGTGCCAGTCGTTGATCGCGGTTTCCTGCATCCGATACGGCGCATCACCCTGGACATAGACCGGTTTCAACTCGCCATTCAGCGTGAAGTCGTTCACGTCGCGGCCGGCGAAAATGATCGACAACATGCTGTTGACGGTTGCGATATCGAGACCCATGGCGCCCATCTTTTCCTGATCGAGCAGGAATTTCAGCTGGGTCTCCGCCGGCGGATTGTTCGAGCGCAGCGAACTGACATTGCCGTTCTGGTTGCCGGCCTGCATCAATTGCTGCGAGGCTGCTGTCAGGGCTTCGGTGCCTCGCTTGCCGCTGTCGACGAGATACATCGAAAAGCCGCTGGAGGTGCCGAGACCCGGGATAGCCGGCGGCTGTAGCGGGAATACCTGAGCGTCCCGCAGGGTGAAGAAATAGCCCATGGCGCGCTGGACGATGGCTGCTGCTGCAAGTTGTGGGTCTGTCCGCAGCTCGAAGTCCTTCAACTTGGCGAAGACGAGAGCGTAGTTCTGGCCCGCACCGACGAAAGAGAAGCCCGACACCGAGAATACGTCCTGGATCGCATCCTTTTCCTTGTCGAGATAGTAGTCCTCGATCTTCGTGATGATCTCTTCCGTGCGTGTGACGGTTGCGCCATTCGGCAGCTGAACGATGGTCATCAGCACGCCCTGGTCTTCCTGCGGCAGGAAGGAGGAGGGCAGGCGCAGGAAGAGCCAGCTCATGCCGCCGATCACGACAGCGAACATCAGCATGACGCGCAGTGGACGTTTCAACAGGTAGCCGATCGAAGAGACATAGCCACCAGTCGCCCGGTCGAAGTTGCGATTGAACCAGGCGCCAGGTCCGCGCTTCGGTTTGTGATGATCGACTGGCTTCAGCATCGTGGCGCAGAGCGCCGGCGTCAGAACGATGGCGACCAGGGCCGACAGGAGCATCGCGGACACGATGGTAACGGAGAACTGGCGATAGATGATGCCGGTCGAGCCGCCGAAGAAAGCCATCGGAATGAAGACGGCTGTCAGGACGAGGGCGATGCCGACGATTGCGCCGGTGATCTCACCCATGGACTTCTGCGTGGCTTCGAGAGGGGATAGCCCCTCTTCCGTCATGATGCGCTCGACGTTTTCCACGACGACGATCGCATCATCGACGAGCAGGCCGATGGCGAGAACCATGGCAAACATCGTCAGCGTGTTGATCGAGTATCCGGTGATGGCCAGAATGCCGAAGGTGCCAAGCAAAACGACCGGTACGGCGATCATCGGTATGATGGTTGCGCGCAGGTTCTGCAAGAATACGAGAAGAACCACGAAGACCAGTATGATGGCCTCTATGAGGGTGTGCACCACCTTCTCGATCGACAGTTCGACGAAGGGCGTCGTGTCGTAAGGGTAGGTGATGACCACGTTTTCGGGCAGCGACGAGGCAATACCGTCCAGCTGGTCCTTCACGCGCTCGGCGGTGTCGAGTGCGTTCGCTCCGGTTGCGAGATTGACGGCGAAGCCGGTCGCCGGGTTTCTGTTCGAGCGGGTCTTCGTTCCGTAGCTTTCCTGTCCAACCTCAATGCGGGCAACGTCGCTCAGCCGAACGGTTGCACCATCGGTCTCGGTCTTGAGGATGATCGCTTCGAAGTCGGACACTGATTGCAGCTGGCTCTGAGCCGTCACGGTGACGGTCAGCTGCTGGCCTTCCGGCGCGGGCTGGCTGCCGAGGGCGCCCACGGAGACCTGGGTGTTCTGTGCCTGGATCGCCGAGGTCACATCGGTCGGCGTAAGTTGGAACTTGTTGAGCCTGTAGGGGTCGAGCCAGACGCGCATGGCGTAGCCAGTGCCGAACACTTCGATGCTGCCGACACCTTCCAGGCGCTTGATCTGGTCTTCGATCTGGGAGGAGAAGATGTCGCCGAGCTCGACATTGCTACGGGCGCCGTCGGTCGAAACAAGCGCGCCGACGAGCAGGATGCTCGACGTGGAGCGCGTGACGGAGATGCCGGCGCTCTGGACCGTATCGGGGAGCTGCGACTGGACCAATTGCAGCTTGTTCTGCACCTGGACCTGCGCAATTTCCGGATCGATCGAATTGCCGAAGGTCAGGGACACGCGGGCGGAGCCGGTGCTCGAAGACGACGTCATGTAAGTGAGGTCATCAAGGCCGGTCATGCCGTCCTCGATGATCGAGGTGACGGATTTCTCCACCGTCTCGGCGCTCGCGCCGTTGTAGCTCGCGGCGATCTGCACCGTGGTTGGTGCGATTTCCGGGTATTGCGCGATCGACAGAGTCGAGATTGCGAGCGCGCCGCCGAGCATGATGATGATCGCGATCACCCAAGCAAAGATTGGGCGGCGAATGAAGTACTGGGCCATGGATTATCCTTTACGCGTCGTTTGCCTTGCCTGTTGCACGATCAGGGTTGTGCAGCAGGGGCGGCAGCCGGCGCCGCTGTCTCTTCGACGATCCCGTTTTCATTGATCTTGGCCTCGACGGGCTGGACCGGCGCGCCGTCGGCGATCCACTGGAAGCCATCGACGATGAGCTTGTCGCCATCGCTTATGCCGTTCGCAACCAGCCAATTGTTGCCCGACACCTGTGCTTCATCGAAGATCCGTGTTTCCACCTTGTTGTCCGCCGAGACGAACTTTGCCGAAAGCTCGCCGTTTGCCGCACGGGTTGCCGCACGCTGGGGGATCAGGAAGCCCTCTTCGGTCCCGACCGTCACCGTCGCACGAACATACATGCCCGGCAGGATCAAGCCTTCGGGATTGTCGAACACGGCGCGGATTGAAAAGGTGCCGGTGGTCTGGCTGACCGCCATTTCGGACATGTCGAGCTTGCCGACAACAGGATATTCGTGGCCGTCTTCGAGCGTCAGGCGGATTTCGGTCGCGCCATTTTCGTTGCGATTGATGCGTCCGTCGGTAATTGCCTCCCGAAGTCGCAGCAGGTTGACGCTCGATTCCGTCAGTTCGATATAGATCGGGTCCAGGCGGCGCAACGTCATCAGACTGTCCGTCTGGTTTGCCGTCACCACGTTGCCAATCGAGTAGCGCGACGCTGTCGTCACGCCGTCAAATGGTGCCCGGATTTCCGTCAGGGCCAGTTCGATCTCGGAGGAACGCAGAGCTGCTCTTGCCTGGGCGACATCGGCTTCCGCCTGAAGGAGCGTGACCCGGGCATTTTCGAGCTCTACCTGCGTGGCGCCGCTGCCGACCAGACGCTCCTGACGTGCAAGGTTGGATTGCGCGGTCGGGACGCCGGCTTCGGCCTTCTGAAGGCTTGCCTGGGCCTGGGCCTGGGCAGCGCGGTAGGTGTCGTCCTCGATCTTGTAGAGCAGATCGCCTTCCTTCACCTCATTGCCTTCCTTGAAGGCGATTTCCTTGATCACGCCGCTGACCCGCGGACGGATCTCTGCGGTCTGAAAGGCGGCTGCGCGACCGGGAAGTGTGGCGGTCAGCGTCTGAGGTGCCTTGGTCAAGGCGACGACGCTGACGGCTGTGGGCGGGCGCTCGCCGCCGGGACCTGCGCCGCCGGCGTTCTGGGCTGTTTCCTGGTCGCTGCAACTCGCGAGGATGGCGGTGCATGCAAGAATGACAGAGGCGAACTTGAAGCTTCGGCGCATGGAGAATCCCAAATAATGACAAGGTCGAAGGGGCGGGCAATTCTCACCACGGGCTGGAACTGAGGGAACCATCGTGACTATGACATTGCCCAACCGTCTGACACGATGGCAGGTCTATCGTGAAAGTGACGTAAATCAGATATCGTCACTTAGCAAGCGGCAAGCGCAATGCGGCGTCGATCAACGCGACGACATCATCGCATCGTGTTGCCATAATGTCAGCATCCTCCAACCCGGTCATGACAGGATGAATGACACAGGCAAGCGCGTCGAAGGCTGCATTGGCGAAACGTGGCACATCGGCAACGTGGTAGACGCCTTCCCGAATGCCATCGTCGATGATGTCCGTGATTGTCTCGACGACCATACTGCGAAAGCGGTCGTTGCAATCGAGCTCTTCGGTGATCGTGACGAGGATCATCTCGAAGACGAAGGGAGCATCGAGGCGTCCGGACACATGTTCCTGCATGAGGTGATGGGCCAATGCAGACAGTCGTTCGGGAACCGGGCGATCCCGCGACAGGTTCCGGAGCGACGCGACCGTCTCCTCGATCGCCCGCGTGGCAATCGCGTCGACGAGGCTGGCCTTGGTCCGAAAATGCTTGAAGACATTTGCCGGCGACATGGACAATTCTGCCGCTATGTCGGCGATCGCAACGCTGGCAAAACCATGGGTCCGGAAGAGGCGTTCAGCCGTGTTAAGGATCTCTTCGCGCGTTTCCTCGGCGGATTTGCGCGGACGTCGTGCCACCCGACCCTTGAGCTCGATGTCGCTGCAATCTCCCGCTCGGGCGCGGCAATCGTGATCCATGACGTTTCGGCCTCCTCCTAGCCCATATAGCGTACCAGATTGCCGTGGATCCGTGCCGATGGGCTTTCGCCGCTGTCGTCAGGCACAAAGGTCTCTCCGGTGATCGCTTCATAAGCCTTCATATAGACTCTCGACGTCTCCTCGACCAGCGACTGGGGGATTTCGGGAATCTCGTCGTTGTAGGGGTCGCAGCGGTCCGCAACCCAGGCACGGACGAAATCCTTGTCGAAGCTCTGCGGACGTTCGCCCTTTTCGAAGCTCGCCTGGTAACTGTCAGCGATCCAATAGCGGCTGCTGTCGGGCGTGTGGATTTCGTCGGCAAGAATGATCGTGCCGTTTTCATCGGTGCCGAACTCATATTTTGTATCGACAAGGATCAGGCCGCGTTCGGCCGCGAGCTGCTGACCTCTGGCAAAGAGTGCGAGGGCGTAGCGCGAGAGCGTGTCCCACTGCTCGGAGGTCAGGAGTTTCTTGTCTACGATTTCGGCCGGGGTGAGCGGTTCATCATGGCCGCCGTCGAATTCCTTGCTGGTGGGCGTGATGATCGGGGTCGGGAGCTTCTCATTGTCGCGCATGCCCTCGGGGAGGGTGATGCCGTACATCTGGCGCTCGCCCTTCTTATAGAGAGTGAGGATCGAGGTGCCGGTGGTGCCGGCAAGATAGCCGCGCACGACAATTTCCACAGGCAGGATATCGAGGCGCTTGCCGACCACGACATTTGGATCCGGATAGGCGATCACATGGTTCGGGCAGATGTCGCTGGTCTTGTCGAACCAGTAGCGGGCCGTCTGGGTCAACACCTGGCCCTTGTAGGGGATGCAGGTGAGGATACGATCGAAGGCGCTGAGGCGGTCTGTGGAGATGATGATGCGGCTGCCGTCCGGAAGGTCGTAATTCTCGCGCACCTTGCCACGGTAGTAGTTCGGCAGTTCTGGAAAATGGGCTTCGGACAGGACGCGCATGGATATCCTCGATGTCTCGGCGGTCGGGGCACGTTTCACGGTGCGGTTTCTGTCTCGCGGTACCCGAAAGCGGTGGTCGTTTCAAAGAAAAAGCGCATGGCGGATGCCATGCGCCCTTTCGTTCCGCGTGCAATCAGGCGGCTGCGCGATGCAGGCGCTCGTTGAAGAGACCACTGTCGGTCGCCTTGCGCAGCGACTTGGCCGCAGCCAGGACGGCGAGATCGACAAGCGGCTCGGCCAGGATCACCGTCATATAGGCAGCGCCGAAGGTTGCGATGCTGCTAAGGCTCTCGGCGGTGAAGCCGTTGCCGTAAAGCACCCAGAAGGCGACCCAGGCGACGATGCCGCCCTGGTAGGTCGTGGAGAGGGCGAGCGCGTCGCGGTAGCCGAGATCGACATAGGCTTTTCTCTCCGGAATGATGCGGCTGGCGAGCTGGCTGATGGCATAGAGCGGAATGACCAGCGTCGTCACGTTCATCCCGTATTGCGGAAGGTCGAAGGGCGCGATGAAGAGCCCCTGCAGGAGGAGA